>CAZBMH010000014.1:0-16446 GCA_964492685.1 uncultured Micropruina sp.
AACGCCGAGGCGACGATGCTGATGCACACCAAGGGCATCCTGGTGATGACCCCGGATTCGGCGATGGTGCTGACCGGCAAGCAGTCGCTGGACTTCTCCGGCGGCGTCTCCGCCGAGGACAACTTCGGCATCGGCGGCTACGACCGGGTGATGGGCCCCAACGGCCAGGCTCAGTACTGGGCGCGCGACCTGGGGTCCGCCCGCGAGATCCTGCTGTCGCACTACGCCCACACCTACGTGGTGCCGGGCGAGGACGGTCCGCGCCGGGCGGCCACCGATGACCCGTCGGACCGGGACGTCTCGGGATACCCGCACGTCATGGCCGGCTCGGACTTCGCGACGGTCGGCGAGATCTTCTCGTCCGCCTCCAACCCGGACCGCAAGAAGGCCTTCGACATCCGGACGGTGATGGCCGCGCTCACCGATGCCGACCACGAGTCGCTGGAGCGCTGGGCCGGCATGGCGGACGCCGACACCGCCGTGGTGATGGACGCCCGGATCGGCGGCTTCCCGGTGTGCCTGCTGGGCATCGAGTCCAAGCCGGTGCCGCGTGCGGGATTCCCGCCCACCGACGGCCCCGACACCTACACGGCCGGGACGCTGTTCCCGCGGTCCAGCAAGAAGGCCGCCCGGGCGATCAACGCCGCCTCGGGGAACCGTCCGCTGGTGGTGCTGGCGAACCTGTCGGGCTTCGACGGCTCCCCGGAGTCGATGCGCAACCTCCAGCTGGAGTACGGCGCCGAGATCGGACGGGCGATCGTCAACTTCCGCGGGCCGATCGTCTTCGTGGTGATCTCCCGGTACCACGGCGGTGCCTTCGTGGTCTTCTCCAAGCAGCTGAACCCGGCGATGACCGTGCTGGCGATCGAGGGCTCCTACGCCTCCGTGATCGGCGGGGCGCCGGCCGCGGCCGTGGTGTTCGCGGGCGACGTCACCAAGCGGGCCGCCGCGGACCCGCGGGTGAAGGCGTTGGAGGCCCGGATCTCGGCGGCGCCCGACGCCGAGAAGGCCGCGCTGCGGCTGGAGCTGGCCGACCTCCGGGCGGCGGTGCGCTCGGAGAAGATCAGCGAGGTCGCCGCCGAGTTCGACGGCGTCCACGACATCCACCGGGCCGTTCGGGTGGGGTCGGTGGACAAGGTGATCGCCGCCTCCGCCCTTCGTCCGGAGATCATCGCCGCCATCGAGCGGGGCCTCGCCGGCTGATCTGTGGGTCGTCCCGCCGAGGATGGTGACCCTTGGTATCGCCTCAAGCGGCCAAGGTGACTTGCGTCCTCGGATTCCCGCGACCCACGTCGTTGCCGAGACGAACTCGTGCTCGCCGGATCGAGGCTGCCTCGGGGGGTCCGCCTCATCGAAGGGAGGCCAGCTTCGACCTCAGGGTGGCCGGCCCCCCATCGGGGCCGACTCGTCCCATGGCGGGGCGTCGGTCGTACGCAATGCCCACGGTGGGCCCTTCGAGTGCCCGAACCGCAGTAACGCGGAGTGGCCGGCCGGGCGGTGGCTCAGCCGTCGGGTGGGGGCCGGGCGTCCCCGGTACCGCTGGTGGCACGTTCTCGGCCTCGGGGATCGCGGGAGCTGGCGAGTTCACGGGCGTGGAAGCGTTGGTGACGGACCGGGTGCCGGGCGGCATCCAGGCGTGCGGGCGGGAGCAGTTCGGGGACGCCGTCGGGGGCGATGCGCAGCCGCCACTGATCCCGACGCCCGTACTTGGCGGGCTCGACCAGCGCGTGATGGTGATGACACAACAACACCAGATTCGTGAGCGACGTCGGGCCGTGGTCCCACCACGGCACCACATGGTGGGCCTCGCAGGCGGTGGCCGGGGTGTCGCAGCCGGGGAACACGCAGCCGCCGTCCCGCAGAGTGAGGGCCGTCCGGATCCCGCGGGTCACCAGGCGTTGCGCGCGCCCCACGTCCAGCACCTCGGAGGCGCCACCCAGGACGGCGGGTACCAGGTCGGCGTCGCAGCAGAGCCGGCGCAGGTCGGCGGCGCCGATCCATTCCCCGTCGCCGATCAAGCCGGTCTCGCGGGCGCGGCGGCGGAGGGCGTCGTAGCTCAGGGTGACCACGACCCGCGGCCGGTCCCCAGCCACTCCCGGCGCCCGGCGGCCGAAGCTGTGGTCGCGGATCATCGCCCGCAGCGCGTCGGCGCGCCGCTGCTCCGGGGTCAGCATCGGCGCCAGCGGATCGCGAGACTCCAACGCGTTGCGGCGTTGCGATTCGCCATAGGCGGCGATCATTGCCAGCCACGGTTCGGCGTCAAGGATCGGCAGGCTGCCGCGGAAGGTGACCGACCCTGCCCGATCGTGCGAGAACGTCAACGCCCGAGCCGCCTCGGCCACCTCGGCCTGGCGCTGCAACCGGTGCTGCTCCGCCTCCTCCGCGGCGTCGGCGTCCGGAGCGATCTCACGCAGGATCTGCCCGGTCATCCCGGCCAGGTGGCGGGCGTCGAAGCGGCCCGCCAACTCCACCAACCGCTCCGCCGCCCGTCCGCGCTGCCCCTCGTCCAGCTCGGCGGGCAGTTCGTCGAGCACGGAGGCGATGGCGCGGGCCTGCCCGACGCCGATCGCCCCGGACAGGGCGGCGGCCTGCACCGGCGCGTTGCCCGTCACTGCGTGGGCTCGGTACAGCAACCCGGCCGATTCCCGCTTCGACAGGGTGCCGGAGGCCGCCAACCACGACGACGAGGGCGTCCCGGTGGCCTTCAGCGATGCCTGGGTCGCGTCCGCTTCCGCCAGCAACGTGCACAGCAAGGCCTCGAGTCGCCCCAACAGCACCCGCGCCCGCTCCGCCAGGACCAGCCGCGCCCGGTCAGCCACCCCGGCCCGGGACGTGGTGCAGCGATCGAGGGCGTCCTCGATCTGCTGCAATGCCGCGACGGTGTCGAGCGGCCCGGGGGTGATGGCCATACGACAACGCTAGGCGTCGACCCCGACAGTTTTCGGCCGGGAAGCCGAGAATCGTGCCTTGCCTGATAACGGTTAGGTAACGATAATCAAACGTGCGTTCGATGGTGTGCGTACCGGAGCGACGTAGGCGGGCGGCTGGCGCGAGCGGGCGGCCGGGTCGACGGCGCGGGGCGGTTGCGCCATCATCGGGGTCGTCGGGGCCCTCATCGTCTGCCTCCCTTGCGGCGCCGCGCGATCGGGAAGGCGGTGCTGCTCAGGGTGTCGCGTGGCCCCGCCGCTCGTCCGCGATGGTGGGGGGTGTGTGGTCGTCACCGGCGGCGCAGGCGTCCGCCCCGGCCCGCGGGGTCGGCACCTCAGCCGGCGCGGCTCGATCAGGAGCGGCGGGGCTGGTCGGGGTGCCGTGCGGCCGGTCCTCGTCGAGGAGCGCCGGCGCCGGACGCTCAGCGACGCGGCCCGCGGCCAGGCTGGCCACCTCCGCCCGCAGCGCCCGCACCTCCGCGAGCAGGGCCCGGTCGGTGACGTCCTCCTCGGCGGTGACCTGGCTGACCAGCCATGAGGCCAGCATCGCGCTGACCGTGCCGAGCACGCCGACGCCGCCCACCATCAGCCCGACGGCCACCAGTCGCCCCACGGCCGTGACCGGGTACAGGTCGCCGTAGCCCACCGTCGTCATCGTGGTGGTGGCCCACCAGAGGGCGTCGCCGAGGTCGGTGATCGTGGCCGCCGGATCCGCCCGCTCCGCGTCGAGGACGGCCAGGCCGCCGACGAACGCCAGCAACGCGGCGCCGCCCGCCGCATACAACCCGATCTGCCCCCGCATCGACGTGGCGGCGCGCTGGTTCATCACGCGCAGCACCGTCACCAGCCGCAGCAACCGCAGCGGCCGCAGCGTCGGCAGCGCGATCACCACGAGGTCGAACCAGTGGCGCGCGGCGTAGCGCACGCGGTCCTCGGCCAGTGCGAGCCGGACCGCGTAGTCCACGACGAAGAAGCCCCACGTCGCCCACACCACCGCCTCGCAGGCGAACAGCGTCCCCTCGCTGAGTGAGCGGTAGAACACGATCGGCGCGGCGAATGCGAGGAGGAACAGCAGCGCGGCCACCGTCAGGGGCGCGGACGTGAGCTGTTCCCAGCGGGCGAGACGTCTGTCCATGGACGCCAAGGCTACGGCGGACGGCGCCCGGGTCCGGGTAGCGGGACGAAGGGGGCGCCCTAGGGCTGGCCCCGCGTGTCCCGTACGAAATGGGGGCGCCCCAGGGCTTGCTCGCCGGACGATGGGCGGTGACCCGCCACTGTCGCCTCCGTCAGTGGCCGGTCACCACCTCAGTCGATGGCCTCCGCCACGTACAGCACCGCCTGATCGGGGTCGATGGGGGCGTGGGCGAGCCCGACGCTGCCGAGCACCCGGCCGGGCAGCACGACACCCAGCTCGTCACCCGCGATCAGGCGGGGGCGGACGCCGGCGACCAGGTCCTCGGTCTCGTGGCTCAGGTCCCGCTCGAGCCCCCACCAGGGCGGCGGGCGAAGCCCGCTGGGCGAGGGGCCCAGCAGCACCGGGGTCACCCGGTAGCGGCGGTCGGGGTCCAGCCCCGGGAAGGTCAGCCGGCCCAGCAGCGCCACGTCCGAGCGGTCGAAGGCGGCGAAGGAGTAGATGGCCCGCGAGCGGTCGAAGGCCACGACCCCGCCGGCCACCAGCGAGGCGTCCGGGAAGTCGAGCCGCACCAGGTCGCCCCGGTTCAGCAGGGCGCGATTGGCCTTGTAGAACGCGATCCACTCCGCCAGCGTCGCCCGCTCCACCTCGGTCGCCTGCCGCAGGTCCCACTCGATACCGAGGTGGCCGAAGACGGCGGTCGCGGCCCGGAAGCCGATGTCGTGCTTGCGTCCGGTGGTGTGCGACGAGAACGAGGCGATGTGCGAGCCCATCATCTCCGGGGGGATCAGCTGCGTGGTCCAGCGGTGCATCAGCTGCCGCTCGTGCGGGTCGATGCAGTCCGACACCCACACCCGCTCGGTGCGCTCCAGCACCCCGAGGTCAACCCGGGAGCCCCCGGACGAACACGACTCGATCTCCAGCCCCGGATGCGCGGCCTTGATCTCGTCCAGCAGCCGGTAGAAGGCGGCGGTCTGCTCGTGCACACCCGCGCGCCCGGACGACTGGGTGCCGGCCTCGATCAGGTCGCGGTTGTGGTCCCACTTGATGTAGCCGATGTCGTACTCGGCCAGGATCGCGAAGATCTGGTCGCGGATGTAGGAGTAGCACTCCGGGATGCCCAGGTTGATGACCTGCTGGTGCCGGGCCTCGACGGGCCAGCGGTCGGACGAGGCCGCCATCACCCACTCCGGGTGCGCCCGCGCCACGTCCGAGTCCGGGTTCACCATCTCGGGCTCGAACCAGAGCCCGAACTCCATCCCCAGCCCGCGGACGTGGTTCACCAGCGGGTGCAGGCCGTCCGGCCACACGTCCTTCGCCACGACCCAGTCGCCGAGCCCGGCGAAGTCGTCGCGCCGCGCGCCGAACCAGCCGTCGTCCAGGACGAAGCGCTCCACGCCCACGGCCGCCGCCAGGTCGGCGAGCTCCAGCAGCGGCTGCAGCCGGTGGTCGAAGTAGACGGCCTCCCACACGTTGATGGTGACCGGACGATCCGCGGAGGGGTGCCCGGGACGCGAGCGCAGGTAGCGGTGGAACCGGCGCGCGACCGCGTCCAGCCCGACGCCGTGGCTGCCGTAGATCCAGGGGGACGAGTAGCTCTCGCCCTCCGCAAGGACGACCTCGCCGGGCAGCAGCAGCTCGCCGCCGCCGATGACCTGCTCGCCGCTGCCGAGGCGCTCGGCGTAGTGGACGTGGTTGCCGCTCCACCCGGTGTGGACGCCCCAGATCTCGCCCGCCCCGAACGAGAACCCGGGGGTGCCGGCGTGCAGCAGGGTGGCGGCGTCGGCGCCGGTGCGGCCCCGCCGGTTCTCGCGCAGGTGGGTGCCGATGGTCCACGGCTGCCGCTGGGCGGCGCGCTCCCGGCCCCACCGGCCGGCGAAGTCGAGCAGCTCGCGGGCCGCGGTCGGCACCGGGAACGCGATCGCCAGCTCATCGACCTGGTAGGCGTCCGCCGCCAGGTTGGTCACGGTCGCGCGGGCCCGCAGCAGGCCGCCCGGCAGCAGCTCGACACCGATCGTGAGGCCGAGCGAGGCGGCCTCGTCCACGGCGTCGACCTCCAGCAGCCCCCAGCCGAACTCGGCGAAGGCGTCCGAAACGGGCGAACCGTCGAAGCGGACGGCGGTCGTGGTGAACCGCGGCGTCCAGGCCCGGCCGTCCCGCGAGCCGCTGAGGCCCGGACGGCCCACCCAGCCCGTCCACGCCTCGGGGAGGAGCGCCACCCGGACCGGGTCGTCCACCAAGTTGGCCACGACCGACCCGACGTTGCCGGTGATCATGGTGGCCACGTCCGCGCCGGACAGCGGACCGAGGTCGGCCCCCCAGTGCAGCAGGGCCGGTAGTCGGCCGTCGGTGATGTCCAGGACGGCGCTGGCGCCGTCGCCGCGCAGGACGACGGAGGTGGAGGCGGGCATGACGGGATCCTCTCGGGGAAGGCCAGGAAGTCAGGAGGTGCGGAAATTCAACAGGTGTCGAACGTCAGGAGGAGGTTCAGGGGTTGCAGCCGCAGGAGCTGCGGACGATCAGGTCCATCGGGAAGGTGTGGTGTCCCGCCACGAGCGGGGCGTTGTCAATGAGGTCGACCGCGGCCTGGGCCATCGCCGCCACCGGCTGGCTGGACACGGTCAGCGGCGGCCAGGCGTACTCGGACTGCCGGGTGCCGTCGAAGGAGACCACGGGCAGGTCGGACGGGACCCCGACCCCGGCCTCGTGCAGCGCCCGGAGCAGCCCCAGCGCCATCATGTCGGAGCCGGCCACCACGGCGTCCGGGCGCTCGGGCAGCGCCAGCAATTCGCTGCCCGCCCGATAGCCGCCGGCAGTACCCCATTCGGTCACGATCAGGTCACCCTGGTCGAGGCCCAGGGCCCACTGGCAACGCCGCCAGGCCGTCTCGCGCGGGTCGGGGTTGCCGAAGCCGCCCGCGCCGAGGATCAGTGCGATCTTCCGCTTTCCGTGGACGAGGGCCAGGTGCTCCACCAGATCGGTCATGCCCTGCTCGGCCGCGGGGCCGACGGTGGCCCGCTCGGGCACCGGTCCCGGGCAGTCGATGAGCACCGTCGGCACCCCGAAGCTGCGGATGCCGGCCAGCGGGTCCGTGTGGGCGAACGTGCTGGCGAACAGCAGCCCGTCGACCTGGCGGGCGAGCAGCTCCTCGACCAGCGCCTGCTCGGTCTCGTCCACGCCCCGGGAGTCGGCCACCAGGACGCGGTCGCCGTTGCGGGAGGCAGCCTCGCCGATGGCCAGCGCCAGCTCGGCACAGTGGGGGTTGAGCGAGTCGGCCAGGATCAGGCCGATGGTGTTGCTGGTGCCGCTCACCAGAGCGCGGGCGCTGAGGTTGGGGCGGTACTGCAGGATCTCCATCGCCTCGCGCACCCGGGCGGCGGTCTCGGCGGCCACGGGACGGGGCCCGTCGTTGACCACATAGCTGACGACAGCGGTGCTGACGCCGGCGTAGCGGGCGACGTCGGCGCGGGTGACGCGTCGGGTGGTGGCGGGCTGAGCCATGGCTGGGACCTCCTCTCCGTTGCTGTGTGCTCCCGCATGAATCTACACGCGGTGACGACGGGTGCGAATCTACTCGCGGAGACTTGAGAAGGTCAAGGGTCTGATTCCTAGATAACAACGGCAAAACGATTCTGTTCACAGGTCTTGCGGCGAGCTATCTACGCGTGTAGCGTCTGCGGCGAAGCACCCCACCCCGAGGGTGCCGCTTCCCAAAGGAGGGTAAGTGTGACAACACAGACGGCGGCCCCGCCCAGCAGCCGGCAGAAGGCGAAGAGCGCCAAGGCGAGCAGCTACAAGACGCCCCATAACCGCAAGGACCTGCTGACCGCCCTGGTCTTCATCGCGCCGGCGGCCCTCGGCTTCCTGATCTTCTTCCTCATCCCCACCCTGCGCGGCTTCTACTTCAGCCTCACCTCGTACAACCTCCTCGGCGAGCCGAAGTTCATCGGGTTCGGCAACTTCACCAAGCTCGCGGGCGACAAGCTCTTCTACAACTCGCTGTGGGTGACCGTTCAGTACGTGGTGCTGAACATCGTCTTCCAGACGGCGATCGCCATCGGCCTGGCGGTGCTGATGCACCGGCTCACCAAGTCGACGATCCTGCGCGGCGCCCTGCTGCTGCCGTGGCTGATCTCCAACGTCATCGCCGCGATGCTCTGGTACTGGCTGCTCGACTACCAGATCGGCCTGGTGAACATCTTCCTCGACTGGCTGAACGTCGGGAAGGTGCCGTTCTTCGGCAGCGAGGAGTGGGCCATCCCCACCATCGCGTTCGTGAACGTCTGGCGGCACATGGGCTACACCGCCCTGCTGGTCTTCGCCGGCCTGCAGACCATCCCCGGCTACGTCTACGAGGCGGCGTCCCTGGACGGCAGCTCCGAGTGGTCGTCCTTCTGGCGGATCACGATGCCGCTGCTGCGCCCCGTCATGGCGATGGTGCTGGTGATGACGGTGACCGGGTCGTTCCAGATCTTCGACACGGTGTCGGTCACGACCCGCGGCGGCCCCGTCAACGCCACCCGCGTCATCCAGTACTACATCGTCCAAAAGGGATTCAACGAGGGCCAGTTCGGCTACGCCAGCGCCCTCTCGGTGATCCTCTTCCTGATCCTCGCCCTCGTCGCGTTCGTCCAGATGCGCCTGCTGCGCTCCGACGAGTCCGACCTCGCCTAAGGAGCCTGCGATGACCACTCTCACCCTGGCGGGCAAGCCCCGCCGCGCGATCAACTGGGGCCGCGTGGCGGCCTGGGCGACGCTGATCTTCTTCCTGATCCTCTCGATCTTCCCCTTCCTGTGGATGATCCGGACGGCTCTGTCCACCACGCGTTCGCTCGCCTCCGATCCGGGGTCGCTGCTGCCGGTCGACTTCACCTGGGGCGCCTTCCAGCGCGTCCTCGGGCTGCAGTCGGTCGAGCAGGCGGTCGCCGAGGGCGGCTCGGGCGCGTCCGTGAACTTCTGGCTCTACCTGCGCAACTCGTTCGTGTACTCCACCGCGGTCACGATCGGCCAGGTTGTGTTCTGCTCGATGGCGGCCTACGCCTTCGCCCGGCTGCGCTGGCCCGGACGTGATCAGGTCTTCGGGCTGTTCCTCACCGCACTGCTGGTGCCGCCGATCTTCACCAGCCTGCCCAACTTCGTCCTCATCAAGAACTTGGGACTGCTCAACACCTTCCCGGGCCTGATCCTGCCGACCTTCTTCATGACCCCCTTCGCCGTCTTCTTCATGCGGCAGTTCTTCCTAGGGATCAGCAAGGAGATCGAGGAGGCCGCCGCCATCGACGGGGCCGGCAAGTGGCGGACGTTCTTCCAGATCATCCTGCCGATGAGCTCCGCCCCCATCGCCACCCTGGCGATCCTCACCTTCATCGGCACCTGGAACGACTACTTCTGGCCGCTGCTCGTCGGCAGCGACGAGAACATCCGGGTGCTCAACGTCGCCCTCGGCGTCTTCCGTTCCCAGACCCCCCAGGGGTCACCCGACTGGGCCGGCTTGATGGCAGCCACGCTCGTGGCCGCCCTGCCCGTCCTCATCTTGTTCTTCGCCGCCGGCAAGAAGGTCATCAACTCGATCGGCTACTCCGGAGTGAAGTAAAGCCCACCACCAGCACGACAACCGCAAGTCCCGTCCAAGGAAGGATCCATTGATGCGTAACACCACCAAGCTCGCGGCCGCGGCATCAGCCGTCGCCCTGAGCCTCGCCCTCGCCGCCTGCAGCGGCACCACCGCCGCGTCGCCGTCGGCCTCGGGCTCCGCGTCCGGCGCCGCCGCGTCCGGCACCGTCAGCTACTGGCTGTGGGACGCCAACCAGCTCCCCGCCTACAAGGCCTGCGCCGACGCGTTCACCGTCGCCAACCCGGACATCAAGGTCGAGGTCACCCAGGCCGGCTGGGACGACTACTGGACCAAGGTGACCAACGGCTTCGTCGCCGGCACCGCCCCCGACGTCTTCACCGACCACCTGGCCAAGTACCCCGAGTTCATCGCCAACGGGCAGCTCGAGCCCCTCGGCGACGTCCCTCTGGCGACCTACCAGGCCGGCCTCGCCGACCTGTGGGTGGGCCAGGACGGCGTCCGTTACGGCGTCCCCAAGGACTTCGACACCGTCGCGCTCTTCTACAACAAGAAGTTCATCGAGGACGCCGGCTACACCGCCGATGACCTCGCGGGCATGACCTGGAACTACGACGACGGCGGCTCCTACGAGAAGATCATCGCCCACCTGACCGTCGACAAGAACGGCAAGCGCGGCGACGAGGCGGGCTTCGACAAGACCAAGGTCAAGACCTACGGCCTCGGCCTCGACGGCGGCTCGGGCGGCGCCTACGGCCAGACCCAGTGGAGCATGTACACCGGCACCACCGGCTGGCAGTTCACGGACAAGAACCCGTGGGGCACCAAGTACAACTACAACGACGAGAAGTTCCAGAAGACCCAGGCGTGGATGGCCAGCCTGATCGAGAAGGGCTACATGCCCTCGATCGCCGGTGCCGCCAACTCCCTGGACACCTTCGGCGCGGGCAAGACGGCCATGATCACGCAGGGCTCCTGGATGATCGGCGCCTTCTACGGCCTCAAGGGCATCGACGTCGGGCTCGCCCCGACCCCGACCGGCCCCACCGGCAAGCGCTCCTCGATGTACAACGGCCTCGCCGACTCGATCTGGGCCGGCTCCAAGAACAAGCCCGCGGCCAAGAAGTGGGTCGAGTTCCTCGGCTCCGCGGCCTGCCAGGACATCGTCGGTGACAAGGGCGTGGTCTTCCCGGCCATCCCGTCCTCGACCGACAAGGCCGCCGCGGCCTTCAAGGCCAAGGGTGTGGACGTCGACGCCTTCCTGATCCACGTCAAGGAGGGGACCACCTTCCTCTTCCCGATCACCGACAAGGCCTCCGCGGTCGGCAACATCATGAGCCCGGCCATGGACGCGGTGTACAACGGCAAGCAGCCGGCCACGTCCCTGACGGCGGCCAACGACGAGGTCAACGCCGAGCTGGGCGGCTAGTCCCCGCCCGGGTGAGGGAGCCTGACGCCTCACTTCTGTGACGATGCCCGTCCGGGCTTCGCCCGCCCCCAGGGGCCGGCGGATCCGGGCGGGCATCGTGCTGTTCGGGGGCCTGCTCGTCCCCGGGACGAGCCGAGTGGTCCCGAGGGGAGCAGGCCGGCGTCCCGAGGGGCGCAGCCCGGTGATCCCGGGGACGAGCGTGCCGGAAGGCCGGCCGCCCCAGGGGTGCACCGATCTCATCATCGGTAACGACCTTCGGGAAGCGTGCACCGCTTTCATGTAATAACGCGAAAGTGGCGGACGCTTCCTGACAGCAGATGCCGATGATGAGATCGGTGCGATGCCGGCGGGAGGGCCAGCGTCCGCGCACGGGCGGTGCGGTCATGGGCGGCGCCGCCGGAACGGGTTTCCCCCTCGCCGGGCGGAGGGGAAGCGGCTAGGTTCGCTCCATGCGCCGCGTGGGGACGAGGATCTGGGTCGGACTGCTCGCTGTCGTGCTGGCGGCCGGAGTGGGCGGGTACTGGTACGCCCGTCCGCTGCTGCTCACCGGGACGGGGTACGCCGCGCACAACGCGTGTGCCCTGATCTCCGTCGCGGGACGGCAGGGGGCCGCCACCGATCCCTTGCCGCTCGACGCCGACCTGCCGCCGAACCCGCTGGTTCCCTACCTGGTCATCGACGACGAGGGGGCCAGCGGCCAGGCCAGCGTTCTGGGGCTCTTGGCCCGCCAGCGCGCCTGGTACACCGAGGGTGTCGGCTGCACCCTGGCTCCGACCGATCCCGGCTGGCCCGCCGTCGCTCCGGTGGATCCCGGTCCGAACCTGCTGAACGGTGTCGCGGCCCCCGCCCCCTCGGCCCCCGTCGCCGCGGCGCTGGCCCGCGCCTTCGGGGACGAGCTCGACGCCGCGGGGCGGCAGCGCCTCGGCACGCGCGGGGTCGTCGTGCTGCACCGGGGGAATCTGGTCGCCGAGCGCTACGCCGATGGCTTCACCGCGGCCACCCCGCAGCTTGGCTGGTCGATGAGCAAGAGCGTCACCAACCTCGTCCTGGGACGGCTCGTGAAGCAGGGCGTGGTGAGCACGTCCGAGGACAACCTTCGTCCCGAATGGAGCGACGGCCGCCGCGCGATCACCATCGACCAGCTGTCGCGGATGACCAGCGGGCTGGCGTGGGACGAGACCTACGACCTGGGCACCCCCATCACCCGGATGCTGTACCTCGAACCGGACATGGCCGGTTATGTCGCCTCGCTGCCGTCCGCCCACGCGCCCGGCAGCTATCAGCAGTATTCGAGCGGGAGCACCAACCTGCTGTGCAAGGTGCTCGCCGAGCGCACCCGTACCGGCAGCGGACTGCCCCGCGAGATGTTCGGCAAGCTCGGCCTGTCGTCGGCGGTCTGGGAGCCGGACGCCACCGGCACCCCGGTCTGCAGCTCCTACCTGTGGGCCACCCCACGCGACTGGGCGGTGCTCGGCCAGCTGGCGCTCCAGGACGGCCAGTGGGACGGGGAGCAGTTGCTGCCGGCGGGCTGGATGAAGGAGTCGACCACGGTCGAGGCGGTGCCCCAGACCGAGGACCCGGGGTATGCGCGCGGCTGGTGGGCCAACCAGCTTCCGGACGGCTCCCTGGTCGACGCCTCGCTGCCCGCCGACACCTACTGGGCCAGCGGCCACGACGGCCAGCGGCTCTATGTGGTGCCCTCGGCCGACCTGGTGGTGGTGCGTCTGGGGTTCAGCCCCGACATCGAGTCGGCCGACCTGCGGACGAACCCGCTGGTCGCCGAGCTGGTCGCCGGGCTGCGATAGCGAGGGTGCGCCCCGGTTCGCCCGCGCGGTCGACCCCGCGTCCGAACGAGGGTGCTCCCATCGGTGTCTACTTTCAGGAAACGTCCGCCACTTTCGCGTTATTACGTGACAGCGGTGAACACTTCCCGAAAGTAGACACCGATGATGAGATCGGTGAAGCCTGCGCGGCGGGCGCGGGCGGCGCCACGCGGGCTCAGCTGAGGCCCTCCGGGGTGTCGGGGACGTCGACCGCGTGGGCGCGCAGGAACGGCAGGGGGATCACGTCCAGCGCCCGCTCGCTCGTGCACGCCAGGACCACCGGCGCGGCCACCCCGTCGTGGAAGGCGTGCAGCCACCGCAGCGCGACCACGCACCAGCGGTCACCGGGGCGCAGCCCCGGGAAGCCCCAGTCCGGCCGCGGCGTGACCAGGTCGTTGCCCGAGTCGACCTGATGCTTGAGGAACTCCGGCGTCATGACCGCGCAGACGGCGTGGATCCCCGGGTCCTCGGCGCACTCGCAGGTCCCGTCTCGGAAGTACCCGGTCATCGGGTCGGTCCCGCAGGGCTGCAGGGGCCCTCCCAGCACGTTGCGCTCCACCATGCCTTGAGCCTGTCACGCGGCGATGGGCGGCGTAACCCCGCGCGGGCGTGTCGGAGGAGTGCCCGAGGTGACGGCGGTCCGATCCGTCCCCGGACGCCGCTGTGCCGAGCGTCCGAGTCCGCCATCCCGGGCTCCCGAGGTGGCGCCCATGCCGGACGCCGAAGTGACGCCCGTCCCCGATCGGCCATCCGGAAGCTCTCGCCGTCGGCCCCGGGGCGAGCGGCCGCGGCTACGCTCTGGCCATGACGGACGCCTCCCCCTGGTCCGCCGCGCGGCGGCTGCTGCTGCCGGCGGCGGCGCTGACGCTGGCGAACGTGATCGCCGGACGGCTGATCACCGGCCCGCTGCGCGGATTGCCGGCCGAGACGGCGGCGATCGAGGCGCTGCAGGCGCGGCGGACGCCCGTCCGGGACCGGATTGCGCGGGCCGTCTCGACCGCGTCCGACGTCCCGGCGTCGGTGGCGTTGGCGGTGGCGTCCATCCCGCTGCTGCGCGTCCGCGGTCGCTCGTGGCCGCAGGCGGTGGTGCCCGCGCTGGCGATGGGGTTGGAGACCGTGGCGTACCTGGCCGCCGGGGCGGCGGTGTCGCGGGAGCGCCCGCCGGTGGAGCGGCTCGACCACGACCAACCCACCTCGTCCTTCCCCTCGGGGCATGTGGGCGCGACGGTGGCGTTGCTGACGGTGGCCTGGGCGGCGGCCGGGCGCATCGAGTCCCCGGGCTGCCGCGCGGCGGTGCGGGGCGCGTGCCTGAGCTACCCGTCCGTCCTTGCGCCGGCGCGGGTGTACGTGGGAATGCACTACCCCAGCGACGTGGTCGTCGGGGTGCTCAACGGCCTGGCCTGCGGGGCGATGGCGCTGCGCTACGAGCGGGAGGTCAGCCCCGGCCGTCCATCGTGACGAAGCGGTAGCCGTGATCCCGGTACCAGGCGATGATCGTCGGCACGGCGGCGAGCGTGTTGCCCCGGTAGCCGGTCGCCGCGCCGACGCTGGCACGGCCCGAGTGCAGCAGAACGATCGGGTGCCGGTCGCCCTCGACGTCGGTGGCACGCGTCACGATCGCGGCCGTGGCGGCCTTCGTCGTGGCGCCCGGCTGCTGCCAGTCGAGGGTGTCGAGCGACCACATGACGGCGGTCAGCCCCAGCGGCCGCGTGCTCGCCAGGACGTTGGTCTTGTAGCCCCCCGGCGGCCGGACGAAGCACACCCGCTGCCCCGACTCCGCGACCAGCACGTCCCTGGTCCGCAGCCACTGCCCGGTCAGGTAGTCGACGGTCCAGGGGGTGTCCCGCGGGTACCGGTGTGACCAGGAATGGCCGGCGATCTGGTGCCCGGCGGCCGCCACCGCCTTGACGACGCCGGGCCGGGCCTTCGCGTTGGCGCCCGTGAAGAAGAACGTGGCCTTCACGTGGTTCGCCGCGAGGATCTTGAGCAGCTCCGGGTCGGACTCCGCGGGCCCGTCGTCGAACGTCAGCGCCACCGTCTTGCCCGAGCCGGGGGCGTCCCGGACGAAGTCGCGGGCACTCGTCCGGCAGCCGGTGGTCGGCGGCGGCTTCACGGGGGCGGGCGGGATGGGGGTCGCCGTCGGGGTTGTCACCGGGGTGACCGGCGGCTTCACCGGCGGGAACAGCGACGGCAGCGGCACGGGAGCCGTCGACGGCGGGGGCACCGGAGACGACGACGCGGGTGCGGTGCGGGTGGGGGCGATCGGGGTGAACCCGGCGGGCGGTGTGATCGCGCAGCCGGCCAGCAGCAGCGCGACCCCCAGGGCGGCCAGCCCGGCCCGCGGCGCCGCCCGGCGCCACCCGGGTCCGTCCTCCTTCGTCCTCACCCTTCAAGTAATACACGGCGTTCCCGCAGCCCCGGCCCCTCGCCCCGGCGTGGCCCAAGGATGCCCGATGGCTCACCCCTCGGGGGCGGGGGCGAGCAGCTGCGGCAGCCCCGCGAGGGGAACCACCCCGGTCGCGAGCGCGGCCAGCGTCTCGTCCATCGTCACCAGCGCCTCGGCCTGCAGCCGGGCGATGGCCAGGCACTCGGCCTGGCGGAGGGTCATCCCGTCGTGCTCCCGGGCCAGCCGCCAGGCCACGGTGCGCGACACCCGATCGCCCAGCAGGCGCAGCTTCAGGCCCGTCATCCGCTCGTGGAGCCGCAGCGCGTCCGCGTCGCGTCGCGTTCCCTGCCGGACGTCGGCCAGCAGCCGCTCCATCACCTGGGACCGGATCGAGTCCGGTGCCACCAGGCGGTGGCCGTCCCCGGGGGACAGGTCCTGCTCCACCAGGTGCAGCAGCGTGACGGCGTCGATCGCGTACCAGGCCATGCCGCGAGTGTAGGGCGGGGCTCTCCGCGGAAGTCGGCTCCCGGGGCGCGGCCGTCCGCCGCTGGTGAACCGCGGCCCGGGCCCGGCGGCGGCCGGGGGAAAACCGTCGCGCGGGGTGGCACGATGGGTGGCGACGAGGGGAGTGGCCGATGGCCGGAGTCGTGATCGCGTGCCCGTCCTGCGGGACGAGGAACCGGGTGCCCAGCAGCGCCGCGGGCAAGCCGCGCTGCGCCCAATGCAAGGCCGACCTGCCCTGGGTCGTCCACGCCGACGACGAGACCTTCGCCGACCTGGCCGAGCGGGCCACCGTCCCGGTGCTGGTCGACCTGTGGGCGCCGTGGTGCGGGCCGTGCCGGATGGTCGGGCCCCTGCTGGAGAAGCTGGCCGCCGAGCGCGCCGGCACGCTGAAGGTGGTCAAGGTGAACGTGGACGAGTCGCCCCGCACCCAGGCCAAGTTCAAGGCGCAGTCGATCCCGACCCTGGTGCTGCTGAACAGGGGCAAGACCGTGTCAGTGAAGGTCGGGGCGCTGCCGATGCCGCAGCTGCGGTCCTGGCTGGACGGCGCCCTGCGCTGAGGACGGGGCCGGCCGACTCGCCGTCCGTCCGCGGACTCGCATTCACCCGAGCCGGGCCCTCGACCGGACGCACTCCGCACTCGACCGGACGCACTCCGCACTCGGCCGGACGCACT
>CAZBMH010000014.1:16546-43720 GCA_964492685.1 uncultured Micropruina sp.
CCGGACGCACTCCGCACTCGGCCGGACGCACTTCGCCCCCGTTAGGTGCACTTCGCCCGCGGCATATCGGGGGCGAAGTGTTGCTAAGGGGGGCGAAGTGGCTCGGCGGGCTCGCGGCCCGCGGAATAGCGGGGCCCCGGCGCTGGTTGCGGTGTCAGCGACGCCCCCACGCCCGGCGGCCGTCCGACGCAGGAGGAGAAGCGCGTGAAGATTGGCATCATCGTTGGGTCCATCCGTGAGGGTCGGCGCGGGGGCACCATCGGCGAATGGGTCGCCGGCGCAGCGGCCGCCCGCGCCGACGCCACCTGGGAGCTCATCGACCTCAAGGAGTTCGACGTTCCGCTGATGACCTCCGCCGTACATCCGATGATGGCGCGCAAAAAGTACGACTCGCCCGAGGTCCAGCGCTGGAGCGAGGCCATCGACTCCTGCGACGGCTTCGTGTTCGTGACCCCCGAGTACAACCACTCCGTCCCCGGCGCGTTCAAGAACGCCGTCGACGTCCTCGGCTCGGAGTGGATGGGCAAGCCGGTGGCCTTCGTCTCCTACGGTTCGGCCGGCGGTCACCGGGCGGTCGAGCACTGGCGCGGCGTGCTGGCCAACTTCTCGATGGACGCCCAACGCGCCCAGGTCGCGCTCTATCAGGGCATCGACTACGACGCGGAGTTCACCCCGCTGGAGCGGCGCGCCCGCGAGCTGACCGCCCTGTTCGACGCGGTGGTGAAGGCGGCCAACTGACGCCACCCCGCCTTCGGACGATCGTCCCGGCCGACCGCTCGACCCGGACACCGGACGTCCCCGCCTGAGCCGCTCGACCGGTCGGCTCGTCGGTCGCCGCGGTGTCGTCCGATGCCCGGAGGTGGCTAGCCTGCTGGGCATGCGAATCGCCACGTGGAACGTCAACTCGGCCAAGCAGCGCCAGCCGCGCCTGATCGGGTGGCTGCTGGACCGCGCCCCCGACGTGGTCTGCCTGCAGGAGACCAAGCTGACCGACGAGGCCTTCGGCGAGCTGTTCGACGGCCCGCTCACCGGGCTCGGCTACCAGTGGGCCAGCCACGGCCAGGGGCAGTGGAACGGCGTCGCGATCCTGTCGCGCGTGGGGCTGGACGACGTCGTCCGCGGCCTCCCGGACGAGCCGGGCTTCCCCGATCCGGAGGCGCGGGCGATCACCGCCACCTGCGGCGGCGTCCGGGTGACGGGGGTGTACGTGCCCAACGGGCGCGAGCCGGACTCGGACCACTACGTCTACAAGCTGGAATGGCTGGCGGCCCTGCGCGCGCTGGTGGCCGCGGACGCCGGGCGCGCGGTGGTGTGTGGCGACATGAACATCGCCCCCGCCGACGCCGACCTGTTCGACCCGGCGGCCTACGTCGGGCAGACCCACGTCACCGCCCCGGAGCGGGAGGCACTGGCGGCCCTGCTCAGGCTGGGGCTGCGCGACGTCGTCCGCGACCGCTGGCCCACCCAGCGCGTCTTCAGCTACTGGGACTACCGGGCCGGCATGTTCCACCAGGACCTCGGGATGCGGATCGACCTCGTCCTCGCCGGGGCGGAGATCGCGCCGCGGGTGGCGGCCGCCTGGGTCGACCGCCAGAGCCGCAAGGGCACCGGCCCCTCCGACCACGCCGCCGTCATCGTCGACCTGGACGAGGCCCCGGACGGCGACCTCGGCCCGATGGTGCCGCCGCCCTCCCGGATCGGGCGCAGCAAGCCGCTGCCGCAGTCCCGCTGAGGCGACCCCCGGCGACGCCCCGGATTGGCCCGGCGTCGGGTGCTCGCGTACCGTCGATGGGTGCCGTCACGTCCTCGTCCGACCTCCAGCCTCCGCTCGGTGGCGGGCGCGCTGGCCGTCGCCGGGCTCCTTGCCGGCTGCGGCCTCGGAGGCGGGGCACCGGTGCCGACCACCGCGACCAGCGCCGCAGCGACGAGCGCGGCCCCGTCCGGGACCGCGACGCCGACCCCGACGCCCACCCCGACTCCGACGTGTGTGGACCTGACCGAGGCCGCCCTCACGGACAAGCAGCGGGTGGGGCAGCTCCTCATGGTCGGCTTCGACACCAACGCCGCGCGGCGCTCGCTCGACAAGACCATCAGGGCCACCCACGTCGGCAACGTCATCTACCTCGGCGGCTGGTACGGCAGGACGAAGGTGAAGGCAACCTCGCGGCACCTGCAATCTCTGGTCGGCGCGTCGAGCACCGGCGACGTCGGGCTGCTCATCGCCGCCGACCAGGAGGGGGGCGTGGTCCACCAGCTGCGCGGCGACGGGTTCACGCAGCCCCCGTCGGCGAAGGCGCAGGCGGCCATGACGCCGGACGAGCTGACCGCCGCCGCCACCGGCTGGGCCAAGGAACTCAAGGCCGCGGGGATCAACGTCAACCTCGCCCCGGTCGCCGACACCGTCCCGACCTCGATCGGGACGGCCAACCAGCCGATCGGCCGCTGGGGGCGCCAGTACGGCTCGACTCCGAAGGTCGTCTCGCGGTCGGCGACCGCCTTCCTGCGGGGCATGCTGGCCGGCGGCGTCGAGGGCACGGTGAAGCACTTCCCCGGGCTCGGGCGGATCACCGGCAACACCGACTTCTCGGCGACCGGCATCACCGACCGCGTCGCGACCGTCGACGACCCGTACCTGCAGCCGTTCGCGGACGGCATCCGGGCGGGCGCCGGCCTGGTGATGGTGTCGTCGGCGCGCTACCCGAAGCTCGACGGCAAGAACGCCGCGATGTTCTCCCGGGCGATCATCACCGATCTGCTCCGCGGCAGGCTCGGCTACGACGGGGTCGTCATCACCGACGATGTCAACGCTGCGGCCGTCCGGGACGTGCCGGTCACCCAGCGCGCCGTCCGCTTCCTCGCCGCCGGCGGCGACATCGTCCTCACCGGCGACCCGAGCGTGGCGGCGCGGATGTCGGCCGCCGTGCTCGCCAGGGCCGCCGACAGCCCGGCCTTCGCCGCCCGCGTCGACGCCGCCGTCACCCGCGTCCTCGTACTCAAGGACCGAATGGGCCTGCTTCCCTGCTCGTAGGGGAAGGTGCCGGACCGCCGCCCCGACACCGACGGGGCTGGGGATGCCGCTCACGGTCGCGCGGCCTGCGCGGGCCCGCAACGACTCCGCCCCCGAAAGTGGCACTTCGCCCGCGGAATTTCGCGGGCAACGCGCACCTTTCGCGGGCGGAGTGGGACGGTGCCTGGGCACCTCGGCCTCGGGACGAACGCCGCCCGCCGAGTCGCTCGGCGCGGGAGGCGACGGGACGAGGGCGCAAGCGGATTGGTGGCGGTCGCCTGCCTCACCAGGCTGACCGCAGCCCACCCATCCACACCCATCCCGGCCGGCGATTCCCGGCGACGCTATCGCGCCGAGCTCGGCGTGCGGCCTCGGCCGTCGCCCTTGGCGAGCCGCGCGAGTTGGCTGCCCAGGGCCCCCCGACGCGGTTGACCGCGGCCAAGCGCGCCCACATCAGCGAGGCGGCCGTCCTCACAGACGTACTTCGCCACGGCCGGTAGGGCGCGTCGGTCGGATAGGCCCGGGGCCTCGCCCACCACCCACCGGGCGAGGTGGGGGCGCTCCAGGGGATGACCCAGGATGGACATCAGCGCGGAACGCTCCTGGTTCCGATGCCTCCCGGCTCGTGCCGAATCTCGGCCCCATGAGCCGCGAGGGACCTGGTGACACCACGGACACGAGGGCCGCAGGCGTCCTTCGGAACCGCGTTGGGGTCCAGATGCCCCCGCTCGTTTGAACAGCATCCCCCACTGGTATAGACTGGTCTATACCAGTGGCGCCGAGGCACTACCCGAACTGGGGCGCCGCACTACAAGCATTCAGGAGCTTCCCGTGATCGATCGGCGAACATTTCTCGGACTTGCTGGCGCCGGGCTACTGACGGTGGGGGTGCATCCCACACCCGCGGTGGCCGAAACCCAGATTCCCACCCCGCCTGGCCCGGGCTGGACGTTGCTGGGGCAAGCCCCCAACGCGCTCGCGCAGCTCCCCTGGGACGGGTCGACCCTGCTCACCCTCTTCCCCGATGGGAAGCGCATCTACTACGGCTATGGCAACTACGGAACGAACGCGGGCAGCGCTTCGTCCCGGGGCATCGACATCTCCTACTTCGATGTCGAGCTCCAGTCGTTTGCCGTCGCGATGCCCAGCTATCCCACCGAGGAAGTGAATACCTTTCGGCGCATCGGGGCCGCCGTGGCCGTGCCCACCATTGATCCGGCCTGGCGGATCGGGTCGTGCGCCATCAGCCGCAGCGGCTGGCATGCGGCCGCCGGGATTTCCAACGCTGAGCACGTTTTCGACGTGGCCCGCGGTCTCACCGACGATGAGTTGTTCGTGTGTGGTTCGGCGGGGAGCGGAACGGCGGTAACTCCGACGATCTGGCGCTCCACCGATGCCGGGGCCAGTTGGTCGATCTTCTTCCAGGAGCCCGACGATTCCGGGTACGCCGACGGCTATGAGCGCTTCTATTGGTTGGCTCGGTTGGGCGATGCGCTGTATTGCCGGGCCGACTTGGGGACGACCTTCCGTCGCGCGGCTCCCATGCGCAAATACGACTTGGTGACCCGGCGCTGGTCCACCGTCTCCAACACTGGCCTGAAGACAGGCCTCGTGGCCGCGAACGGGGGGCCGCTGTATGTGGGGAACAAGATTCGTCGGGCCAGTGATGTGCAGGTGGTGGGAGCGATGGCCTATTTCGCCATCGCCACCGGGCTGTACGCCTTCGACGGAACTCGAGCCATCTCCATGTCCAAGGCGGTGGGCAGCTGCCAGTGCCTGACCATCGGAGACGATGGATTCCTCTACGCCGGGACCAGCGCCGGGGCGTTCCGGATCAGAGGCACGACGGCGACCCTCGTCAGCCCAGGGAGCCTCAGCAGTCTGGCCGTGGCCGGTGGCGTCCTCTACTCCGGGGCTGCGCAGGGGACGCTCTACAGCAAACCACTGCCCTAGGTGGGACTGCGGCCCGTTAGGGTGGCAGGTGGACCTGACCGTTGGTGCACGGCCCGAATCAGCTCACCGCCCGGCCGTGCGGCGGCCGGTGGCCGCGTAGTGCCAGGCCCAGTCAAGGCGGCGGGGATCAACGTCAACCTCGCCCCGGTCGCCGACACCGTCCCGACCTCGATCGGGACGGCCAACCAGCCGATCGGCCGCTGGGGGCGCCAGTACGGCTCGACTCCGAAGGTCGTCTCGCGGTCGGCGACCGCCTTCCTGCGGGGCATGCTGGCCGGCGGCGTCGAGGGCACGGTGAAGCACTTCCCCGGGCTCGGGCGGATCACCGGCAACACCGACTTCTCGGCGACCGGCATCACCGACCGCGTCGCGACCGTCGACGACCCGTACCTGCAGCCGTTCGCGGACGGCATCCGGGCGGGCGCCGGCCTGGTGATGGTGTCGTCGGCGCGCTACCCGAAGCTCGACGGCAAGAACGCCGCGATGTTCTCCCGGGCGATCATCACCGATCTGCTCCGCGGCAGGCTCGGCTACGACGGGGTCGTCATCACCGACGATGTCAACGCTGCGGCCGTCCGGGACGTGCCGGTCACCCAGCGCGCCGTCCGCTTCCTCGCCGCCGGCGGCGACATCGTCCTCACCGGCGACCCGAGCGTGGCGGCGCGGATGTCGGCCGCCGTGCTCGCCAGGGCCGCCGACAGCCCGGCCTTCGCCGCCCGCGTCGATGCCGCCGTCACCCGCGTCCTCACCCTCAAGGACCGGATGGGCCTGCTTCCCTGCTCGTAGGTTCGGGCGCTGCTCGCCGACCGCACCCGGGCGCGCCATCGTGGGCCGGGCACTGGCTCTATTCCGCGGTGGTCTCGTCGCGCGAATACAGTGGGGAGAAGTCGGGTGAGTTCGCCGAGTGCGCGCGCTCGACTCGTCTGCTTTTTTACAAGTTCTTGCACCTCGCTACGCTGTACCCAGCCGCTCATCCCGCCCCCCGGACTTTGGCCCTTCCCCGCACGTTTGATGGACTTGTGCTGAGCGCCCCCCCTTCGAAAGGTGCCCTCAGTGTCTCGTCGCGTCGCGCCAGTTCTTGGCCTTCTCCTTGTCCCCCTGCTGCTGATGCCAGCGCCGCGCGCAGTCGCTGATCCAACGCCGACGCCTGCTGCGGCCCCCGTGGCGGGGCTCACCGAGGCGGAGGCAATGGCCCAGGCGAAGGCCACAGGTCAGCCGGTGGTCGTCTCCGCGAAGACTGATGAGCGCACCTTGATCACCGCTGACCCGGCGTCGGGCGGGTTTGTCGCGGAGCTGACTGCCTCGCCTGCGCGGGTGCGGGACGGCCAGGGCGGATGGCGCACGCCGTCGGCAAACCTGGTCAAGGGCGCCGACGGGCTGTGGCAACCGGAGGCGGCCACCGCTCAGATCGCTCTGTCCAACGGTGGGGCGGCCGGCACGGTCGTCAGCATTGGCGACGGCTCGGTGTCTGCCCGTCTCGGCTGGTCGGACGCGTTGCCTGCTCCGTCGATCGATGGGCCCACGGCGACCTATCCGGAGGTCTTTCCCGGTGTGGACTTGGTGGTGCGAGCTTCGATCGAGTCAGTCGAGACGTTCTTGGTGGTGAAGTCGCAGGCGGTTTCGCGGAATCCGAAGGTTCGGGCGTGGGATATGCCGTTTACCTACTCAGGGGTTTCCGTGAAGTCCCTGGCGAATGGGAACAAGGTGTTGGTTGACGCTGCGGGCAAGGAGCGCATGTTGGTGCCAGCCGCGTCGATGCAGGACTCGTCGGGTAAGGAGCTGGGCCTGACTCGGGCCTCAGAACGGATTCAGAGCTGGCCCAGGTATGGAAGCAAAGCAGTTTGGTCTCAATTTGGACGAGGTTCTTGACTACGCGACCGACCCGGGGGGGAGGGCGTCCTATGATGCCATCGTGACTGCACGGGTCCCTCGGTCGACGCTAAGTGGGGCGGAATTTTCACGATCTATCGACCCGTGGCATTTCAAGTCCGGCGTTGTGACGGTCTCTGAGCAGGGACTTCCGAACCTAAACAGCGCGGTTCAGGGAGGTATCCGTGTTGCCTATCGCTGACTCGTTCGTCGCCCACGTGACTTTCCTGACGTCCGAGCAGGGCGGACGTCGCCGCTCACCGCGGAATCCCGCAGTGAGTCAGCTGGCAGTGTCCAACTTGCTATTGTCTTGTAATGTGGTCGCGATCGACGAGCGTGGGCATCTCGCTGACTTGGGCGAACTCACTCTCGGAAAGCCTTTTCTCGTTCGCATTGTGGTGGATCACGCCGTCCATTATGCGTCTGAACTGGAGACTCTAGGTCCCAAGATCGAACTGTTTGAGGGCCGCAAGCGCGTGGGACTCGGCATAATGCAGCGGGAAGGGTGCCTAGAGCCCACCCCCTTGGCAGTTGATACATTCATCAGGAAGTCGGGTCGTTGACTTGTTGGGGATCCGTTGGCTTGGCTTCGGCTCGGGTCTTGGATGAGGGCGCACCCCCAAACGCCCTGACGGCCAGGCCGCCGGAGTTCAGTGACTCGATGCTGTTGGTGGTGTAGATGACCCGGCGCAGCTGCGGCGGGAACGCGAGGAACGGGGTGAAGCGTTCCCAGGCGTTGTCCCAGGTGGCGACGGCGTGGGGGTACTTCTTGCCCCAGGTCGAGTCACGGAACGCGTCGAACTCTCCGCGTGCGGCCTTGGCGTTGCTGGCGGTGTACATAGGCTTGAGCGCCGCCGCGACGGCTTTGCGGTCGCTGTAAGAGACGAACCGCATCGGGGCGCGGATCAGGTGGACCACGCACGTTTGCACGGTCGCGTTCGTCCAGGTCGCCTCGATCGGGACTGATGCACGTTCAGGTGACAGGTTGACGTGACCTACGGTTTGGGTTCCAGTTGGGGTGGCTAACCGGCAGCGGTTGTTGGTTCTGTCTTGAAGAGTAGTTCGTGTTCGATGGGGGTGCGGTAGCCGAGGGCGGAGTGGCGGCGTTGGCGGTTGTGGAAGATCTCGATGTAGTCGAAGATCGCGTTCGCGAGTTCGACTCGGGTGTTCCAGCGGCGCCGGTTGAGGAGCTCGATCTGCATGGAGGACCAGAAGCTTTCCATCATGGCGTTGTCGAGGCCGTCGCCGACGGTGCCGAAGGATGGCAGCAGGCCGGCGGAGCGGATCTTGTCGCCGAACACCCAGGAGGTGAACTGGGGGCCGTGGTCGGCGTGGACGATGCCGCCGGGGTCGGGGCGTCGGTTTCGGATGGCCATGTCGAGGGCGTTGACGACCAGGGTTGCGTCCTGCTTGGAATCGATCGACCAGCCCACGATGCGTCGGCTGAAGGCATCCAGGACCGCGGCGCAGTACACCCAGCCCTCGCGGGTCCGATGCTGGGTGATATCGGTGACCCACAGCTCGTTGGGGCGCAGCCGGTGGAACGTGCGGTTCACCAGGTCGTCGGCGCTGACCACACCCCGTAGGCGTTTGACCCTGGCCGGCCCGGGCAGCCCGACGATCCCGGCTTGGCTCATCAGCATGCACACGGTTCGGGTGCACACCTTCACTCCCATCGCCATGGTCAGCTCGGCGTGGATGCGTCGGTAGCCGTAGGTGCCCCGGGAAGCGACATGGATTTCGCGGATCAGCCCGGTCAGCCACTGCCGGCGGAGCTGGGTGGGTGTGGCCGGGGTTCGTTTGTGCTTGTAGTAGTTCTGCCGGGTCACCCCCAGCAGGCGGCAGCAGCGATCGATCGGTGCCCCAGTGTGGGCCAGCCTGTCGATCACCGCGTAGAGCCTTTTGGGCGGGGCCGCTCCTCGGCGAGGAAAGTCGCGGCCTGGCGCACGATCGCCAGCTCGGTCTCGAGTTCCCGGATCCGACGCCGGGCCGAACGCAGCTCGGTCGATTCCGAGGTGGGGGTGCCTGGCCGGCGCCCGTGATCGATGTCATCCTGGCGCAGCCACTTCGACAGGGTCACCGGGTGGATACCAAGCTCCACGGCGGTCTGCTTGGCCTGCTTCCCGGCCCGCACCAAAGCGACAGCTCGGGCTCGGAACTCAGCAGGATAAGGACGAGGCATGGATGTCAGCCTTCCGGATCAGGCCACCACTTAGCCACCAACACTGGAACCCATCCGGTAGGCCAGGTCAACCTGTCACCCAAACGTGCATCAGTCCCTGCCTCCCATAACCGGCCTGCCAGAAAGTCTGACGCGGGACACGGGACACCCAGCACCTCGATACTCTTTCGCCAACCGCTCATCCCGCCCCCGGACTCCGGCCCTTCCTCCCGCACGTTTGATGGACTTGTGCTGAGCGCCCCTTCGAAAGGTGCCGTTAGTGTTTCGTCGCGTTGCTCCGGTCCTTGGCCACTTACTACAGGCCGCGGGCCAAAGCGTGGTCGTCCGGGGCGCGGTTGTCGATGGTGTGGCCCGGATCGGGACGGCGTTCACGCCGTGAGCGATCAGCGATTCGTCGATGTGACCCCGGCGGCGTACGCCGCGCTCGGCGGGGTGCTCGCTGAGCTCGGCGGGGAGGCAGCCAGGGTCTTGGAGGTCCAAGCCCGCCGGGCCCTGGTGATCCGGGACGTGCCTGGCCGGATGATTGATCTTGAGGTCCCGATGGGCAGCCAGCCATGTGATTGCAGCGACGGCCCCCTTCCCGTTCGTGCTGCGGTCGTTCGACAGGGTAGCCAGCTCGTCGGTGAACTGCTGGTGTGGGTGAGGGACGGTTGGCTGGTCGCTCTCGAGCAGGCGTGGTTCACCGACGAGCCTCCTGAGCGCTGGCCATTGGGTGAGGAGTTGGTCTTCCAGTGACAGACGGACTGGGTGCCGTGAGGGCCGCGATCCGCTCGCTCATGAGTCTGGATGTCTCGCGTCAAACTTTCTGGCAGGCAGGTTGTGGGAGGGGACTGCTGCCCGTTCGGGTGGCAGGTGGACCTGACCGTTGTTCCGCGGCCCGAATCAGCTCACCGCCCGGCCGTCCGGCGTCCGGTGGCCGCGTAGTGCCAGGCCCACAGCAGGCTGAAGAGCACGGGGCCGAGGGCGAGCAATACGGTGAGCTGGCGGCCGGCGAGCTCGCCGCTGGCGTCCAGGGCGTAGCCGACGACCGTTGAGCCGATGGCCAGGCCGAGGCCGAGCGCGGCGCCGACCCAGCTGAAGGCCTCCGCGCGGTTCTCGGCGGGGGTCAGGACGGCCACCACGGTGTTGACGACGATCAGCAGCGGGGCCAGGAACAGCCCGCAGGTGAGACCGGCGACGATCAGTCCCGGGACGTTGCTGACGAAGGCCAGCGGCAGCAGCCCCGCCAGGTAGAGCCCGCTCACCGCGGCCAGGCGCAGCGTCGGATGGGTCATGGCCAGGTGTCCCACGACGGCGGCACCCACCATGGAGGCCAGCGCGTTCACGATGTACACCACCGAGGCGGAGCCCTCCTGGCCCCAGGCCTGGGTGCTCGCCACCACGACCAGGGTCACGCCCGAGAGGGCCATGCCCATCGTGGTCGGCACCCCGAGGAAGATCGCCCAGCCGACCGACAGCCAGCGGCCGCGGGGCTGGTCGGCGTGCGGGGCGGCGTGGGCCGAGCCGGGCTCGACGTGGGCGGGGACGGCGGTGAGGCCCCAGGTGCCGACGACGCACGCGACCCCGATCACCGCGAGCGGCACCCACACCGGGAGGACGGTGCCGGCCAGCGCGACCGCGGCGGGGCCGATGAGGAAGGTGATCTCGTCGTTCAGCGACTCGATGGCCTGCGAGCGGCCGACGCCGGACTCGGGCACCATGTCGAGCCAGCGCGAGCGCGAGAAGGCGGAGATGTTGGGCGTCGCCACGCCGGCCAGGATCGCCAGCGGCACCAGCGCGACCACGGGCACCAGCCGCGCGGCCACCCCGATCAGCGCCGCCAGGACGAGGACGAAGCCGACCAGCTGCGCCCGTCCGACCAGGCGCTGTCCGTGCTGGTCGGTGAGCCGGCCGAGCCACGGGGACGACAGGGCGCGCGCCAGGCTGTAGCCGCCGGCGGCCAGGCCGCCGATGGCGAACGAGTCGGCCACCTGCTGGCCCACCAGCACCAGGGTGAGCGGCGCCATCGCCAGCGGGAACCGGCCGAGCAGCCCGTACCAGACGATCGCCCACGCGTGCGGCAGCCGCAGCAGCGAGCGGTAGCCGTGCTGGAAGTCCGGCTCGGCGGGGGCTGGATCCGCGTCATCGGGCAGGGCTCGCGACCCCAGGTCGGGGAAGGGCCGGTCGTCCAGGTCGGGGGCGTGGTGTCCGTCCGACGCGGGACCGGAAACCCCCCGATCGGGGAGGGGACGGCCGGGTTCGACCGCCCCCTCCTGGTTCGATCGGGTCACGGGAGCTCGTTGCGCAGCGCGAAGCCGCCGTAGAACGTCGCGCTGGGCTTGATCGTCCGCTTGAACGTCCGCCGGTCGACCGCGATCAGGCCGAACTGCCGGGCGAAGCCGCTGTTCCACTCGAAGTTGTCGAGCAGGCTCCAGTGGAAGTAGCCGCGCAGGTCGACGCCGTCCTCGCGGACGGCCGCCCCCAGGCTCTCCAGGGCGCCCTGGATGTACTCGACGCGCTCGGTGTCGTCGTCGCTGCCCACCCCGTTCTCCGTGATCATGATCGGCAGGCCGGTGAGGCGATGGACGCGCCGTGCCGCCTCGCCGATGGCCGCCGGGTAGAACGGGTACTTCATCTGCGTGAGCCGCTCGCCCTCGGGGGCCGGGTGGCCGTGGGCGCCGCCCGGATCGTTCGGGTCGCCGCTCGGGGCCGCGGCCACCTTGTGGGTGTAGCCCTGGACGCCGACCCAGTCGTCGCCCTGGGTGCACTCCAGGTAGTTGCCCTCCCAGTCGGTGACGGCCTTGTGCTTACGCAGCTCATCCTCGGGGCCGTCGAAGATCCAGGCGTCCAGCGCCAGGCCGAGGCCGACCTTGACGTGCGGTGCGGCGGCCTTGATGGCGGCCCGCCCCTCGCTGTGCGCGCGGCGGAACGTGGGCTCGACCGCGGCGGCGGCGGCCTCCCCGTCCATGGTCTTGGACGCGATCCAGCCCGGGTAGGTGCGGCCGCGGCGGTAGCCGAGGTTGGCGTCCAGGTTCGGCTGGTTGATCGTCATCACGTAGCGCAGCTTGTCGCCCAGCTCGGTCGCGACCAGGCCGCAGTAGGCGGCGAACCGGTCGGCGGCCTCCGGCCACAGGAAGCCGCCGCGCTCGGCCAGCCACAGCGGGACGGTGTGATGCATCATCGTGACCAGCGGGGTGACCCCGAACTCCTCGCAGGTGGCCAGCACCCGGCGGTAGTGGTCGATGGCCGCGTACGAGATCTGGCCCGGGAACGGTTCGATGCGGGACCACTCGATGCCGAAGCGGAAGGCGTTCAGGCCCAGCCCAGCGAGCAGGATGATGTCCTCGCGGTAGCGGTGGTAGTGGTCGGTCGAGTCGCCGCTCGGCTCGGCCATCGGCGCGCCCTCGGCGTGCTCGAACGTCCACCAGTCCGAGGCGACGTTGCCGCCCTCGACCTGGTAGGCGGCCGTGGCGGCACCCCAGAGGAAGTCCTTGTTGAGTTGCATGGTGTCTTGCTCCATTTCTGGTTGATTGAACGCGACGAGACGAGGTGGTCCCGGGGTCGCGTGAGTGTCGGTGCCGGAGTGCGGCACGGACGAACCCTCCCGAGGTGGGTGGGGTGGCCGACCGGGGCGGGGGGCGCCCCGGCCGGCCAAGGGGTGGCGGGGTCAGGTCAGGACTTGACCGCCCCCGCCAGGACTCCGCGGACGAAGGCGCGCTGCGCAAACAGGAACACCATCAGCGGCGGCACCATCAGCAGCACCGCACCCGCGGCCATCACCGTGATGTTCTCCCCGTAGCCGCCGCCCAGGTTGGCCAGGGTCGCGGTCAACGGCAGGAGGTTCGGATCGGGGATGATCACCAGGGCGCGGAGCAGGTCGTTCCACACCCAGAGGAAGTCGAAGATGGCCAGGGAGGCCATCGCCGACCCCGACAGCGGCAGGATCAGCTGGAAGAACACCCGCATGATGCCGGCGCCGTCCACCTTGGCCGCCTCCACGAGCTCCTTGGGAACCTGGGCGAAGAAGTTCGCCAACAGGAACACCGCGAACGGCATGATCGCCGACACGTGGCTGAACCAGACGCCCGGGTAGGTGTTGACCAGCCCGAACACCTTCAGGATCTGCAGCGTGGGCACCAGCGTGATCTCCGGCGGCACCACCAGCAGTCCCACGAGGACGGCGTAGATGACCTTCCGTCCGGGGATGTCCGTCCAGACGAGCGCGAACGCGGCCATGGCCGAGATCATCACGACCAGCAGCACCGTCGGCACCGTGATCAGGACGCTGTTGAGGACGGCCCGCCACAGCCCCTGCGAGTTCAGGGCGGCGGCGAAGTTGTCCAGCGTCATCCCGGGCTGGGCGAAGATCGTCCACCATCCCGAGCTGGTGGCCTGGGTGACCGGACGGAAGGACGTGACCACCAGACCGATCCACGGCAGGGACCAGCCGATGATGACCGCGATCATCACGGCGCTGAACAGGGCGCGGGGCACCCGCATCAGGGCCGGCAGTTGTCGGTTGTCAGCCATTGGTGGCGTCCTTTCCGGTGGAGCGGGCGAGGAGGTAGGCGATGATGATCACGATCGACATCACCGTCACCACGGCCGCCCCGTACTGCGGCTTGAGCGAACTGAAGGTTTGCTCGTAGAACATCAGCGCCATCGTCCGGCTGGCACCCGCCGGCCCGCCGTTGGTCATGACGTAGACCACGTCGAAGACCTTCAGCACCTGGACGAGCTGGGTGGTCAGCAGGAACGACAGCGGCAGCCGGATGGACGGCAGCGTCACGTGCCAGAAGACCTGGCGGGCGTTGGCGCCGTCCAACCGGGCGGCCTCGAGCAGATCCTCGGAGACGCCCTTGAGCGCCGCCGCGATGATCACGACCGACAGGCCGGTCGCCGCCCACACCCACGAGGCCATCAGGGCCGGGTTGACCGTCGTCGGGTCCCCCAGCCAGGACCGATCCGTCCCGAGCGCGGCGTTGAGCAGGCCGAGCTCCGGGCTGGGGGAGAAGACGAACAGCCAGATGATGCCGAGCACGGTTCCCGAGAGCACCATGGGGAGGAAGAACGCCCCCCGGATGATGTACTCGAACTTGTTCTTGTCGGCGACCAGGGCCACCGCCAAGCCGATCAGGATGCACGCCGGTAGGGCGAAGAGCATCCACATCGTGCTGTTGACCAGCGCCCCCGACAGGCCGTCGACGGTGCTGAAGAACCCGGGATCGCGGGCCAGCTTCTGGTAGTTAGCCAGACCCACAAAGCCGTTGAGGTTGAAGCCGGGCCCTTTGGCCATGCTCAACCGGATGGTGTAGCCCACCGGGACCACGAGGAAGAGCACTACGAGGATGAGGGCGGGTGCGAGGAACAGGGCTCCTGCCCACGCGCTTTGTCTGCGGACCTTCTTACGCGGTACCGATGGGCTCGACGCCATGCCTATCAGCCGCCCAGAGCGTCGGCAGCCACGGGCGCGAACGCCTTGACGAGGCTGTCGATCTTCGACGGATCCGAGATCGCCTTGCCCAGCAGCTCCTGGAACTTGTTCTTGAAGTCGTTGGGGATCAGGGCGGTGGTCAGGTGACCGGTCTTGAGGTAGGTCGCCGTCTTGGCCTGCAGCCCGGTGAGGCTGGAGATGTCGACGTTCTTGTTGGCGACGGTGTAGCCGGCCTTGACGAACAGCGACTGGCCCTCGGTGCTCGCGAGGTACTTCGCCAGCTCCTGGACGGACGGGTTGTCGGAGAACATCACCATGGCGTCGGAGTTGCCGACGACGGTGTCCTTGCCGGCCTCTTCGTACGGGTACTGGATGTAGTCGATGGTCTTGCCATCGACGAGGTCCTTGTTGATCGCACCCTTGACGAGCCCGACGCCCCACGAGCCGGCCTCGGCGGTCAGCGCGTCGGCGGACTTGCCGAAGACGCGGGACAGGCCGTCGACCAGGCCGGAGCCCATGGCGCCCGAGGTGCCGCCGGCGACCCAGTCGTCACCGTAGAACTGGGTGACGCGCTTGATCGACTCGGTCACGGACGGGTCGTCGAACGGGAGCTGACCGGTGAGCAGCGCCTGGTACTTCTCGGCGCCGAACGTGGAGGCGTAGTTGGCCTGCCAGATCAGGAACAGCGGCCAGACGTCCTTGCCCATGCCCGCGGTGCAGGCCTTGTCGTAGGTCTTCTTGGCCGAGTCGCATAGGGCCACGAAGTCCGCCCAGGTGGTCGGCGGGGTCTTCACCACGGACGGGTTGAACAGCAGGACGTTGCCCATGTCGGCCCGGGACGGGAAGCCGTAGGTGACGCCGTCGCGGGAGAACTGGGTCAGGTAGGCCTGGTCGAAGTTCGCGGCCAGATCGTCCTGCATGAACGTCATCGGCTTGACGACCTCCTGGCCGACGTAGTCGAGGAAGCCGTTGCCGGTGGGCAGGATGGCCATGTCGGGCGGGGAGCCCGCGGAGATCCGCGGCGTCAGGGCGGCCACGACATCCGGGACGCCGCTGTAGGTGACCTTGATGTTGGACTTGGCGCGGAAGCCGTCCAGCACCTTCTCGAAGGTGTCGGCCTCGGCGGAGCGCCAAGGGCCGACAATGGTGACCTCGGCGGCCGCCGCGGGGGCGGAGGCGCTTCCGGAGGCGGATGGTTGTGCCGAGCCGCTCGAACAGGCGGCCAGGGTGAGAACGGAAAGACAGGCGACGACGCCCACTCCGATCTTCTTCATTGTGCTTCCCTCTCGTGGTTGGTTTTCTCCATGCCGAAGTGGCCGTGGGGGATGTACTGGGTCGCCGGGGGAGCCACCTGAATGTGGGCATGCGACCATCTCCCGCGGGCGCCATGCCCGCGGAATTCCTGGGTTGAACTACCGTGCCGGCGGGGCCGAACCCCGAATGACGAGCGACATCGGCAGTACCTGATGGGGTTCCTTCTCCCGGCCGTCGAGCCAGGCGAGGACCATGTGGGCGGCCGCGGCACCCATTTCGCGTAGCGGCTGGTGCACCGACGTCAGGGCAGGGTCGGTGGCGACGGCCATTTCCCCGTCGTCATAGCCGACCACGGCGACGTCGTCGGGCACCCTGCGCCCGGCGCGGCGGAGGGCCTGCAACGCGCCCACCGCGATGATGTCCGACGTGCAGAGGACGCCGGCCAGGTCCGGATGCGCGCTCAGCAACCGGTCGATGGCGTCTCGTCCTCCCGCCCTGCTCATGTCGGTGTGGACAATCAGGGTGTCGTCGACGGCGCGTCCCGCCGCGGTGAGCCCGTCGACGTAACCGCCGATGCGCTCCTGCACGTAGGCCAGGCCGGTATTCCCGGCGATCAGTGCCACCTTCCCTTCCGTGAGTTTCGTGAGATGGGTTACGCCCGCGGCGGCGCCGCCGCGGTTGTCGGCCCGCACCGAGGGGAACTGTGGCCGCAGTTCGCCTTCGTCCACGAGGGCGACGTGCACCCCCTCGGCGTCGATCTGTTCCAGGTAGCCGAGCATGCCGGGGGGCAGCACGGCGACCAGCGCGTCCACGGCGCCGGCCCCAACAACCCGGCGGCTGAGCGTCCGCTGGGACTCCTCGTCCACGCCCGCGGTGACGAGGGTGACCAGTTGGCCGGCCTCCTCGACCGCCTCCACGACCCCCTGCATGACGCGCAGGGTCCAGGGCCACCACATCGTGTTCGGGATGAGCAGCCCGATCGTGCCGGTGCGTCCCGTGGCCAGGGACTGGGCGGTGGCGGCGGGGACGTAGCCCAGCTCGCGCGCGGCGTCCTTGATCCGCTGCGCGGTGCGGGGGTCCTGTTCGCCGGTTCCGTTCAAGGCCCGCGAGACGCTGGACTTGGCGACGCCGGCATGGCGCGCGACGTCGGAGATGGTGACTCTCTGTCGTGCCTGCATCGTGTGCTCCCTCTCGCCGGAACCGGTTCCGGAACCGTTTCCACGACTTTATGGCGGCGCGCTTGCGGGTGTCAAGGGTTTTTGGCTCGCCGTGCTCTGACCGTGATCCAGCAGTCGCGGACGGCGATGGTGGACCCCCCGGGATGGTGACGTCACCATGCGGGGCGCGGGGTCAAGCCCGCCTGTTGCCCTGCTGTCAGGGGACACGCCAGCGGGCGGGGTGCCAGCAAGGTAACGGGGCATTCGGGGCCCTCGGGCGCGGCGGCGCGTCCCCGGGGGGATGCCGATCTCATCATCGGTCACGACTTTCAGGAAGCGTCCGTCACTTTCGCGTTATTACCCGACAGCAGAGACGCAAAGCGAAAGTAGACACCGATGATGAGATCGGGGGACCCCCGGACGAGTGGCGGGCGGCCACCGCCCGGATGGGGGCGCGGGCCGGTCAGCCAGGCCCGGGGAGATGGTCGCGGGCCCAGAGGGCGGCGCTCGTCCGGTCCGTCACGCCGATGGTCTTGAAGACCTTGCCCAGGTGGGCCTTCACGGTCCGTTCGGCGATGCCGAGGCGGCGCCCGATCTGCTTATTGGCAAGGCCCTTTGCCACCAGGGCGAGCACCTCCTGCTCCCGGCCGCTGAGGACGGAGGTGGGCTGCTCGACCCGCATCGCGGTGAGCAGGATCCGGGCCACCTTGGGGTCCAGCGGGGCGTCGCCCAACGCGGCGGAGCGGACGGCGGCGAGCAGGACGCCCGGGTCGCTGTCCTTGAGCAGGTAGCCGCTGGCGCCCGCGGCCAGGGCCTGGCGCACCCGCGCGTCGTCGGAGAAGGACGTGAGCACCACCACCTGCGCGTCGGGGCACACCCGGCGCACCGCGGTCGTCGCGGCCACCCCGTCCATGACCGGCATCGACAGGTCCATGAGCACCACGTCGGGCCGCAGCTCCTCGGCGAGGCGCACGGCCATCGCGCCGTCGCTGGCCTCGCCGACGACCTCGAGGTCGTCCGCGCCGGCGATCAGCCCCGCCAGCCCGGCGCGGACCATCGCGTGGTCGTCGACCAGCAGTACCCGGATCACGATGCCTCCTCGGCGATGATGAGTTGCCAGGCGGTGCCGCGCCCGGGGGCCGTGGCGAGCCGCAGCGTCGCCCCGGCGGCGGCTGCCAGATCCCGGAGGACCCGCAGCCCGACGTGCCCGTCCTCGGGCTCGCTCGTGATGGACGTGGGGTCGAAGCCGGGGCCGTCGTCAGCCAGGTCCACGACCGTGGCCGGCCCGGAGGCCGCCACCCGGAGGTTCACGGTGGCGCCCGGCGCGTGCTTCACGACGTTGCGCAGGCACTCCTGGACGACCCGGTGCACCAGGCGCTGGTCCGGCTCGTCCAGCGCGGCGGCCGCGGCCTCGTCCACGTGCAGGTTGACGGCGACGCCGCGGGCGCGGGTCTGGTTCGCCAGATCGGCCAGGGCGGCGCCCAAGCCCGCAGTGAGAAGCGACGGCGGGTACAGCTCGACGAGCAGCGAGCGCAGGCCACCGATGCTGGTGCGCAGCGCGGCGGCCGCGACGCCCAGGTCGTTGGCCCATTCGCGGTGCCCCATGGCGTCCGCCTTCTGGGCGGCCGCGGCCACGGTGAAGGCCGCGCCCGCCAGCTCCTGCACCGGCCCGTCGTGCAGCGTCCCGGCGATGCGCCGCCGCTCGGTGAGGGACGCATCCACGCTGCGCCGCAGCAGCGTCTCGCGCTGCTCCTGGGCGGTGGCGAGCCGGTCGAACACCCGCCACAGGATCGGCACGATCAGCACCACCAGCAGCAGCAGGCTGCTGACGAGCAGGCCCGCGAGGCCGCGCCACAGGTCGGCCGCCCGCTCCTGAACGGGGTCGTAGGGGGCGTAGATCTCGAAGAGCACCTCGTGGCCGGACGGCGTCCAGACGGGTCGGTACACCTCCAGGAGCTTGTCGCTGCGCTGCTCGAAGACGTTCTCCTCGCCGGTCAGCTCGGAGACCTCCGCCCGGACGATGGGGTCCGCGAGCGCGGCCCGCTGATCGGCCGAGAGGGTGAACTGGCGACCGATGAGGGCGGGCTCGTCCGCGTAGAGGACGACGCCGTCGGGCGACCACAGCTTCACGCGGACGATGTTGGGACCCAGGATGAGGCGTCGCACCACCTGGTCCATGGCGGCGACGGCGGCGGGGTCGCCGGTGAGCAGCTGGTCGGTGAGGGCCGGCTGGATCACCGCCTCGGCCAGCACGTCGGCGGTGTTGGCGGCATCGTTGACCGCCTCGCGCTCGGCCAGCTGGCTGGCGGCCACCACGCTGCCCGCGCCCACCACGACCAGGACCGCGCAGGCACCCAGGATCAGCCGCCAGACGAGTCGCCGCAGGTTGAGTGGTGGCGCTTCGGCGACCCGGGGCGTGCCGGCAGCCACGTCCATCCAGGGCGGACGTGGCTGCTCGGTCCCAGGGACCGTGGGGGTGTTGGTCGGCTCCATCAGTCGTCGGATCCGCTTCCCGGGCCGCTGTTGTCGTCGCCGCCGGAGCCGCTGTTGTCGTCGTCGTCCGAGCCGCTGTGGTGGCCGCCCTTGTCGTCCCCGGGGTCGCTGCTCGAGGAGCTGGTCGGGCTGGGGGTCGGGGTGGAGCGGTCGCGGTCGCCGCCATGGTCGTCGCCGGAGTCGGACGAGCTGGAGCTCGTCGGGCTGGGGGAGGGGGTGCGGTCGCGGTCGCCGCCGCGGTCGTCGCCGGGCTCGGGGGTCCGGTCGCCGCGGGCCCGGTCGCCGCCGTGATCGTCGCCGACGTCGGAGGAGGGGCTGCTGCTGGCCGTGGGCATCACCTCGGCGGAGGCGGGCACCCGGACCGGGACGTCGTGGGCGAGGGTGGTGTTGCCCATCAGGCCGAGGCCGGCGGGGATCAGTGCGGCGATGCCGGCCAGCACGTAGGCGGGGAAGGGGGTCATGGGGGTTCCTCTCGGGAGTCAGTGTGGCGGTGACTGGTTGAAGATTCAAGTGGCGGGCCGCCGGCGGTTCGCGCCGTTGGTTCAAGGGTTGGCGTCCGGACGGACGTGGTGCAATCGCGCGTTGGTACTAGTACCCGCGGTGTTCGGCCCCGGGGGAAGGCGGGGACCGAACACCGCGGTGGTGCTCGTCCGGCCGGGCGGGTGGGCCGACACCGGCCGGCCGAGCATCGCGGCACTCGTCCCGGGAGGAAGGACGAGCGGTGGGCTGGTCAGCCGTTGAAGGTGAGGCTCCCGCGGCAGATCTCGCCAGTGCGGGTGTTGCGGGCGTAGGCCCGGATAACGTCCGAACCGGACCGGTTGGCCGTGCGCTTCTCGACCTCGAAGGATCCGCTGGGGGCCAGCGTGGTGCGGTAGCCCGACCAGAACAGCGACCCGTTGTCGCGCAGGGTCACGTACCAGCGCTGGCCGTTGCGGTTGGAGTCGACCTCGAACTCCACCTCGATGCGACCGTCGTCGCTCTTGGCCTTCAGTTTCCAGTCGGTGCGGGCGCTGCAGTCGCCGCTCTGGCGCACCTCGAGACCCTTGGCCTCGGCGTTCGGGGCCGCCAGCACGCCGGCGGACAGCGACAGTGCCACGGCGACCAGGCCGCCGGCGATCTTGGTGGTATTCATGATCTGCTCCTGTCCGGCCGGGCTTTCCGGCCTTGCCCCTCCAGGGTCGGACGGGTCGGGTGCCGTCCACCATTGGCCGTTGGGCCTACGACCCTCGGGGGCGTCGGCGGAGCGGAAGGACAACGCACTGCCGGGCAGGTGGCGGCGGGGGCGCCAGCGCAGGCACACTCAGGCGGCCACTCAGGGGCGCAGGGGGCGATGCCTTGTGCGGAGGCGCCGCCAGCGGTGTGGATGGCGCACCCGAGGCTGGGACAGAGCCGCGCGCGATCGGCCGTCCGAGCGGGACGTAAGTGACCGACTGCGGTCACTTGCGTGCCAGTCGGGCCGTCCGTGGGTGCGGATTGGGGCTTGCCAGCGGTGCGGCGCTCGGGCTGCCGAGCTCGAGTCCTGGTCCGGCGGAGCTGGATGAGGGGCGCTCCGGGAGGGGGCGACCAACGCGGTCCCGCCTTCCGCTGGAAGCGGCGCTCGCGGCGAGTCCCGCTTGCCAACGCACCCGGCGCCCGCGACGAGTCACGGGCGCCGGGTGGCGTTGTTCGATGGACGGGCGGGCAGGCGCCCGGCGCGTCCGAGTGGCTCAGTACTCCCGGCGGGGCTGGCCGCCCTCGTCGGAGCGGTACTCGCGGCGGGGCGGGGCGCCCTCGTCCGGACGAATCCGGAGCTGACGGCCGGCGATGGTGGCGCCGCTGATCCGGCGGGTGGCGTTGGCGTCCAGACCGTTCGGGATCTCGACCAGCGCGAAGCTGGCGAAGATGTCGATCTTGCCGATGTCGGTGCCCCGCAGGCCGCCCTTACCGGTCAGCGCGCCCACGATCGACTTGGCGGTGGCGCCGTCGCGATGACCCACCCCGACGCGGAAGCGCGGGGCCGGGCCGCGGCCGCGCGCGGGGCCCTTCTTGCCGAACTTGTCGCCCTTCTCGTTCTTGGCGAAGGGGTGGTGCTTCTTGCGGTGCCAGTCGGACTCGTGGTCGACCTCATGCTCGTGATGCCGCTCGTGACGGCCGCGGCCGCGCTCGCGCTCGTCGTACTCGGCGTCGCGATCCTGGCGGTAGGCCAGGTCGTCGTTGGCGAACGGCGCGCCGTCGTCCCCGACCGCCAGGGCCAGGAAGGCGGCGGCCAGCTCGGCGGGGTCGATGCCGTTCTCGCAGAACGCCGTGACCGCTTCACGGGCCTTGCCGAGGCTGCCGGTGTTGAGGCGCTTCTCGGCGCCCGCAAGGGCGGTCTGCAACCGGTGGGTGAGCACGTCGGCGCGCGTCGGGATCCGCACCTCGTTCAGCACCGAGCCGGTGGTCTTCTCGATCACCCGCAGCCGCGGGCGCTCCTTCGGGGTGACGAACGTCAGCGCGATGCCCTTGCGGCCGGCGCGGCCCGTCCGTCCGATGCGGTGGACGTAGGTCTCCACCTCGCGCGGGACGTCGTAGTTGACGACCAGCCCGAGCCGGTCGACGTCCAGGCCGCGGGCGGCCACGTCGGTGGCGACCAGCACGTCCAGCAGCCCGCCGCGGAGGCGCTCCACGATCCGCTCCCGCTCGCGCTGGGCGACGTCGCCGGAGATGGTGGCGGCGTTGACGCCCTGGGCGATCAGCGCGCTGCCGACCTCCTCGGCGGTCTCGCGGGTGCGGACGAAGACGATCGCCGCGTCGGCGCCGGTGGTCGCCAGCACGCGGGCTAGGGCCTCGGCCTTGTGCCGCTGGGGGAGCACCGCGAAGGTCTGGTCGGTGAGGTCGATCGGGGTGGCCTGCGGGGTGACCGCGATCTCGAGCGGCTCCTGCAGGTACACCTGCGCGACGCGGCGGATCGGCTGCGGCATGGTGGCCGAGAACAGGGCGACCTGCTTGTCGGTGGGGGTCTTGGCGAGGATGGTCTCCACGTCCTCGGCGAAGCCCATCCGCAGCATCTCGTCGGCCTCGTCCAGGGCGACGAAGCGCACCTTGGTGAGGTCGAGGGCGCCGCGGTTGATCAGGTCGATCATCCGGCCGGGGGTGCCGACCACGACCTGATTGCCGCGCTCCAGGCCGCGCAGCTGCGGGATGAAGCTGGCGCCGCCGTAGATGGCGAGCACCTTCGTCCGGCGCCACGCGGGGACGAACGAGCTGAGCGCGTTGCTGACCTGGATCGCCAGCTCGCGGGTCGGGGTGAGGACGAGCGCCTGCGGGTGAGCGAGGTCGTCGTCCACGGCGTTGAGGAGTGGCAGGCCGAAGGCGGCCGTCTTGCCGGTGCCGGTCTGGGCGACGCCGACGACGTCGCGGCCCGAGAGCAGCGCGGGGATGGCCGCGGCCTGGATCGGGGTGGGAATCTCGAAGCCGAGCCCCTCGACGGTGGCGAGGAGGTCGGCGGGCAGGCCAAGACCTGCGAACGTGTCAGACAAAGGAATCCCTCAGGGATAGAACGGGGAAGTGGCCGACTCTCGGCTGTCCGCTCTCTGCCCGTGAACGTGTGGAAACACTGAGGGCCCGTGGCGGGATCGCACTCCAGGAACCCACCTAGCCTACCGGAAATCGCGCGGGGGTCGTCCCGGGGGGCGCGGGGACTTCGGCCACGGGTCCCTGGGGCGTGGGCCCTGGGCGCCGACGGGATGTGGATCCCGGGAGGTGTCAGGACGCGGGCCTTGGAGGGTGTCAGTGGGCGACCGTGGTTGACGTTCGGGGGTCCGGTCGTCACCGATCTCATCATCGGTAACTACTTTCGCCTTAGGCATCTACTTTCGCGTTATTACACGAAAGTGACGGACGCTTCCCGAAAGTAGTTACCGATGATGAGATCCGTGTGCTCCCGGGGGGCGGGTGAGCCCAGGCGTCGTCCTGCTGCCACCGGAGTTCCCAAGGGCCGCGGTCAATCGCAGCGGCCCAGCGGCCCAGCGGCCAGCGGCACTGCGGCGCGCCTCGGGTGCGCCGTCCTCGGGACCCACGGCAGGTCGTCAGCGGTGCCGCTCGAGCATCTCCCGGACGCTGGCCGGCACCGGACGCCCGGCGGCCCAGTCGTCGGGGATCGGCTCGCCGGCGACCACCCGCAGCGGGACGACCCCGCCCCAGGCGTCGGTCTCCTCGTCCGGGATCCCGGCGGGGCCGGTGCGCTCCTTGTACAGCCAGCCGTCGTCGGTGAGCGGCAGGGCCAGCATGAGGGTGGCGGCCCGCTCCTTGCGGCTGTTGCCCCGCACCTCGGACGTCCGGCCCGGGATCAGCCGCTCGGTCACCACGTCCAACGCGGCGGCGGCCTCGTCCGCGTCCAAGCGCACCAGGGAGCCCCGGACGACGGCGCTGCGGTAGTTCGCGGACGACTCGAAGGCGGTGTGCGCCACCACGATGCCGTCCAGGCTGAAGACGGTGAACGTCACCGGCGCCCCGGCCCCCGCGTGGCGCAGCAGCCCCGCGCCCGTCGAGCCGTGGAACAGCAGCCGGTCGCCGTCGCGGGCGAAGAAGATCGGGACGCTCCACGGTTCGCCGTCCACCACCGACGACAGGGTGCCGACGGGCACCTCGTCCAGCAGGGCGTCGAGCAGCGCGCGATCGGACGAGCCCCGCTCGGTCTCGCGGGTGAGGCGGTCCAGCGGGGTCATCGGGACCGTCCCTCGCCGGCCAGCTCGTCCAGCCGGGCGTGGACGAGCGGCACCACCGCGGCGCCCTCGCCGCTCGCCGAGGCCACCCGCTTCATCGAGCCGCAGCGGATGTCGCCGGCCACGAACACGCCCGGGACGGTGGTCGCGTACGGCGCGGGCGGACGTCCGCCGACCCACGATTGCCAGGGCGTGTCCGCCCCCGCGAGGACGAAGCCGTGCGGATCGCGCGCCACGTCCGGCGGCAGCCAGGAGCACGACGGCGCGGCCCCCAGGAGCAGGTAGAGACCCCCGGCGGGCACCTCCTCGGTCTCCCCGCTGCGGGTGTCGCGCAGGGTCAGCCGCTCCAGGTGTCCGTCGCCGGCCGCATCGACGACCTCCGTGTGCGGGCGGATGCTGATGCGCGGCGTCCCCTCCAACTCCTTGATCAGGTAGTCGGACATGGTCGCCGTCAGCCCGTCCCGGCGGACGACGACGGTCACCGACTCGGCGAAGCGGGCCAGATGCACCGCCGCCTGGCCGGCGCTGTTGGCGCCGCCGACCACGAACACCGGGCGCCCCCGCATGGCGCGGGCCGTGCTGGCGGCAGCCCCGTAGTTGACGCCGCTGCCCACGAACGCCTCGATCGCGGGGACGCCCAGGCGCCGGTAGTCCACACCGGCGGCGATCAGGACCGTCCGCGCCCGCAGCCGGACGCCGCCGACCTCGACCTCGTGCGGGGCCTCCCCCTCCCCGGGGATCAGCCGGGTGACGCGATACCCCACCAGGAGGCGGGCGCCGAAGCGGAGGGCCTGCGTCCGGGCGCGCAGCGACAGCCGCATCCCGGAGATGCCGCGGGGAAAGCCCAGGTAGTTGCGGATCATCGAGCTGGTGCCGGCCTGGCCCCCGACGGGGCCGGCGTCGATGAGCAGGACGTCCAGCCCCTCGCTGGCGGCGTACACCGCGGCGGCGAGCCCCGCCGGCCCGGCGCCGACCACGATCAGGTCGCGGACCAGGTCGCCGGCCAGATCGTCCGGCGTGCCGAACAGGGCGGCGCCGAGCTGCTCGTTCGACGGCGCGGAGACGACCTGCCCCTGCTGGGGACCCGTCACCCGCCTCATGTCCTGGACGAGCGGCAGCGGCGCGCCCGGCTCGGCGAGCGCGATCACCTCGCGGCCGACCTCGGTGTCGCTGCCGTAGACCCGGTGCGGCAGGCCCATCCGGGTGAGGAAGTCGATGATCCGGTCGGCGTCGGGACCAGGCCCGTCCGAGATCACCCGGGTGCCGTCGATCTCGGACGTGTTGACCGACGACCCCCAGTCGGACAGGTGCTCGCAGACGGCGGTGTGGAATTCCTCGTCCCGGGGACCCTGCGGCAGCAGCAGCGAACCGTCGATGGACCCGTTCGCCATCGACTCGCGCATCAGCTCCTGGGCCTCGCGGAACCGCTCGATGGGCACGATCACGAGGCGTCGCGCGGTGGGGACCCGCGCCCGCAGCTTGTTGAGCAGGTGGGTGGACTTCTCGCCGTCGTCGAAGTACTCGCAGGCGAAGAGGGCGATCCGGCGACCCTCGTGGTTGGCCTCGTCCAACAGCGCCAGCGACCCCTCCAGGGTGTCGGGCGCCTCGATGGCGTAGTCGTGGGCGTAGCGAGCGGACAACTGGGCGACGATCTCGTCCCGGTAATCCTTGCCGAGGACGACGATGGCGGGTTTGGCTGCCAGGTTCTCCACGGACGCCACCGTAGAGGTTCCCCGGCGCCGCCGCACGCGCCGCCCCCCGGCGCCGCCGCACGCGCCGCACCCGACGCCGCCGCACGCGCCGCACCCGGCGCCGTGTCCCGTCGAGCCGGCGCCTCCCCCCCGATCGGCCACTCCGAGGGGTTATGTTAACGTCACCATTTCGGTAGCCTCAGCATGAACAACGACGCGAACCGGGGCGCCGCCCCGTGGCGGAAGGAACAGGCATGGACAACGACGTCACGCCCGGACGAGAGGCGATCGTCGCCGGTCGCACCGCCCTGGGCATCGAGTTCGGCTCGACCCGGATCAAGGCCGTCCTCACCGGCCCGGATCACCTGCAGCTGGCCGCCGGCGGGCACGAGTGGGAGAACCAGTTCGTCGACCAGACCTGGACGTACTCGCTGGAGGCGGTCTGGGCGGGGCTGCAGGCCTGCTTCGCCGACCTCGCCGCCGACGTCCAGCGCACCTACGGGGTGCCCCTGGTTACGGTCGGCTCGCTCGGCGTCTCGGCGATGATGCACGGCTACCTTCCCTTCGACGCGGACGGGGGGCTGCTGGCGCCGTTCCGCACCTGGCGCAACACCTCGACCGGCCCGGCCAGCGAGGAGCTCACCGCGCTGTTCGACTTCCACATCCCGCAGCGGTGGAGCATCGCCCACCTGCATCAGGCGATCCGCAACGAGGAGCCCCACGTGGGGCAGCTCCGGTTCCTCACCACGCTCGCCGGCTACGTCCACTGGCAGCTCACCGGCGAGAAGGTCCTCGGCGTCGGCGACGCGAGCGGCATGTTCCCGATCGACTCCACCACCGGCGGCTACGACGCCGCCCGGCTCGCGGCCTACGACGAGCTCGTGGCCCCGCGCGGCTTCGGCTGGCGGCTGGCCGACGTCCTCCCCGCGGTGCTTCCGGCCGGCGCCGCCGCCGGCCGCCTCACGGACGAGGGCGCCCGCCGCCTCGACCCGTCCGGCACCCTGCAGGCCGGGGTGCCGCTCTGCCCGCCCGAGGGCGACGCCGGCACCGGCATGGTCGCCACCAACAGCGTGGCCCGCCGCACCGGCAACGTCAGCGCCGGGACGAGCATCTTCGCCATGGCCGTGCTCGAGCGGGCGCTGGAGCGCCTCCACCCGGAGATCGACCTGGTCACCACGCCGGCCGGCGACCCGGTGGCGATGGTCCACTGCAACAACTTCACGTCCGACCTCAACTCGTGGGTCGGGCTGTTCGGCGAGTTCGCCGCGCTGGTCGGGTCGCCCATCGCGGCCGGCGACCTGTTCGAGGCGCTCTACCGCCACGCCATGACCGGCGACGCCGACGGTGGCGGCATGCTCGCCTACAACTACCTGTCCGGCGAGCACATCAGCGGTCTCGAGGAGGGGCGGCCCCTGTTCGTCCGCTCCGCCGAGAGCCGGTTCAGCCTGGCCAACGTGATGCGGACGCAGCTGC
>CAZBMH010000015.1:0-38859 GCA_964492685.1 uncultured Micropruina sp.
CGCGCCGGCTCGGCGGTCACGAAGTGCCGGTCGAGGGCGTGGAAGCCGGCCAGGAGGTCGGCGAAGTTGGCCGGGCCGAGGGTGAGCACGAGCGGCAGGCCGACCGCGGAATCGACCGAGTAGCGGCCGCCGACCCAGTTCCAGAAGCCGAACGCGTTCACCGGGTCGATGCCGAAGGCGGCCACCTTGTCCAGGGCGGTGGAGACGGCGACGAAGTGCTTGGCGATGGCGGCCTTGTTCTGCTCCTCGGAGCCATCAACGGCTCCGGAGGCGGCCAGCGCGGCCAGCAGCCAGTCGCGGGCCATCCGGGCGTTCGTCAGGGTCTCCAGCGTGGTGAAGGTCTTGGACGCCACGATGAACAGCGTGGTCTCCGGATCCAGCCCGCGGGTCTTTTCGGCGACGTCGGTCGGGTCGATGTTGGAGATGAAGCGGGCCTCCAACCCGTCCTGGACGTAGGGCTTGAGCGCCTCATAGACCATGACCGGCCCCAGATCGGAGCCGCCGATGCCGATGTTGACGACCGTGGTGATCGCCTTGCCGGTGACGCCCTTCCACTCCCCCGAGCGCACCTTGTCGGCGAAGGCATACATCGCGTCCAGCACCTCGTGGACGTCGGCGATCACGTCCTGGCCGTCCACGACGAGGGTGTCGGTGCGCGGGCGGCGCAGCGCGGTGTGCAGCACGGAGCGGCCCTCGGTGACGTTGATCTTGTCGCCACGCAGCATCGCGTCGCGGTGCCCGGCGAGGTCGACCTCCTCGGCGAGGCCCAGCAGCGCGGCCACGACGTCGGCGTCGATCAGGTTTTTGGACAGGTCGACGAAGAGGTCGCCCGCGGTCAGCGAGAAGGCGCCGGCGCGACCGGGATCGTCGGCGAACCAGGCCCGCAGGTCGGGACGCATCGCGTCGTGGAGCGCGGCCAGACGGGCCCAGGCGGCGGTGGCGGTGGCGTCGACAGAGGTGTTCATGCGGCCAGCCTAAACGGCCGTCCCCGGCGCCCGCAGCCGTCCCGCATCGTGCGGGTCGGCGAGGAACGGAATTTCGTGGGTCAGGCGCGCACGGCCACGTGGACGTGGTCGAAGTGGTTGGCCGTGATGCCGCCGCGGTCGCCCATGAGCCGCCAACGGGGCGTGCTGGGCGTCCAGATGTGCTGTTCGAAGATGATGTGATCGATGTTGAACTCGCGGGCGTGCGCGATCAGGTAGTTCGCGATGCGGTGCCCCAGCGCCGACTCGGCGTGGGGGGTCAGCATGATGTCGATCGCGCGGCCGTTGCGGTGGAACGGCAACCCGCCGGCTCGCCAGCCGCCGTAGGAGTTGATGCCGGTGAAGTTGGCGCACACCGAGCGGTAGATGAACTTGGTGTCGGGCCGGATCTTGGCCTCGATGGACGAGCTGAGGGCGCAGGGCGCCATGGAGGTGCCCGTCGGCAGCGAGGGGGCGTCGGCGCCGAGCAGGCTGTCCTTCACCCAACCGGTGTTGTCGCCCACGATCACCTGGCGAAAGCCGTTCTTCACGGTCGGGGTGGCGGTGACCTTGCTCCAGGAGGGGATGGTGGCCTCGACGGCCGAGGTGTCGTCGGCCTTGGCGCGGACCGTGAGGTCGACCGTGTTGTACATCGTCCTGGTGGCCTCGAGGCGGACGGTGGGCACCGTCTCGACGAGCGAGGCACTCAGGGCGGGCCGGACGTCGGCGCGGGAGATGCGCTCGACGATGCGGTCCTCGACGCCGGCCGCCGGGGCGGCGACCTGCGCGGTGGCGGTGGACGCCATGACCAGGGAGCCCACGATCGCGGCGGCGGCCAGGCTCATCAGCAGGGGCACGGTGTTGCGCAGCTGGTCCCGCCAAGTGGGGACCGCGCGGCGCGGCCGGACGAAGGCGGCGGCCGCCACCTCCAGGGGCACCACGGCATCGGCTGCGTCCATCAGGGCCAGGGCCCGACGCGGCTCGTACATGCAGATAACTCCCTGAGAGAAGGACGGTTCTTTCTCAAGATACTCTAAGGATTCTCCCCCGTCCACCCGTTCGGCCGCCCTCGCTCGCCGTCGCGGGGCTGGTCAGCGGAGGGCCGGGGCGTCGATACTGACGCAACGGCCGCCAGAGAGGGACCCGTCGATGTCGCGCATTCCGAGTGTCGTCGCGGCATTGCTGTGCCTGCTGCTGGGGCTGGGGACCGCCTCGTCCGCAGCCGCCCACGTCCCCGGCGGACCCTTGCCGGCGATGCCCGCGCCGGCCGCGACTACCTCGGCGAAGGCCTCCCGCAGCCCGTCCGCGTCACCGGCGATCACGGCCACCCACACCCCGGTCCCGGCGGTCCCGGCGCCCGGCTCGGGCGAGCTGATCGAGGATCCACTGGTGCGGACGCTGCTGCTGACCGCCGGCGGCCTGATGGCGCTGTTGGTGCTGCTGCTGGTGGTCGGCGGCCTTCGGCGCCGAGAACGCTGACCCCGGCCTCGATGCCGGGCCTAGGGTGGGTCGCATGACCGATCAGGCCCCGGCCGACCCGTCCATCCCCGCCAGCGGCCCGCAGATGGCGCCCCCCGTGCCGCCGACGCCCCCCGTCGCGCCGCAGGTGGAGCGCACCCCCAACCCCGTGGCGCTGGGCGCGCCCGCGCCGGCGGGACGCAACGCGGCCATCCCGTGGGTGCTGGTGGCGCTGCTGAGCGCGGTCGTCCTCGTCCTGGTGACCGTGATGGCGATGAAAGGCGGGCTGCCCACGGCGGGCGAATCACCGAGCGCCTCAACCCCAACCGCCGCGTCCGCGCCGGCCACCCCCGATGCCGCCGCCGTGGCCCTGATGCGCTCGCTGCCCCGCCGCCAGGCCGACGACCCGACCGCGCTGGGCGCCGTGGACGCGCCCGTGGTCATGATCGTGTGGTCGGACTACCGCTGCCCGTTCTGCGCCCGGTGGGCCACCACGACGTTCGAGGAACTCAAGCCCTACGTGGCGTCCGGGTCGCTTCGGGTCGAGGCCCGCGACCTGGTGCTGTTCGGCGAGGAGTCGACGCTCGCGGCCGTCGCGGCCCGGGCGGCCGGCGCGCAGGGCAAGTTCTGGGAGTTCCACGACGCGATCTTCGCCGCAGCGCCGACCGACGGCGGCCACCCGACGATCACCACCGAGGACGTCGTCGCGTTTGCGAAGCAGGCGGGTGTGCCCGACCTGGCACGATTCCGCAAGGATCTGACCAGCAAGTCCCTCGCCGCGGCGGTGGCCGCCGACACCGACGAGGCCCGCCAGCTCGGGATCAGCGGCACCCCGTTCTTCCTGATCGACACCACCGCGATCAACGGCGCCCAGCCCACCGGCGCGTTCGTCCAGGCGATCGAGGCCGCGGGGGGCCACCGCTAGCGCTCAGGCGTCGGCGATCCCCTGCAGCCGCGAGCGGAGGTCGGACAGGTCCGGGTCGGTGAGCGTGTCGGCGGGCAGCAGGGTCTGCGGCACCACGGCGGCCGCGCCCGCATCGAGCCACAGGTCGACCATGAAACGCTCCAGGCGCCCGGTCGCGATGAGCGCGACGTCGGGAAACATGGCCGGGAGCGAGCGCGAGTAGGCCGTGCCGAGCGCATCGGCCGGGATCACCTGGACGGCGCCCCCCTTGGCCGCGGCGGCGACAATCTCGTTGGGCGTCAGCGCCCCCAGGGCCAGCGGCAGGGCGGTGTGGGTGAGCAGGCCCCGCGTCGTGACCGGGCACAGCCCGAAGTCGGCGCCGGCCTCGTGGGCAGCCTTGGCCTGGGACGGCACCCGGACGCCCCTCACGCCGATCACGGCCCGCCGCGCGAAGATCGTCCGTAGCTGGGCGAGCAGGGCCAGGTCGGCGACGTCCAGCGACCAGGCGCGACAGCCCTCCTGGAGCGCCACCTCGCCCGCGGCGACGAGGTCGTCGACGTCGAGGGTCGGCCACTCCACGATCACGCGGGCCCCGCCCAGCACTTCCCAGCTCACCATGGGTTCATCTTGCCCGCAGGGCGTCGAGCCAGCCACTCAGCCCGTCGGCGCGGCAGCGCTCGCTGGCCCAGCCGACGCCCGCCCGCAGCGCGTCGAGCGGGTCGACGCCCGCGGCCAGCGCGTGGCAGAACGACCCGTGCAGGACGTCGCCAGCCCCCAGCGTGTTGCGGACCTCGATCCTCGGTGGGGCGATCGTCCCCTCGCCGCCCGGACGCCACCAGCGGACGGGGCCGCCACCGGCGGTGACGGCCAGCAGCCGGCTGCCGGGATGGGCGAGGCTCGCGAGCTCGCGTCCGGCCCAGGCCTCGGCGAGAATCGCCACGTCAGCCAGCGGCAACAGTTCGTCGAAGACGGGCCTGGGACGCCCCGCGTCCACCACGACGGGGACGCCGTCGGCGACGGCCAGGCGCGCCACCGGGACCGCGACCGCGGGCAGGTGCCCGTCGAAGAGGACGACGTCGGCCCCGGCGAGCACGGCGGGGGCGGCCGCCCTCACCGACCGCGGTGTCCGGGACGCGATGGCCCGCTCGCCGGTGAGCCCGACCAGGACGGCGGCGACCGGCGGGGGCGCGGTCTCCTCAGGGGTGACGTCGACGACGTCCACGCCCTCGGCGGTGAGCTGCTCGCGGATCAGGACGGCGACCCGATGGCGGCCCAGCGCGGTCACCAGCCGGGCGCGCCCCCCGAGCGCCGCGAACGTCCGGGCGGCGTTGGCGGCCGGGCCGCCCACGTCAAGCTCCTGGGAGTGCGCCTCGACCTTCTCGTCCGCGGCGGGGGCGTGGGCCACCCCCAGCACCAGGTCGAGGGTCGTCAGGCCGACGAACACGCCATCACACACCCCCGCAGTATCGCGGCATCCCACCGCGGCGTGGGCGGGGTCCGGGGCTGGGCGGGATCGGCGGCGAACCACCCAGCGCGCCCGGCCGGCGACGCCCAGCCCTGGACGGGGGGTTGGCGACGGCGGGCGCGCGCGTGAGGATGGGGGCATGGACGCTCCCGAGACCATCACGCCCGAAGACAAGGATTGGACCTGGGTCATCGACTCCGGGTGCCCCGACTGCGGCTTCGCGCCAGGCCCGGCCACGGGGGTCGCCGCCGCGCTGCGGGCCACGATCCCCCGCTGGGCGGCCGTCCTGGCCCGCGCCGACGCCGCCGCCCGACCCGCGCCGCAGGTGTGGTCGCCGCTGGAGTACGCCTGTCACGTCCGGGATGTCTGCCGGATCTTCGGGGTGCGCGCCACGCTGATGCTCACCCAGGCCGAACCCAGCTTTGCCAACTGGGACCAGGACGCCACCGCGGTCGCCGAGCGCTACTGGGACCAGGACCCCGCCGACGTGGCGGCCGAGTACGCCATGGAGGCCGAGCGCACGGCGGAGATCTTCGAGCGGGTGCCCGCCGACGCGTGGGGCCGTCGCGGCTTCCGCAGCAACGGCTCGGAGTTCACCGTCGCCACGCTGGCCGTCTACTTCCTGCACGACGTCGAGCATCACCTCCACGACGTCGCCGGCTGAGCGTGGCCGTCCTGATCGACCCGCCGCGCTGGCCCGCCCACGGCACCGTCTTCTCGCACCTGGTCTCCGACACCTCGCTGACGGAGCTGCACGAGTTCGCCGAGGCCGCGGGCATCCCGCCGCGCGCCTTCGACCACGACCACTACGACGTCCCGGAGCGGCGCTACGGCGACCTGGTTGCCCGGGGGGCGCGGGCGGTGTCGGCCACCGAGCTGATGCGGGCGCTGCTCGGCTCGGGGCTGCGCGTGCGCACCCCCCACCGGACGCCGAAGCGCGCCGCGGTGCTGCCCGGGCTCCGGGCCGCGTGGGCGGCGCTGGCCCCGGGGGCGCCCGCCCTCGGCGAGGAGCTGCTGCAGCGCTGGGGCGAGCCGCACCGCAGCTACCACGACGTCCGCCACCTCGCCCAGTGCCTGCACGCCCTCGACGCCATCGCCGCGGCCGAGCCGGTGGCCGACACCGTCCGGCTCGCCGCCTGGTTCCACGACGCCGTCTACGTGGGCCGCCACGGCGCGGACGAGGACGAGTCGGCCGCGCTGGCCCTGGACGCGCTGACCACGGCCGGCATCCCCGGGGGCGAGGAGGTGGCCCGGCTCGTCCGGCTGACCGCGAGCCACTCCCCCGAGGCCGGCGATGACGCGGGCGCCCAGCTGTGCGACGCCGACCTGTCGATCCTGGGGCAGGCCGCGGGGCGCTACCACGTCTACGTCCGCGACGTGCGGCTCGACTTCGAGCACCTGACCGACGCCGACTTCCGGGCCGGGCGGCTGCGGGTGTTGGAGCAGCTGCTCGGCCTCGACCCGCTGTTCCGCACCGACACGGGGCGGCGGCTGTGGGCCACCCGGGCGCGGGCGAACCTGGAGGACGAGCGGCGCCGCTGGCTGGCGTGAGGGCGCCCTCCGCGCATGCTCGACCGGTGCGCTCGGCGCCGCCGGGTAGGGTGGCGCGGTGACCTCAACGCGACCCCCGGCCCTGCTGGTCGCGCTCGTGCTGGCCCTGGTCGGCTGCGGCACCACCCCGCCCAGTCCGGCCGCCGTGACCCCGACGCCGACCCCCACCCGGACGCCCGCCCCGAGCGCCGCCGCCCCCTCCCCGGGACCGACCACCACCGTGTCGCTGACGCCGGCCCCGCCCGTCGACACCCGCCGCGGCGCCGAGCTCGACCGGCCGTTCACCGTGACCGGCGTGATCGTGGTGAGCAAGGCCCACCCGATCAGCGCCCGCTACGTTCCCGCGCGCACCTCCCCCAACGGCCTGACGGCCCCCGCGCAGCGGGCCCTGGCCGCCATGACCGCGGCGGCCCGCCGCGCGGGGATCCGGGTGGTCGTCCGCAGCGGGTACCGGAGCTACGCCGTGCAGGCCCAGATCCTCCAGAACAAGATCCGCGAGTACGGCAGCGAGACCCTGGCGCGCCGCTACAACGCCGCCGCCGGCCGCAGCGAGCACCAGACCGGCCTGGCCGCCGACCTGAGCGACGGCGTCCACCTCGGGGTCGCCGCGATCCGCGACAGCGCCACCGGCAAGTGGCTGTGGGCCAACTCGTACAGGTACGGGTTCATCCTGCGGTACCCGCCCGGCAAGGAGAAGCTCACCGGCTACGCCTACGAGCCCTGGCATTTCCGCTACGTGGGCAAGGAGGTCGCCTCGGCGTTCGGCGCCAACAGCAAGCTCACGCTCGAGGAGCACTTGGGCCTCGCCTGAGGCTCGGCGCGCGTGAGCGCCCCACCCCTGACCGCCGTCCGGCCTTGACTGTGACGACGGTGACCGTCTTGGCGCGAGTTCGTCACAGTCGGGCCGCCCGGGGAGTCCACCCTCCCCGCCCACTTGTGCGCTCCCCGGGTGGCACGCCCGGGGGCGGGGTGCCCACTCTCGTTATCCTGAGCCCCGGAGGTGCGCTGTGGACACGATCCGGGCCGAGGTGCTCGCGGTCATCGTCGCGTTGGTCGACGGTGAGCCCTGCGTCCTCGTCCTCGACGACCCGCTACGCCTCCCCGCCGGCCCGCTGCTGCCGGGCCACCACTCGCTCCAGGCCGCGACCCGGGCGTGGGTGGAGGCCCAGACCGGCCGCACCCTGGGCTACCTGGAGCAGCTGTACACGTTCATCGATGTGGACCGAGACTCCGAGGCCGCCCGACGGCTGTCGATCTCCTACCTGGGGCTCACCACGGACGACGACCTGCCCGCGACCCGCCTGGGGCGCTGGCGGCGCTGGTACGAGCTGTTCCCCTGGGAGGACCGCCGCCGCCCGGGGCCGTCGCCGGTGGCGGCCCTGCTGGACTGGACGAACGCGGACCCCGCGCACGCCGAGCGGCGCCGCAGCCGGGTCCGGGTGACGTTCGGCCTCGACGGCCAGCCCTGGCAGCCCGACCTGGCGCTGCAGCGCTACGAGCTGCTGTACGAGGCCGGGCTGCTCCCCGAGTCGCCCGACTCCCTGCGCCGCCCCGGCGCGGGGCGGGTGGCCGGCGACCGGATGCTGGGCGATCATCGGCGCGTGCTCGCCACCGGGATCAGCCGGCTGCGCGCCAAGATCCAGTACCGGCCGGTGGTGTTCGAGCTGCTGCCCGGCGAGTTCACGCTGCGGGAGCTGCAGGCGCGCGTCGAGGCGCTGGCCGGGTTCGGCGTCCACACCCAGAACTTCCGGCGCCTGGTCGACTCCCAGGGCCTGGTCGAGGAGACCGACGGCTACGCCGACACCGGCGGCCGCCCGGCGCGGCTCTACCGCTTCCACCGCGACGTGCTCCAGGAGCGGTCGGCGGCGGGCACCAAGCTCCCGGTCGTCCGCGGCCGCTGAGCGTCGGTCGGCCGCTGCCGCAGCGCCCCTCGTCCGCAAGTCCGGCCCTCCCGCTCGCGACTCCGGCTCACTCCGCCGGCGAAATTTCGCGGGCAACGCGCCACTTTCGGGGGCGGAGTCGCGTCTGAATCCGTCCGTCCATGGCGGGGCAGCGGCTTCGAGCGCGCGAGCCGCGCGGTGGGTTCAGTCCACCAGGGAGGCGAAAACCACGATGAGGACGGCGGCCCACTGAACGGCCACCAGGGCAAGCAGCCACGTCATCGGCCGCACGGCGCCCGTGTGGAGCACCCGGGCGGCCGGCCAGACCGCCGCAGCCAGGGCGGCGAGCGCGCGATCGGCGCGCAGGTCGGACCGAAGTCGGCGTAGCAGCCGGTGACCGGGCAGTTCGGGTCGAGCCCGGAGAGCAGCGCCTCGACCCGGAACTGGAAGGCCCACCAGGCGCCGGCGACCAGGGCCGCCAGCATGACGGCGGTGTAGAGCTGGGTGCCGACCCCTGCCCGCGCCTGGTCGGGGCGAGGATCGACGGCGAGTGTGGTCATGGGGTGCTCCTTTCGGGCGACCGGGGGCGGCGTGGCCGCGGGCCTGAGGGGCGTGGCCCCCTCGCTCATCCTGGCCCGACCCGGCCCCGCCGCACAGCCCCTGAGAGATGCGAGTCCAGCGTCCCTTGCGACGCAGGGCTTTCGTCGCTGACCCGGACGACCGCGCTCCCGGCCGACCGTCCCCCCCCCCGACCGCCCACTCCGCCCTTGGCGGAAGTGCGTGGCTCACATGGACGAAACGGTTGCGGTCGGTTTTGCTCAGATGTAGCATAAGGGTTGTTCCGACTAGAAACCGGTGGAGGACCCCCTCATGACCACCCAGCTGATCACCGCCGAGCAGCTCTACCGCAAGGTGGACCACGTCATTCCCGCCGTGGAATGGGCCACGATGGCCGACGACGTGGACGCGATCCTGCGCCTCAAGAAGGAGCGCAACGCGGTCATCCTCGGCCACAACTACATGACCCCCGAGGTCTTCCACGGCGTCTCCGACATCGTCGGCGACTCGCTGGCGCTGGCCCGGATGGCCACCGAGGTCGAGGCGGACGTCATCGTCCTCGCGGGCGTGCACTTCATGGCGGAGACCGCCAAGCTGCTCAACCCGGCCAAGACGGTGCTGATCCCCGACCTGCGCTCCGGCTGCTCGCTGGCCGAGTCCATCACCCCCGAGGACGTCCGCGCCCTGCGCGCAGCCCACCCGGGCGTGCCGGTGGTCACCTACGTGAACACCTCGGCCGCGGTCAAGGCCGAGTCAGACATCTGCTGCACCTCGGGCAACGCCGTCCACGTCATCGAAAGCCTCGGCGTGCCGAAGGTGATCATGATCCCCGACCGCTTCCTGGCCGCGAACATCGCCCGCCAGACCGGCGTCGAGGTCATCACCCACCCGGGCGCCTGCGAGGTGCACGAGCGGTTCACGCCCGCCGACATCGTCCAGATGCGTGTCGACTACCCCGGCGTCACCGTGCTGGCCCACCCCGAGTGCCCGCCGGAGGTCGTGGACGAGGCCGACTACGCCGGGTCCACGGCCCAGATGATCACCTACGTCGCCGACAAGCGGCCCGCCAAGGTCGCGCTGATCACCGAGTGCTCGATGAGCGACAACGTCGCCCAGGAGTACCCGGACCTCGACTTCGTCCGGCCCTGCAATCTGTGCCCGCACATGAAGCGCAACACCCTGTCGGCGATCCGGCACGCGCTTGAGACGATGACCAACGAGGTCACCCTCGACCCCGAGACCGCCGACCGGGCCCGCGCCGCCGTGGAGCGGATGCTGGCCGTGGGCGCCCCGCCCAAGACGAAGTGAGCGACGCCATGGTGACCACCCCCATCCCCCCCGCGCCCCGGACGGTGGTGGTCGCCGACGGTCCGGTGATCATCGGCGCCGGGCTGGCCGGGCTGACCTGTGCGATCGAGCTGTCGCCGCTGCGCTGCATCGTGCTGAGCGCCGGCGCCGTGTCGACCGGCACCTCCACCGGCTGGGCCCAGGGCGGCGTGTCGGCCGCGGTCGGGCCGGACGACAGCCCGTCCCTGCACACCGAGGACACGCTGGCCGCCGGGGCCGGGCTCTGCGACCCGGAGATCGTCGCCGCCATCACCGGGGCCGCCCCGGACGCCATCGCCTGGCTCGCCGAGCAGGGGGCCGGCTTCGACCGCAACCCGGACGGCACGCTACGACTGGGGCTGGAGGGGGCGCACAGCCGGCGCCGCATCGTCCACGCCCACGGGGACGGGACCGGCGCCGAGCTGCTGCGCACCGTCGTCGAGGGCGCCCGGCGCACCCCGTCGGTGTCGCTGTGGGACCACTCGCCGGCCACCGAGATCCTCGTCGAGGGCGGCCGCGTGGCCGGCGTCGTCGTGGCCACCCCGGACGGCGAGGTGGAGCTGCGGACGGGCACCGTCGTGCTGGCCACCGGTGGCATCGGCGGGCTGTTCACCCACACCACCAACCCGCTCTCCTCCCGCGGGCAGGGGCTGGCGCTCGCCTTCCGCGCCGGGGCCACGCTGCGCGACGTCGAGATGGTGCAGTTCCACCCCACCGCGCTGGACGTCCACATCGACCCGATGCCGCTGGTCAGCGAGGCCGTCCGCGGCGAGGGCGCGATCCTGGTCAACGAGAACGGCGAGTGGATCCTGAAGAACCCGCTGAGCGCCCGCGACGTGGTCTCGCGCGCCGAGTGGGCAGCGCTGCAGGCCGGGCACCGGGTGTTCCTGGACGCCCGCACCGAGCCCGGCGAGCGCTTCGCCGAGCTGTTCCCGTCCATCAACGAGAAGGCCAAGGAGGCGGGCCTCGACCCGGCCCACGACCTGCTGCCGGTACGCCCCGCGGCGCATTACCACATGGGCGGGGTGCTGGTGGATCGGGCCGGCGAGAGCACGCTGCCCGGCCTGTTCGCGATCGGCGAGGTGGCCTCGACCGGCCTGCACGGCGCCAACCGGCTGGCGTCGAACTCGCTGCTGGAGGCCGTGGTCTGCGGCCGCTGGACGGCCGCCCACCTGCGCGAGACGCTGGGCATCGAGAACACGGTGCCGGACGTCGCCGAGCGCAGCTGGGTGGACGCCACCTGGGCCGCCCCCGGGCCGGCCGTCCAGCGGGTCCGCGAGGTGGTGACCGCCGCGGCCGGGGTGCTGCGGGAGGCGTCCGGGCTGCGCAAGGCGCTGGACGAGCTGCGCCCGCTGACCGGCAATGACACCGGCCTGGTGGGGTACCTGGTGGCCTGGTCGGCGCTGCGCCGCGAGGAGTCCCGCGGCGGGCACAGCCGCACCGACTTCCCGGCCACCGACGCCGAGGCCCGCCACGTCTTAGTCAACCGCGCGGATCTGGCGGATCTCGTCCTCCCGAGGAGCCGACCGGCGCCGGAAGGGCCGCCCGCCCGCGCCCCGCAATCCCCCCTTCGAGAAGGAGCCCGCGCATGAGGTCGCTGCCCACGCTGGTGATCGAACCGCTGGTGCGGGCCGCCCTGCTCGAGGACCTCGGCCGCGCCGGCGACCTCACCACCGATGCCATCATCCCCGCCGACCAGGTCGGCACCGTCGCTCTGGTCACCCGGGAGCCCGGCGTGGTCGCCGGCACCGCCTGCGCCGAGCTGGCCTGGCGGCTGGTCGACCCCCGGATCGAGGTGTCGATCACCGCCCCGGACGGGTCCCGTGTGGCCCCCGGCGACGTCATCGGCACCGCGACCGGGCCCGTCCGTGGGCTGTTGACCGGCGAGCGGGTGGCGCTGAACTTCCTGGGGCACCTGTCCGGAGTGGCCACCGGGACCGCCACCATCGCCGACGCCATCGCCCACACGGGCGCGCGGGTCGCCGACACCCGCAAGACCATCCCGGGGCTGCGGGCGCTGCAGAAGCACGCCGTGGTCTGCGGCGGCGGCTCCAACCACCGCTTCGGGCTGGACGACGCCGTCCTCATCAAGGACAACCACGTGGCCGCCGCGGGCTCGGTGACCGAGGCGGTCGCCCGGGCCCGCGCCGGGGTGGGGCACCTGGTGAAGATCGAGGTCGAGGTCGACTCCCTGGAGCAGCTGCGCGAACTGCTGGAGCTGCGGGTCGACGCGGTGCTGCTGGACAACATGAGCCCCGCGACGGTGCGGGAGGCGGTGGCCCTGATCGGCGGCCGGATGATCACCGAAACCTCGGGGCGGATCACACCCGCCACCGCGGTGCCGCTGGCCGAGGCCGGCGTCGACCTGATCTCCGTGGGGTGGCTGACCCACAGCGTTCGCGTCCTCGACATCGGGCTGGACTGGGCCGGCTGACTCACGACGTCCGGGGTGCATCAGGCCTGACCGGCCGGCTGACCCCCGTCCGGGCACTCGCCATGACGCTGGACCGTGACCGGCCTCCCGCGCGGGGCCCCCAACCACGCCGGAGCCGTGCCACCGGTACATAAGTGACCGTAGTCGGGCACTTATGTACCGGTCAGCTGTGCCGAAGGCGCGCTCGTCGAGGACCTCCCGCCTCCGCGACTGCCCGCCCCCATCGGCGGGCCCCCGCGGCTGGGGGGCGCGCACCGATCTCATCATCGGCAACTACTTTCGGGTTGCGTCACCACTTTCGCGTTATTACGTGAGAGTGGCGAACGTTTCCTGCCAGTAGTTACCGATGATGAGATCGGTGGAGTGCCCGGGAGAGCGCAACCCGAGGGGCGGGGGCCGCCGGGGTGTCCCCGCGGAGCAGACGTGACCACCTTCGGTCACCTCTGTGCGGGTTGGGGATGGGCGCCGCGCGATTGGGCTACCAGCCGTGCGTGCGCTGCAATGGACGAGTGGCGAACATCCCCGAGGCCGACGTCGAGATCACGCCCGGGCTGGTCGCGTCCCTGATCGCCGAGCAGTGCCCACAGTACGCCGGGTTGCCGCTGACCCCGTTCGCGCACGGCTGGGACAACGAGTCCTTCCGGCTCGGCGCCGGACTCCTCGTCCGGCTCCCCCGGCGGCGGGTGGCGGTGCCGCTGCTGGTCAACGAGCAGCGGTGGCTGCCCGTCCTGGGCGAGGGGCTCGGGGTACCCCTCCCCGTCCCGGTGTTCGCCGGACGCCCCAGCCCGGCCTTCGATCGTCCGTGGTCGGTGGTGCCCCATCTGGAGGGACGGCCGATGGCGGCGGTGCCCCGCGAAGCCCGGCGTCGGGCCGCCGCACCGCTGGCCCGGGCGTTTGCCGCGCTGCATCGTCCCGCCGATCCCGGCGCGCCCAGGAATCCCTTCCGGGGCGGCCCCCTGAGCGAGCGGGCGGCGGCGACCGAGGCGCGACTCGCCGCCACCCCGGGCTTCGGCGAGGCGGCGCTGTCCCGCTGGCGGCGGTGGAGCGCGGCCCCCGCCTATCAGGGCCCGCCGTTGTGGCTGCACGGGGACCCGCACCCGCTGAACCTGCTCGTCGGCGAGGACGGTGGCCTGGCGGCGATCCTCGACTGGGGCGACCTGACCGCCGGCGACCCGGCCTGCGACCTGGCCACCGCCTGGCTCTGCTTCGATGCCACCGGACGCGCCGCCTTCCGGGATGCGGCCACCAGCCCCCACTACGACGGCGACGTGTGGACCCGAGCCCGGGCCTGGGCGCTGCACCTGGCGGCCATCTTCGTCGCGCACTGCGACGACATGCCGGTGCTCGGCGTCATCGGGGAAGAGGCCCGCGCCACCCTCCTGGGGGTCCCACCGGTACGTAAGTGACCGACAACGGTCAATTACGTACCGATCAAGCCGGACCTCCGCGGCACGAACGGCGCCGGGAGCCGACGCACGAGGGACGAGGGCCCTCACGACGGGCGGGACACACCACGGGCATCCGCAGCCCCACACCGGTACGTAAGTGACCGACATCGGTCAGTTATGTACCGGTCAAAGCCGGACCGCCGCGAACGGCCCGCCCCGCGCGATCAGGCGTCGGCGAAGGTGGCGGTGTCGATCACGTAGCGGTAGCGGACCTGGCTGGCGACCACCTTGTCGTAGGCGTCGTTGATGTCCTCGCCGCCGATGATCTCCACCTGGGCCGCCAGGCCGTGCTCGGCGCAGAAGTCGAGCATCTCCTGGGTCTCGGCGATGCCGCCGATCTGGGAGCCGGCCAGCGAGCGGCGGGCGCCGATCAGCACCCCGAGCTTGATGGCCTGCGGGTGCTCGGGCAGCCCGACATCGACCAGGGTGCCGCCCACCTTGAGGCAGTTGAGCAGCTTGTTGAGGTCCAGGTCCGCCGACACCGTGCTGACGATCAGGTCGAAGCTCTTCCGCAGCGCCTTGAAGGTGGCCGGGTCGCTGGTGGCGTAGTATTCGGACGCCCCGAAGCGGCGGCCGTCCGCCTCCTTGGACAGGGTCTGGCTGATGACCGCGACCTCGGCTCCCAGGGCGGCCGCGAGCTGGACGCCCATGTGCCCGAGCCCGCCCATGCCGACGATGGCGACCCGCTTGCCCGGCCCCGCACCCCAGTGCTTCAGGGGCGAGTAGAGCGTGATCCCGGCGCACAGCAGCGGCGCGGCCTGGGCCAGGTCGATGCCGTCCGGGATGCGGCAGATGTAGTCCTCCTCGACGGTGACGCAGGTCGAGTAGCCGCCGGCGGTCGGCAGCCCGTCGCGGCCGAGGGCGCCGTAGGTCCAGATCGTGCCGCCCTCGCCTTCGCAGAACTGCTCCAGCCCGTCCCGGCACTGGTCGCAGTCGCCGCACGAGTCGACGAAGCAGCCGACGCCGACCCGGTCGCCGACGGCGAACTTGGTGACCTCGGAGCCCACCTCGCGGACGATGCCGGCGAGCTCGTGGCCCGGCACCAGCGGGTAGCGGGTGGGGCCCCACTCGCCGCGGGCGGTGTGGATGTCGGAGTGGCAGATGCCGGCGAACTTGATGTCGAAGAGGACCTCCGTGGGCCCCGGCTCGCGGCGGGTGATGGTGGTCTTGGCGAACCGACCGGTCGGCGAATCGATGGCGTACGCGATGGCCTCGGGCATGATGCTCCTCCTGATGGGACCTGCTATCCGGCCGCTGTCGGGCCTTGACCGCACCGACGGGGCGACCCCTGACATGGGCGGGTGCGGTGATTACGCACCACGGTAGACCCGTCCGCCGAGCGGAGGCGCGTCCGGCACCTCGAGGACGGACGGGAGGGCGGCGGCTCAGCCCTTGACGACGACCTTGGCCTTGAGGTTCGGCAGCTCGACGAACGTCTGCCCGGGGGCCATCCGCAGCGGGGTCCCGTCGTCCAGCGTGAACAGGAAGACCTCGTTGACCTCGCCCTTCGTCCAGGTGCCCTTCACGTACTTGCCACGGTTGGCGTAGTAGAACGTGCCGGTGCTGTTGATGATCTTGTGGATCGGCTCCTTGTGGATCGCGCCGTCGGTCTTGATCCGACCGCTGGCGTAGATCTTGCCGAAGACGTGCGTCGCCCGGATCACCAGGACGTTGTCGCACGAGACCCGGTTGCCGTTGGCCAGCACGTGCGGGCCCCACGGCTCGCTGCGCAGGTAGCGCTTGGTCTTGGCGTCGTAGGTGTAGGTCATGTTGTAGGTGGTGCCGCTCTTCCACGGGACGCTGACGGAGGCGGCGGCCCGGCCGACGACGGCGGTGCTCACCTCGTCCGCGGTGGCGGCCCACGGGAAGTAGTGCTGCTGCGGCCCCTGCCCGAACTTCTTGGCGAGCTTGACGAGCTTGTCGGGGTAGCAGACCACCGCGCGGTCGTAGTAGGTCTGGCCGTTCAGCGTCCGGACCCGGCTGCCCAGGATCCCGTAGGCGCCGGTCCCCTTCGAGGCCATGTAGTCCTGGCGGCCGATGAGGTACTGACCGAACTCCTCCACGTACTTGAGCACCCAGGGGTAGGCCCCGGTGCTGCCGATGATGGCGGTCATCGGGCTGAGCATCGGGATGTCGACCGGACGGATCGAGCGCACCGGGTTGACCGACTCGGCGTAGCTGGAGTGGAAGACCGGGACCAGCCGGGTTCCGGACTGGCCGACAGCCGCCGGGTAGCCGTCCATCTGGACGTAGACGATGTCGGCCTTGTCGATGCCGATCTGCGGATGCTCGTTGCGGCTGTCGGGGACCTTGACGGCCACCACGATGCGCTGGGCGTCGGCGGGGTCGTCCAGCGGCTTGCCGGTCAGCGGCCAACGGGGGGTGGTGTCGACCGAGACGGACGGGGACGGCGACGGCGCGGCCGTCGTGGGGACCGCCGCGCTGCTCGTGGCGCCCGTTCCGGGGGCCGCGTTGGAATCGGTGCAGCCGGTCATGGCCGCACCGACCACACTCGCGGCGCCCAACAGGGCCGTGCGTCGGCTGACAGCATCCATCTGTGTTGATCCTTCCCGGGGGGGTGAGTGTCACCCTCTCGGGGGTGCGCAACCCATCGTAGATGCTCCCAAAGCCCAGCAGCGCAGGCCCGCGCAGCTGGCACGGCTGGCTCGTCCCGGTCCAGGGTCGGTCGAGGGGCGGGCGGTCGCCCAGGCGGCTGGGGCCGGGACGGGGGCGCGCCTCCACGCGGCTGGGGCCGGCCGCGGACGCCCGTCCGGGCCGCGGGTGACAGAATCGGGCGGTGCCCCCCGAACTTGCCTCGCTCAGCGGCGTCGCCGTGGCCGTCCTCGTGCTGGGCGGCGTGCTGATCGGCTTCTCCAAGACGTCGTTCGGCGGCATCGGGGCGGTGGCGGCCGTGCTGTTCGCGCTGGTCATGCCGGCGAAGGAGTCCACCGCCGCGGTGCTGTTGCTGCTGCTCGTGGGCGACGTGATCGGCATCCGGCTGTACGGGCGACACGCGTCCTGGAAGCTGATCCTGCGACTCGTCCCCACCGTCATCGCCGGGCTGCTGATCGGGGCGCTGTTCATGCGCTACGTGGACGACGTGCTCATGCGCCGGACGATCGGCGCGCTGCTGGTGATCTCGGTGGCCCTGCAGGTCTGGCAGCGAGTTCAGCTCCGCACGGAGGTGCCGCCGGAGGGCGGGCCCCGCCCGATCGCGGCGGGCGCCGCGGGGGTCGCCGCCGGCTTCTCGACGATGACCGCCAACGCCGCCGGCCCGATCATGGCCCTCTACCTCCTGGCCAACCGCATCGACAAGAGGCGCTTCATCGGCACCAACGCCTGGTTCTTCGGGGCCATCAACCTGGCCAAGACGCCGCTGTCGGGCGCGCTGGGGCTGTTCACCCCGCAGGTGCTCTGGGTGTGGGCGGCGATGGTGCCGGCCGTGCTGGTGGGGGCCTGGGTCGGGCGGCTGGTGATCGGCCGGGTGGACCAGCGCCAGTTCGAGAACGTCACCCTCGCCGCCGCCGCGCTGTCGTCCCTGGTGATCCTGATCCGCTGAGCCGCCCGTCCGTGCCGCTGGGGGGCGCGCACGGATCTCATCATCGGTAACTACTGTCGGGTTACGTCTCTGCTCTCACGTTATTTCATGAGAGTGACGGACGTTTCGTGAGAGTAGTTACCGATGATGAGATCGGGGTGGGGCCGGGAACCGGGCGTCAGGCGATGCCGCCGCCGTCCACGACCAGGGCGGAGCCGGTGACGAAGGACGCGTCGTCGCTGGCGAGGAAGACCACCGCCGCCGCGATCTCGGACGGGCGACCCATGCGGCGCAAGGGGCGGTCGGCGGCGTCGGCCAGGAAGGCCGCCTCCGTCCAGCCGATCTGGGACGCCTCCGAACGGAGCATGCCGGTGTCGGTGTCGCCGGGGTTCACCGAGTTGACCCGGATGTTGGCCGGGCCGTGGTCGATCGCCAGCGCGCGGGTCATGTTGACCACGGCGCCCTTGGACGCGCAGTAGGGCAGGGCGCGGCCGCCGCCCTTCAGCCCCCAGCCGGAGCCGGTGTTGATGATCGAGCCGCCGCCGGCCGCCTCCAGGTGCGGGATGGCGTGCTTGCACATCAGGAAGATGGAGCGGACGTTCACCGCGAAGGAGAGGTCCCAGTCCTCGAGGGAGGTCTCCACCGCGGTGGTGCGGCGCGCGATGCCCGCGTTGTTGAACACCACGTCGAGGCCGCCGAACTCGGCCACCACCCGGGCGACGGCGTCGATCACCGGCTGCTCGGCGGAGACGTCCACGCCGAGCGCCACGGCGCGGCCGCCGGCGGCGACGATCTCGTCCGCCACCGCCTGGGCCCCCGCCTCGTTCAGGTCGAGGACGGCGACCGCGGCCCCCTCGGTGGCGAAGGCGAGCGCGGTGGCCCGTCCGATGCCGCCGGCGCCGCCGGTGACGATGGCGCGCTTGCCGGTGAGCTTCATGGGAGTTCCTCTCGACGGAATTCGGGGTCGGACGGGGTGCCGCGGGGCGGCGCGGAGGCGGGTCGGACGGGGACGAGGGCGACGTCCTGGGGGCCGGTGACCACCCGGACGTGGCCGGCCAGCGCGGCGTCGAGGGCGTCGTCGCCGGTGTCCACCAGCAACGGGCCGGGCAGCGCGGCGAGCTTGGCGGCGGTCGCGCCGACCAGCAGCGGCGGGTCGATCAGGGCGCGGAGCAGGTCGGGACTGAACTGCTGGTTGCCCCGGCCGAGCAGGAAGCCCTGGCCGCCGATCACGGTCACCACGGCCTGGGACGGGCCCGCCCGGGCGAGGTCGATGAGCTGGGCCGCGGTGGCGTCGGCCGCCACGCGTCGACCGTCACGGACGGCGTCCACGCCGAGCGGGGTCTTGGCCACCCCGAGCGCGTCCGCGACGGCCCGCATGGTGCCGCCGGGGCCGAGGAGGTAGGTGACGTCGGGGTGCATCCGGGTGACGATCCCGCCCGCCACGCCGCGCACCGCGTCCGCGTCGGCAGCGCCGGTCGCCGCCTTGCGGGCCTGGGTTCGGCCGCGCAGCACGGGGGTGAGCGCCGTCCCGAACAGGCTCGCGTCCACGATGCCGGTGCTGAGCTGGGCCTCCGACACGTCCAGCACCTCGCGCTCCTCACAGGTCAGGTCCGCCCCGCGCAGCCAGGCGGCCGCGACCGCGCCGGCGGCGGCCGGCGAGACCGCGAACACCGACGAGTACATCTTCACCCCCGTCGGGATGCCGAGCACCGCCACCGGCCCGGGCGCGTCGACGAGACCGCGGAGCACGTCGCGCGCCGTCCCGTCACCGCCCGCGAACAGGATCAGACCGGCCCCCGCCGCAACGAGGCCGCGCACGGTGGCGATGGTGTCCTGGGGGGTCGTGCCCTCCGGGGCGATGGCATCCCCCGGGGAGGCGGTGCCCTCAGGGGAGTCGGTGTCCTGGGGGGACGTGGTGCCCGCGACGTGCCCATCCGCCAGGGACGCCCCCGGTCGATGCCGGACGCGCGGGACGCAGCCCGCGGCCCGGGCCGCGTCGGCCCCCATCGACCCGGCCGCGGTGAGGACCTCGGTTCCCGCGGGCAGCCCGGCCAGGGCGCGCCGGGCGCGCTCCCCCGACAGCGGAATCGCCCCCCGGGCCAGCGCCAGCGCCTGCGTGCCGGCGCCGTCCGACCCCTTCAACCCCGCGGCACCCCCGAGACCCGCCACCGGGTTGACCACCAGGCCGAGCAACCGCCGTTCGGTCATGGACGCCGCCACCGGCACGTCACAGTCCGTACTTGCGCCGATAGCCCCGGAAGGTGACCGCCCAGCGCTCGGGGTCGTCCAGGTCGTCGTGATGGGTGTGATGCACCGGCGCGTTGTACGGGGCGCCGCGGACGAGGTCGGGGTCCGTCCGGGCCTCCTCGGCGACCGCGGCCAGCGTGTCGCAGTACTCGTCCAGCTCGGCCATCGAGTACGACTCGGTCGGCTCCAGGGTGAACGGCTGCGGCACCACGAACGGGTGGTGGCTCGACCAGTAGTGCATCCCGAAGTCGGCCAGCCGGACGCCGATCTCGTGGGTGTCCACGCCGGTGTCGGCGTGCAGCCCCTCCCAGGAGTAGCGGACCTGCTCGATGCGGCGCTTGCCGACGGCGTACGGCGCGGAGGCACCCGGGATGCGGAGCACCCGGTGCAGCACGTAGTTGTTGTTGAGCACCGCGATCTCGGAGACGTCGCGCAGCCCCTCGGCGCCCAGCGCCCGGATCCAGGCGTAGGCCCGCACGAGCACCGGGATCGCCCCGTAGAACGGCCCGATCTTCCCGATCGACAGCGGCCGGTCGTGGTCGAAGAAGAAGCGGTCCTCGTCGCGCTCCAGCAGCGGGTACGGCAGGAACGGCACCAGCTTCTCGCTGACCGCCGACGCGCCGCCGCCCGGCCCGCCGCAGCCATGCGGGGTGGAGAACGTCTTGTGCAGGTTGAAGTGGCACAGGTCGAAGCCCGCGTCCCGGGCCCGGGTGATGCCGAGGATGCCGTTGGCGTTCGCCTGGTCGTAGCAGGCCAGGCCCCCCACCGAGTGGACGAGGTCGACGAACTCGCGGATCCGCGGGTTGTAGATGCCGGTGTCCTCGGGGTTGGTGATCAGCAGGGCCGCCGTCCGCGGCCCGATGGCCGCCCGCAGCGCCTCGATGTCGGGGTAGCCGTCCTCGTCGGGATACAGCGTGATCACGTCGTAGCCGGCCGTCTTCGCCGCCGCGGCGTTGGACGGGTGGCTGAAGATCGTGGTGATGACCTCGCGGCGCTGCTCGTCCTCGCCGTTGGCCCGGTGGTAGGCGCGGATCATGGCCACGTTCGCCCAGATCGCGCCGGAGCCGCCCGAGGTCTGCATCGACACCCGGCTCATCCCCGAGATCTCCGCGAGCATCTGCTCCAGCGACCACACCATCTCCAGCACGCCCTGGGCGGTGTCCGGGTCCTGCAGCGGGTGCAGGTCTCGCAGCTTCGGGGTGGCGATCAGCTGGTCGTTGACCTTGGGCGAGTACTTCATGGTGCACGTGCCCTGGCCGATGTCGATGTTGAGGTCGGCACCCAGGTTCTCCTGCGAGAGCCGGACGAAGTGGCGCACCACCCGCATCTGGGCCAGCTCCGGCAGCCCCAGCGGCGACGTGCGCGCCAGGCCGACCGGGAGCACGTCGTCCAGGGTTCCGGTGGCGGCCACCAGCTCGGGCTCCGGGCGCGACACCAACACCCCGCGCTCACCGGGGGCCGTCAGGTCGAAGATCAGGGGTTCGTCCCAGCGGGCCTGGTGGAAGCGACGCAACGCGGGCTTGGGCGCGAGCGGCAGGCTCATCGCAGCACCTCCTGGATCACCGCGGCGAGGCGGTCGATGTCGGCCTGGCTATGGATTTCGGTCACGCACACGGTCAGCAGGTCGTCGCCGGCCACCACGCCGGGTTCGACGCCGTGGTCGCGGCAGCGGGCCACCAGCTCGGCGGCCGGGATCGGGGTGCGCACCCGGAACTCGCGCAGGTGTAGCGCCTCGTCGGTGAGTTCGAAGCCCTCGAGCGCGGCCAGGCGGCGCTGCGCGTAGCGGGTGCGCAGCAGCAGGGTCTCCCCGAGCTCGCGCATCCCGGTCGGCCCCAGCAGCGCCAGGTACACCCCGGCCGCGATCCCCCACAGCGCGGCGGCGGTGCCCACCCACTCCTTGCCCTCCTCGCGGACGGCGAAGGACGTCCGCTCGTAGGCCACGTCGCCGAACCCGAGCTCGCCGGGGACGTCCGTGGTCGTCAGGCCGAACAGCCGCGAGGGCAGCTCCATCACCAACCGGACGTCGTCGGCGCAGGCGATGAACCCGGCGTGCGCGCCGCCGTACCACTGGCCCAGGCCCAGCGACTGGATGTCGCCGCACGTCAGGTCGGCGCCCTGGGCGGCGGGCGGCTCCAGGACCCCATAGCCGATCGGGTCGGTGCCGACCACGAGCAGCGCCCCGACGGCGTGCGCCGCCTCGGCCAGCGCCGGCAGTCGGGCCTCGATGGCCCCGGTCGCCGACGGCGTCTCCACCCAGACGGCGGCAACGCTCTCGTCCAGCAGCGCGGCGACGGCGGCCACGTCCGCGACACCGTCCCTCGTCGGGACGACGGTGATCGCGCCCACCCCCTCGGACCGCGTGGCCAGGAAGTCGGCCACCCGCGAGCGCTTGTCGGCGTCGGCGTCGGAGACCAGCAGCACCCGGCGGCGGCCGGTGGCGCGGCGGGCCACCGCCAGCGACGTCGCCGTGGCCTGGAAGCCGTCGTAGGTGGGGACGGTGACGATGTCGGTCTGCAGCAGCTCCGCCATCAGCGAGGTGTACTCGAACAGGGCCTGGAACCGGCCGTGGTCCTCGTAGGGCTCGCCGGCGTAGGCGGTGAGGAATTCGCTGCGGTTGATGACCTCGGTCACCACGGCCGGCACCGCGTGCGGGTAGGTGCCGCCGCCCAGGAACATCAGCCGCTCGTCGGAGGCGACGTTGTGCGCCAGCAGCGAGGTCACGTGCCGGCGGAGGTCCTCCTCGACCACCAGCGCCGGCGGCAGGTTCAGCGGCCGGTGGAGCCGCAGGTCGTCGGGGATGTCGGCGTAGAAGTCCTCGACGCTCGCCGCCCCCGTGGCCGCCAGCATCGCGGCCTTCGCCGCCGGTGCCGTGTTGGGGACGTAGGGGTGGACGATGCCACCCTCGCGCCGCAGGTCACTCGCCATGTCGAACCTCGATCCGTTGGATGTGGAGCAGGGAGGGGTCGGGGCAGGGCAGCCGCAGCACCGCCGCCCCCCAGGGGGCCAGCGCCAGCGAGGCGGGGCCGGCGGGCGCGGGGACGCCCACCAGGAACTCGGCCCCCGAGGGAACCGACACGGCGGCGTCCGCAGCACCGTGGTTGATCACGAACACGAAGTCCTCGGCGCCATTGGTTCGGGTCACCACCTCGACGTCGCCGTCCGGCGCCGTGCGGAGCCCCACCCCCGCCTGGGCGCAGGCCTCCCCGAGCAGCGACGCCAGCGCGGCGGCGTCCAGGGACGCGCTCAGGTAGTAGGCGTGGCCCGCGCCGAAGTCGTTGACCGTGATCGCCGGGCGGCCGGCCAGCGCCCCGCCGGTGTAGCTGCCGATCACGCGGACGCCGTCGTAGGGCTCGATCCACTCGGCCCAGCCCTGCGGGACGGAGGTGCCCCCGGACGCGAACGCGACGCCCACGCCCTCCCGACCGGTGAGCGGCCACTGCTCGTCCACCTCGACGCCGAGCAGCCGGCGCAGCGGGCCCGGGGCTCCCCCGGCGTGCACCCGCTCGTCCGGGTCGACGACGGCGGCGAACGGGCCGACGACCAGCGTGCCGCCGGCGGCGACGTAGTCGATCAGCCGGGCGGCGGTCTCCTCGCCGACGAGGTAGAGCGAGGGGGCGACGATCACCGGATAGCGCGCGAGGTCGTCGGTGCCGCGGACGCAGTCGACCGCCAGCCCCCAGGAGCGCAGCGCCGCGTGCCAAGCGCGCGCCGTGCCGTGCCAGTCGAGGTCGGTGCGGGGCAGGGACGCGCCAGGGTGCAGCGCCCAGATGGCGTCCCAGTCGACGATCATCGCCACCGAAGAACGGACGATGCTGCCCGCGATCGGGGCGAGCGCCGCCAGGTCGGCGGCCAGCGCCGTGGCCTCGGCGAAGCTGCGGCTCGCCTCGCCGCGGTGGCCGAGGATCGCCGAATGGAAGCGCTCGGCGCCCGCCCGGGCTGCCCGCCACTGGAAGACCATCGCCGCGTCCGACCCGTGGGCCAGCGCCTGCAGCGTGTGGGCCCGGTGCTGCCCGGGCGCCTTGGGGACGTTGACGTCGCGCCAGCTCACGGCGCCGGGCGCCGACTCCAGCAGCAGCCACGGCCGCCGCTTCAGCGAGCGCATCAGGCCGTAGGTCAGCGCGATGGCGGCGGGGCTGTCCGGATCGGCGGGGTCGGGGTAGGCGTCGTCGGAGACGATGTCCTCGATCGCGGCGAACCGCCAGTAGTCGAGGTCGCGCAGGATGCCCATGAAATTGGTGGTCACGGGGACGGACGGGGTCGCCTCCCGCAGCACGGCCACCTCGGTGGCGAACAGGTCCAGCACCGCGTCGGAACCGAAGCGCTCGAAGTCCAGCAGCTGGGCCGGGTTGCCCGGGGCCGTCGTCCGCCGGGGCGGGGTGATCTGGTTGAAGTCCCCGTACGTCTGGCCCCACACCCGCGTCGTCCAGGCGTCGTTCAGCGCCTCGATGGAGCCGTGGCGGGCCCGCAGCCACTCCCGGAAGGCCCCCGCGCAGGTGTCGCAGTAACAGCGGGGCACGTGATCGCCGTACTCGTTGGACACGTGCCACACGGCCAGCGCCGGGTGATCGCCGAAGCGGTCGGCCATGGCGGCGGCCAGCCGTCGGGCACCATCACGGAAGACCACCGACGAGGGGCAGTAGGTCTGCCGGGAGCCGAAGTCGTAGCGCACGCCGTCCGGGCCGACGGGCAGCACCTCCGGGTGCGCGCGCACCAGCCACGCGGGCGGCGTCGCGGTGCCCGTGGCCAGGCACGCCCGGATGTCGGCCTCGTCGAGGGCCTGCAGGATCTGGGCCAGCCAGTCCAGCTCGTAGTGCCCGCGGCGTGGCTCCAACCGGGACCAGCCGAACACCGGGAGCGAGACCAGGTTGACGCCGAGGCGGCGCATCAGGGCGATGTCGTGGGTCCACACCTCGCGGGGCCAGTCACCGGGGTTCCAGTCGCCGCCGAACGCGAGCCCCTCGACGGGCCACCAGGACGGACGCGACCAGCGTTCGCCCTCGTCCGGGGCAGCCAGGACGCGCCCGGCAAGCCCGGACGATGCGACCCACCCGGCCCCACCGCCGCGTGCCGAAGCCGCCATCGTGAATCCTTTCCTGGATTTTGTATACAGTACACCGAGCGCCAATTGGGTCACAAGGGATTATGATCGGGCCGTTGGCCACACCCCCGGCCGCGATGTCGCGGGGACGATGAGTGGGAGGGGGAACCCGTCGATGGTTATTCGACGCCAGACCCTGCGCTCCCAGATCCGCACCGAGCTGTTGCAGCGCCTGAAAGACGGCACGATCGAGGCCGGCTCCGGCATCAACGAGCAGCAGTTGGCCGAGGAGCTGGGCGTGTCGCGGACCCCGCTGCGCGAGGCGCTGATCTCGCTGGAGACCGAGGGCCACATCGAGTCCGAGCTCGGCAAGGGCTTCCGGTTCGCGCTCATGGGGGCCGACGAGTTCCAGGAGCTCGCCCCGGTCATCGGCGCGCTGGAGTGCCTCGCCCTCGACCTCACCCCGGCGGCCTACCTGACCGAGACCGCCCCCACGCTGAAGCAGCTGGCCGAGGACTTCCCGGCCGAGGTCGCCACCCATCACGAGATCATCGAGCGGGACGAGGCGTGGCACAACCTGCTGACGGCCGGCTGCACCAACGAGCGGCTGCTCTCGCTGCTCGCCTCGCTCAAGGGTGCCGTGCACCGCTACGAGTTCGAGGTCGTCCCCTCCGACGCCATGATCCACCGGGTGGCCGCCGAGCACACGGCGATCGCCGATCGGCTGCTGGCCGGCGACCTGCCGGGCGCCCAGGAGGCCCTGCGGGCCAACTGGATCAACGGCCTGGCCCGGGTGATCGAGCACTCCCAGCGCTGAGCCTGCGCGGGCGCCGCGTCAGCGCGACAGCCGGACGGCCAGGTCGACCGCCAGCGCCGCCGACCACGAGAAGGACGAGACCGCGCCCTCCCCCGGCCCGCCCTGGGCCGAGTCGAAGTACTCCCAGGGGCCGAAGCGGTCCACCAGCGCGAGGGTCTCCCGCTCCAGCCGCTTCGCCAGTTCGGGCCGCCCGCTGGCCCGCAGCCCCTCGGCCACCAGCACGTTGGTGTTGACCCACACCGGGCCGCGCCACAGCCGCCGCGGGTCGTAGGCCGCCGACGCCCGGCTCACCGTCGGCAGCCGCCACCGGCCGCCGAAGCGCGCCGGGTCGTCGATCGCGGCGGCCAGCGCCGCCACCCGCGGCGCGTCCAGGAAGCCGCCGAACAGCCCCAGCAGGGCGACGATCGTGTCCCCGTCCGCCCGCTCGCGCAGCGCACCCACCAGCAGCGCCTGCCGGGCCGCGTCGGCCCAGCTCGGCCGATGGGCGGCCAACACCCGCTCGCCGGCGGCGAGGTAGGCCAGCAGGTCGGGCGTCGGGCCGCAGGGGGTGTCGAAGACCGGTGAGTCGTCCAGCCCGGACGAGTAGGGGTGCCGATAGAAGGGCACGCCGTCGACGCTGCTGTCCGCGAACCACCAGGCATGGTTGGCCCGGGCACGCTGGAACATCAGCGCGGTGAACGCCTCGTGGGGCGCCACCCGGTTCACCAGGTCGGCCGCCCACGCCAGCAGCGGCGGCTTGGTCAGCGGCACCCGCTGCCCCAGATAGGGCGAGCCCGCGTGCGCCAGCGACGCCCGGTCGGCCTCCGGCAGGTCCTCGCTGCCGGCGAGCACGCCGTCGTCATGGACGACGTCGGGTAGCTGCCCGTCCGGGGACTGCGGGTCGGTGACCAACCGCAGCTGGTCGCGGGCCAGCTCCGGGTCGCCGTGCCGCAGCCCGACGGCAATGAAGTAGGAGTCCCACTGCCATGCGCCCACGTAGCCTTCCAGCGAGGGGACGACCGCCAGCACGTCGGGCCGGCTCCGCAGCCGCAGCGCGTTCACCCCCAGGGTGCGCCAGCAGCGCTCGACCACGTCCGCGAACGCGGGCGCCACCGCCGGACGGCGCGCCATCCAGTCCCGCCACGCGGCGGCCTCGTCCGCGACCGCGCGGGCATGCTCGTCCGCCGGGATCGGATGCCAGCGCCCGTCCAGGCCGAAGCGCAGCGGTCCCGGCACCTCCGGCAACCGAGGGCCGGCGCCGCCGGCGGCCCCGTCCGATGCCGCCGCGGCCGGCCGGAAGCGGAGCGGGCCGTCCGCCGCGACGCTGAAGCCGTCCTCGTCGATGGCCAGGCTCAGGTTCTCCCCCAGCAGCCGATCGACCACGACGGACCGCTCCAGCGGCACCTCGTACTCCACGGCATGCACGGACCAGCCGTCCGGCGTGGGTCGCGCCAGAATCCGGGAGCCGATCGCGGAGCGCGGCTCCGGGGTCACTTGCCCCCCAGCCCCGAGGAGGCCATCGAGTCGAGGATGTGCCGCTGGGCGATGATGAAGACGATCAGCATCGGGATCGTGGAGACGGCGGAGGCGGCCATGATCAGACCGTAGTTCACCCCGGCGAATTGACCCTGGAACTGGCTGAGCAGCAGCGGCACCGTGAACAGGTTCGAGGAGTTGAAGAGCACCAGCGGCAGCAGGAAGTTGTTCCACGCGTCCAGCGCCACGATGATCGCCAGCGCCCCCATGCCGGAGCGCAGGTTGGGCAGGATCACGGAGAAGAAGGTGCGCAGCCGGCCGGCCCCGTCGATCATCGCCGCCTCCTCGAGCTCGATCGGCAGCGACAGGATGAATTGGCGCATCAGGAAGACCGCGAAGGGGTTCACCAGCATCCCCGGAACGATGATCGCCAGGTGGCTGTCGACCCAGCCGAGCGAGCTCATCACCACATACGTGGGGATCAGCGTGACCTGCTTGGGGATCATCTGGGTGGCCAGGAAGACCACGAAGAGCACCTTGCCGCCGCGGAACGGGATCCGCGCGAAACCGTAGGCGGCCATCGCCGAGGTGATCAGCGTGCCCACCACCGTGAGCGCGGCGATGTAGAAGGAGTTCCAGTACGCCAGCGGGAACGGGACGGCGTTCCAGCTCTTCACGTAGTTCTCGATCGTCCACGGGTCGGGCCAGAACGAGAGCGGGGCATTCAACAGCTGGGACAACGTCTTCAGCGACGTCAGCACCATCCAGATGAAGGGGAAGACGAACGCCAGCGCGGCGATGATGAGGCCGAGATGCATCAGGACCGAGCCGATCGGATGCCGGCCACCACCCGAACCGGGGGCCGTCAGGCGCTCAGAGGTCATAGTTCACCAGCTTCTTCTGGGCACCGAACTGGACGAGCGTGACCGCCAGCGTCAGCAGCAGCAGGATCACCGAGGCGGCGCTGGAGACCCCGAACTTCGCCGAGCGGTAACCCACGTCGTAGATGTGGTAGACGATCGTGCGGGTGGCGTTGTCGGGGCCGGCGTTGGACGTCAGCACGTAGACGGTGTCGAAGGTCTGGAAGGACGAGATGACCGCCACGATCGTCGAGTAGAAGATGATCGGGCTGATCAGGGGCATCTTGATCTGGAAGAACTGGGTGACCGGGCCGGCCCCGTCCACCGTGGCGGCCTCCAGCACCGAGCCGGGGATGTTCTTCAGCCCGGCCAGGAAGATGATGACGTTGAGGCCAAGCGAGGACCAGATGGCCACCAGGCACACGGCCAGCAACGCGAGGTTCGGATCACCCAGCCAGTCGGGGGGCGCCACGCCGAAGAGGTTCGCGATGGTCTGGCTGATGAGGCCGTCGGCCCGCAGCAGCTGCTGCCAGATCATCGCCACGGCGATCGTGGAGGTGACGACCGGGGCGAAGAAGGCGATGAGGTAGGCCGTCCGGGTCTTGAGCCGCTCCAGCACGGTCGCCAGCACGACGGCCAGCCCGAGGCCGACGGGCACGGTGATGAGGGCGATCAGGGTGGTGTTGACGATCGACTTGAGGAAGACCTCGTCGGTGAGCTGATCGGCGTAGTTGTCCAGGCCCACCCACGTCATGGGGCCGAGGCCGCTCCACTTGGTGAACGACAGGCCGATGGTCAGGGCGAACGGAATCACGACGAAGACGAGCATCCCCAGCGTCTGCGGGGCGACGAAGAACCAACCCCAGAGGCGGTCCCTGCGCCGCCAAGACGCCGGGCGGTGGGCGACGCGCGCGCCCACCGCCCGGGCCGTCATTACTGCGCCTTCGCGACCATGGCCGCGATGTCGTCCAGCGTCTTCTGCGCGGTGGCCTTGCCCTGGTAGAGCGCCAGGAACTTCTCGGCGATGTCGCCCGAGAGGCCAGGGACCCGAGCCTCGGCGGCGTAGTCGACGAAGCCGTGGTCGCGCATGTCGAGGAACGTCTGGGCGTGGGCCGGGTAGCCGTCCAGGACGATGTCGTCGGCGCCCTTGATCGACGGGACGGCGTTGCCGCCGCCGGCGAGGCGGATCTTCTGGCCCTCGGGCGAGAGGAACTCGGCCCAGAACAGCTTGGCGGCCTCGGGGTTCTTGCTGGCGGCGTTGATCGCCAGGTACGAGGCGGCCACACCGGTGGACGGCGCGGTGCCGTCCGGGCTCGGCCAGTCGACGATGTCGTAGTTGTCGGGGTCACCCGCGCCCTTCACGGTCGCGATGGTGTAGCGACCCTGGGCGAAGAAGCCCGCCTTGTGGCTGACGAAGACGCTGTCGGCCCCGGCCCCCTCGGGCAGCACGTCGGCCGCGACGAAGGTCTTGGACTGGAACAACCCGCCCAGCTGCTCGACGGCCGCCAGGGTCTTGGGGTCGGTGTTGCCGACGAAGGTGGTGCCGTCGTAGGCCTTGCCGCCCTGGGAGGAGATCCAGCCCCAGTGGGTGGCCCAGTAGTTCCAGAACATCGTCCCGGTCTTGCCGGACGCCTTCAGCTTGGCGTTCATGTCGAGGAAGGCGGTCGTCGTCCACTTGCCGGCGGCGGCCAGCGTGGCGGGGTCGTCGGTGATGCCCGCGGCCTTGAGCGCCTTCTTGTCATACCAGAGGGCGTCCGGGTTGACGTCGTTCGGGGCGGCGAAGATGCCGGCGTCGGTCTGCGCGGCGCCGAAGAGGGCCGGGTTGAACGAGTCGTACTTGGCGACCGAGGCGGGATCCTTCAGCACCGAGGAGACGTCCAGCAGCGCGCCGGAGTCGACGAACTGGCCGAGCTTGTCGTCGCCGACGTAGAACGCGTCAGGGGCGGTCTTGCTGGTGAGCTGGGCGAGCAGCTTGGCGTGGTAGTCGGAGTAGGAGGGGACCGACTGCAGCACCACCTTGATGGTCGGGTGCTTCACCATGAACTGGGCGTTGAAATCCTCGAACCGCTTCAACTCGTCCGGGTTGCCCCAGGTGGACCAGGTGACGGTGCCCGAGGGGGCCGCGGCGCTGGCGCCGCTGGCGGCGGTGGAGGCCGGGGCCTCGCTCTTGCCACTGCCGCTGCACCCGGCAGCGGTCAGCAGCAGGGCTCCCGCAGCGGCCGCGGCCAGAACTTTGATCCTTCCGGAGGACATGTCGACTTCTCTCGCTCGGCGATGATGAAGCTCAGGGTATTTTGTATACAGTGTGCGGTCAAGGGTTTGGGTCCCGGCGTCACACCACTCCCGAGGGCTCGCCGGGCACACCCGAACGCCCGGCCCCCTCTCGGCTCCCCCCCCGCCCGCCGCGCCGCCGGGCGGCGTGACCAACGGAACGCCCGGCAGGGCATCCACCCCCAGGAGTTGCCCGGGATCGGGGCGGCAGCACCACGGTGTTGGCGTGCTGGTTGATGTCGAACTGTCCCGAGCCGGCCCGCATGGCGCCGGTGAAGGTGCACGAGGGCGACACGCGTGCATTCCTGCGACACTCTGGGCCGCGGCGTTCACGGGCGCAGTGCCCGTGCGGGCGCCGGAACGGCTACGGTCAGCCCATGGCGACCTCCATGAAAGTGACCGTCATCCAGCCCGACCCGCTGGTCCCCCTGGACCGACTGACTGCCCTGCTCGCGGGTCACGGGGTATCGATGCGGCTCATCCCGCTCTGGGAGCGTGACCTGCCGCCGGCGGACGAGTTCGATGGTGGGGTGATCGTCCTGGGGGGGCGGATGAGCGCCCACGACCGGGACGAGCACCCCTGGATCGAACCCCTCTCGGGGCTGCTGCGCTCGCTGGTGACCGCCGACGTGCCGACGCTGGCGATCTGTCTGGGGCATCAGCTGCTCGCCGAGGCGCTCGGCGGACGCGTCGAGGTGGCGCACCCCGGCGGCGGCGAGCACGGGCCCGCCGAGATTACCTGGACGGCAGCCGCCGCCTCCGATCCCGTCGTGGCCGCCCTCGCGGCCGACGGAACCTCCTGGGTGGCCGAGTCGCATCATGACGCGGTGGTCGAGCTGCCTCCCGGGGCGACGCCGCTGGCCGGAAACGACGCGTACCCGAACCAGGCGTTCCGGGTCGGGTCGGCGATCGGCGTCCAATTCCACCCGGAGGCATCGCCATGGCTGATGGGTCGCTGGGCCCGGCTTCGCGGAGACGACGAGGGGCTGATGCAGGCGGCCATGAAGGCGCGCGACGCCGAGGTCGCCCGGACCGGACGGCTGCTGACCGCCGGCTTCTGCCGACAGCTCCGCGGGCGCGCCTGAGTTCGCCCCTTCCTCCTCCACCTCTCACCGGGCCGACGCGTCCTGGAGCCCCAGGTGGCCCGGTGAGACACTGGCAGCCGGAGCGTATGGGCGAGAACGGAGCGGTGCGGTGCGGGCAGGACTGAGCAACCCCGGCGTGCGAGCCGCGCTGGCGGCGGCGGTCCTGTTCGGGGCAGGCACGCCGATCGCCAAGCTGCTGCTGGGGACCGTCAGCCCCTGGATCCTGGCGGGGCTCCTCTACTGCGGCTCCGGGGTGGGTCTGCTGGCCTATCGGCTGGCGCGCGGCCTGCGGACCCCCCGGTTGGCACCCGGCGAACTCTGGCCGCTGGCCGGCGCGGTGGCGGCCGGGGGCATCGTCGGCCCCGTGCTGCTGATGCTGGGGCTGGCCGCGATGCCGGCCTCGGGTGCCTCGCTGCTGCTGAACGCCGAGGCGGTGTTCACCGTGATGCTGGCGTGGCTGGTGTTCGGCGAGCACGTCGGGCGGCGGCTGCTGCTGGGCATGGGGGCGATCGTCGCCGGCGCGGTGGTGCTGAGCGTCCCGGGCTCGGCGTCCCTGGGCGGGGCGTGGCCGGCGCTGGCGGTGCTGGGCGCGTGCCTGGCCTGGGGGCTGGACAACAACCTCACCCGCAAGGTGGCCTCGGCCGACGCCACCTGGGTGGCGGCCGTGAAGGGGTGCGTGGCGGGGCCGGTCAACCTCGGGCTGGGGCTGTCACTCGGGGCCGCGTTGCCGTCCGGGCCGGCCGTAGCGGCGGCGATGGCCGTCGGGTTGGTCGCCTACGGGGTCAGCCTGGCGCTGTTCATCGTGGCGCTGCGCCACGTCGGGACCGCCCGCGCCGGCGCCTACTTCTCGACAGCGCCCTTCTTCGGGGCGGTCCTGGCCCTCGTCCTGGGGGAACCGGTCTCCTGGCCGCTGCTCGTCGCCGGGGCGCTCATGGGCGTGGGCGTCTGGCTGCACCTGAGCGAGCGCCATGCGCATCAGCACACCCACGAGCCGCTGACCCACACCCACTGGCACATCCACGACGAGCATCATCAGCACGCGCACCCCGGCGGTGACGTCCCCGCCGGCACCAGGCATCGGCACGAGCACGCCCACGCCGAGCTCGTCCATACCCACGAGCACTACCCGGACGCGCATCACCGGCACTCCCACTGACAGCGGGTGGGGCCGTCCCCACGGTCAGCCGCCGGGCGGTGGGGGCGGCGCGTCGCTGCGGCCGCGCCGCGGGGCCACCCAGGCCGCCAACCCGAACAGGACCAGGATGAAGATCGGCGCCCGCGCGACCTGCTGCTCGGCGCCGTCGTCGTTCAGCACCCTGGTCCGATCCAGGTCGTCCACGTCGTACTGGATCCAGACCGCCCCGCGGCCCCGTCCGAAGTCGGGTGGGATGACGTGACAGGGCCGGGCCACCGTCGTCGCGTGCACACCGCCCGGATGCGGGAAGGTGATCGCGTAGACGGTGTCTCCGGAGCCCATGCCGGCGCCGCTGCCCCGGGCGCCGAAGCAGCCGAGCTGGATCGTCCTGACGATCGTGGCGTCGACGATCTCCGAGTGGTGCGCGAACCGGTCAGCGACGTACCAGGCGTTGGCCCACGCCGCGAGCAGCCAGACACCGACCAGCGCCGTGAAGGCGCTGTGGACCCACCGGTCACCGCGGAACCGGAGAGACGGGAGGCGGGCCACCCGCCCAGTCTGGCAGGGGTCTCCGCCGGCCGAACAGGAGGAGTCGTCCGGGAAGCCCCACGACGTCGGGGCCCCGCTGAGCCGATCGAGCACGGTCGCGAGGAACCAGGTGAGCAGCATCCAACAGGCGAACGCCAGGCTGCCGTAGAGCGCGCCGTCATGGCGCTCGCTCCGGGCGTGCCTGATCAGGTGCTCCGGCGGTGGGTCGGCGGCGGATCGGGGCGTGACCAGTCGGTGCGCACGGCCCACGTCCAACACCTCGGAGCGCCCGCCCAGGACCGCGGGGACCAGGTCGGCGTCGCAGCACAGCCAGCGCAGCTCGCCCGCGCCGATCGGAAGCCCCCGGGCCAGGAGCCCGGCCCGCTCGGCGCGATCGGAGGTCGGCCTCCCGCATGGTGACCAGGACCCTGGGCCGGTCCCCCTGCAGCGAGGGCGCGGCCCGCAGCCGATGATGGGTGGCCACCGGGTGAGGAGACAGTCGGCGCGGCGCTGCTCGGGGCTGCGGCTCTCGGCCGGACGTCGAGGGCGTCGCGGGCCCGCTGCCGATCCGACTCGGAGTAGGCGTCCACCAGCTTGATGAGCCCGGCGGCCGCCACCACGGGCAGCGACGCGCGGATCATCACCGAGCCGTCATCGGACCGGAACGTCAGCGATCGACGCGCCAGGGCTCGGCGGGCCTGCTCGTCCAACCGGCGTTGCTCCTGCTCCCCCGACGGCACATGCTCGGGTGTCACCTGCTCCAGCACCGCGCGGGTCAGCTGGCCCAACTCCCCGGCGGGCGTCGTGGCGGCCTTCGCGATCCGCCCGTGTCGGAGGCGGCTGGCTCATCCCCGGCAGCCCGGCCCGGCGGACAGCCGCAGGCGGGAGCAGTCCACCGTCCCGGGCTCACCCCATGCGGCAGACGGCGCGGATTGCGCTGGGGTAGGGGCGCATCCCGGCACGAGCTCGGCTGGCCGCCCCCTCCCTGTGCCCGTGAGAAGTCGGCGCAGCCACTACCCGTCCGCGCGGACGACGGACGCGCCGGCCACGATGGCGATCGCGATGACGCTCCTGGGGCTCGCGGTCAGCCTTCATCCATCGAGCGCGCGCGAGAAGCCTCTGCGGCAGCCCGAAGGGTGCTGGGCGCGGGGTACTAAGACCATCGGCCGATGGTGGCGGGATGGGCCCCCTCCGTACGGTTCGAGCTGTCCGCATTTCTACGTAGGGAGAAACCCGTGCGCCGCCCCCGCCTCCACTCCGCCTCCGTCGCAATCGCCGCGCTCCTCACCCTCGGGGCCGCCGCCATCGCCACCCCGGCCCAGGCCGCCCCCGCCGTCCCCGGGGCGCCGACCCTCGCCGCCACCTCGACCGGGGACACGCTGGTGACCTGGCCCGACGCCTCGACCACCGAGAGTGGCTTCGTGGTCGAGCGGTGCACCGGGATCTCCTGCTCGTCGTACGCGACCGTCGGCTGGGTGGGGCGCAACGTCACGACGTTCACGGACGCCGGAGCCCCATCCTCCTTCACTCCGGCGACCTACCGGATCCGCAGCTTCGACCACAGCGGCTACTCGGCTCCCTCGCCCACTGCCACCTACAGCTCGGGCGGCTTCTCGACGCTGGGCTTCACGTACCCGCCGACCATCACCGTCGACGCGGCCGACCCGAACGTCGTGCACGGGGACGCCTCCCAGACCGTCGGGCTCGTCTACCGCTACGACGACGCGGGGAACCTGGTGCCCTTCCAGCCGCCCGTCCGCTGGATCTCCGGCAGCGGGGACACCGCGGTCACCACGACGGCGCAGTGGAGCACGAGCTTCGACGTCGCCGGCACCTACGCCATCGCTGCGCGGCCCGCGGACGGCCCGCGCAGCATCGGCGCGGGGTATGCCACGGTCCCCGGACACGCCGTGACGACGCCGATCAACCTCACCGGGACGGCCGGCCGCAGCAGCGTCGCACTCCGCTGGGGCAACTTCCCGACCGCCGCGACGAGTGTCGAGGTGTGGCGCTGCAACGGCACCACGGTCTGTACGACCACCCCGCGCAAGGTGACCACACTCGGCATCGCGACCACGACGGCGACGGCCAGCTCGCTCCGCAGCGCCACGGCCTACCGCTTCTGGCTCCGCACCGTCCGCATCACCGACGGGACCTCCGCCACGACGGCGCCGATCCAGGTCTCGACCCTCCGGTGACCTGAGTCCGGCCGTGGCCGTCCTCCTCGGGCGTCTATGTGACGGACTCGCCCCGTGTGAGCGGTGGGCGGGTACGGCCCACTCCGTCAGCGGGCCCCCTCCAAGCTCGTGAGCTCACCCCCGCGTGAGCAGGGACGGCCGCCAACGCCGCGCCCTTCGCCCGCGCGCCTCGTTGCTCACCCGCGGGCGGGGCGCTGCGTGCTGCGCGGGCGGGGACGGCCCCGCCGTGGATGCCCCGTCGACCGTGTGGGCGGGCTCACCCCCGCGCGGGCGAGGACGGCCCCCGGTTGCCGGTCGCCGAGGCCGCACCCCGGGGCTCACCCCCGCGCGGGCGGGGACGGCGGGGCCGTGTTCGACACCAGCCCGGACGCCGAGGGCTCACCCCCGCGCGGGCGGGGACGGCTCGGCGGGAGGGGCGGAGATGAAGGTCTGCGGGGGCTCACCCCCGCGCGGGCGGGGACGGCCATGGCTGCCGACCCTCCCTGGTCCCGCTGTGGGGCTCGCCCCCGCGCTGGCGGGGACGGCGGCGGGTCCCAGGGACGGGGAAGGAACATCGGAGGCTCACCCCCGCGCGGGCGGGGACGGCGTCGGGGTGGACATCTCGGCGCCGCCCGTGTTGGGCTCACCCCCGCGCGGGCGGAGACGGCCGCGGGACCATCACGGGGACGGTGCTCCCGGTGGGCTCACCCCCGCGCGGGCGGGGACGGCCCACCTACGTCATCTCCCGTACCCTCAACGCCGGGCTCACCCCCGCGCGGGCGGGGACGGCCCGACGAACACCGCCTTGCTGGCCTGCTGGAGGGGCTCACCCCCGCGCGGGCGGGGACGGCCTGGTGAGCGTGTAGCTCGCCGAACCGTCCCCGGGCTCACCCCGCGCGGGCGGGGACGGCTGTTCGGTGGCCACGGGGCGGGGGCTGTAGTCGGGCTCACCCCCGCGCGGGCGGGGACGGCGTTGATCGGCGACCGTCGTCGGGGGCTCACCCCCGCGCGGGCGGGGACGGCGGGACCACTCGCCGAGTACTTCACCAAGGCCAGGGCTCACCCCGCGCGGGCGGGGACGGCAGCACCTCACGCCGGCACGACGGGCAGCGGTAGGGCTCACCCCCGCGCGGGCGGGGACGGCTCGACCGTGGCCACGACGGGCCGGTATTGGCCGGGCTCACCCCCGCGCGGGCGGGGACGGCCTGCTGACCGGCACCGTCCGCGAGCTGTCCGCGGGCTCACCCCCGCGCGGGCGGGGACGGCGCGAGGCCGGCGGGCCCGAAGCCCACGAAGGCGGGCTCACCCCCGCGCGGGCGGGGACGGCGTGGGCCGCGAAATCGTGGAAGCCATCCGCGCGGGCGGGGACGGCAGGGAAACCCCTTGTCAACTCATCGGAACTGAGGGCTCACCCCCGCGCGGGCGGGGACGGCGCACGTTTCCCCTTGGACGTTTCGGACCACCAGGGCTCACCCCCGCGCGGGCGGGGACGGCGCAGACAACTCGCTCGACCACTGGGTCGGGCAGGGCTCACCCCCGCGCGGGCGGGGACGGCACCATAGTTGCCTCACTGGGTTGGTTGGGACGGGGCTCACCCCCGCGCAGGCGGGGACGGCCCTGACGGCGGACGCCGCGGCCGCACACCCGGGGGCTCACCCCCGCGCGGGCGGGGACGGCCCGTTGCCTGGTTCTTGGCGGTCGCCCCGTGCTGGGCTCACCCCCGCGCGGGCGGGGACGGCGGGCACGTGCAGGAGGGAGCCGTCCGCCGCCCGGGCTCACCCCCGCGCGGGCGGGGACGGCTCGAGTTCACCACAGAGGCGACCCGGTGGGACGGGCTCACCCGCGCGCGGGCGGGGACGGCAAATCAAACAGGGGGATCGAACGCATGCCCATGGGCTCACCCCCGCGCGGGCGGGGACGGCGTGTACTTCGCGACCGACTTCGTACTGTCGCCGGGCTCACCCCCGCGCGGGCGGGGACGGCGTGGCGCGGCCGTCCATGTGGGAGGTGGCAACGGGCTCACCCCCGCGCGGGCGGGGACGGCAGGAGCCACACCCACAGCGACCCGTGCTGCGGGGGCTCACCCCCGCGCGGGCGGGGACGGCGCTGCGTAGGCGTGGGTCGCGGGGCTGGTCGCGGGCTCACCCCCGCGCGGGCGGGGACGGCCGCACCGCGATCCCCAGCGGCACCCCCATGCCGGGCTCACCCCCGCGCGGGCGGGGACGGCGCCGTTCGGTGGAGAGGACGCCTGATGTACACGGGCTCACCCCCGCGCCGGCGGGGACGGCCCTGCGTGCGACTCCGGACCAACAGCGTCCGAAGGCTCACCCCCGCGCGGGCGGGGACGGCTCCGCTGCCGGTCAGGTTGTGACCTTCCCGTCGGGCTCACCCCCGCGCGGGCGGGGACGGCGGCGTCTCCAAGATGGCAGACGCCGGCGGCCGGGGCTCACCCCCGCGCGGGCGGGGACGGCGCCTGCCGCTGCTCGGCGGGGAGCGCCAGGAGGGGCTCACCCCCGCGCGGGCGGGGACGGCCTAATCGGCGCGCCGTCCCGCACCCACGCCGTGGGCTCACCCCCGCGCGGGCGGGGACGGCCGTACAGGTGCATCTCGTCCGGGACCAGGAACGGGCTCACCCCCGCGCGGGCGGGGACGGCCTACAAGCAGCGGATCGAGGCGGCGCGGGCGAGGGCTCACCCCCGCGCGGGCGGGGACGGCACCGCTACCGGATTCGCGAGGACGCGCAGTTTGGGCTCACCCCCGCGCGGGCGGGGACGGCTCCCGCCGAATCCCTCGGAGCACCCGGGCGAGGGGCTCACCCCCGCGCGGGCGGGGACGGCCGAGACGGATGCGAGGTGTGCGCCCCCTGGGAGGGCTCACCCCCGCGCGGGCGGGGACGGCCCACCCGTTCCCAACTGGTCGCTCTGCGCCGGGGGCTCACCCCCGCGCGGGCGGGGACGGCCAGCGGGCCGACCTCCGCGAGCACCTGATGCGGGGCTCACCCCCGCGCGGGCGGGGACGGCGTGACGATCCACAGCGGCTGAGCCGCGGCCAAGGGCTCACCCCCGCGCGGGCGGGGACGGCGGGTTGACGTTGTCCGCCCGGTCAATGAAAAGGGGCTCACCCCCGCGCGGGCGGGGACGGCTCTGATCGTCCGCCTGTGCCCGGCCTTCATCCGGGCTCACCCCCGCGCGGGCGGGGACGGCACCACGACGTCGTGGCGGGTCAGGCCGTAGGCGGGCTCACCCCCGCGCGGGCGGGGACGGCCTCGTAGCGTCCGACCCTCTTGCGTCGACGCTGGGCTCACCCCCGCGCGGGCGGGGACGGCCGCCACCTGGGCTGCGGTGACGTCCCTGGAGCGGGCTCACCCCCGCGCGGGCGGGGACGGCCTGGATGGTGAGCGTGGAGGGGTTCGACAGATTGGGCTCACCCCCGCGCGGGCGGGGACGGCATCACCCCGACATTCATCCCCCGGCCGATCTCGGGCTCACCCCCGCGCGGGCGGGGACGGCTTCGTCATCATCGACAGCCCGCACCCGATCACGGGCTCACCCCCGCGCGGGCGGGGACGGCGTGGATTCCACCTGGGCCTCTGCCTGGTAGCTGGGCTCACCCCCGCGCGGGCGGGGACGGCGGCTGTCTGTGCCTCCACTCGGGTCTGCGTCGAGGCTCACCCCCGCGCGGGCGGGGACGGCGTCGGAAGGTGGAGGTCGCCGCCAGCGGCG
>CAZBMH010000016.1:0-36844 GCA_964492685.1 uncultured Micropruina sp.
CGTAGTAGGTGCGATCGGCGACGGTGGTCCAGCCGAGCAGCGGGTCGGAGACGGTCTGCAGCGCCTGCTGGTACTCGACCACCCGCTGCCCCTGGTGGGCGTGCCAGGCGGAGTCGCCGTGGACGAAGCGCGCCAGCACCGACCGACGGGCCTGCTTCAGCTGCAGGAACAGCACGTCGTCCGGACCCGACCCCTCCAGCAGCGCGACGTAGGCGCGGAGGCCCACCGAGCCGACACCCACCACCTTGTGGGCGATGTCGACGAGGTGATAGCCGGCCACGACCCGGCGCCAGTGTGGCGCCAGGGTGCCGAGGTAGTCGTCCAGGCCCTGGGCCAGGCCCTCGTATTCCTCGCCGGTCACCGGGGTGATCAGCGGCGGCTCGGGCTGGATGTGGCGGCGCCCGTCGGTCTCGGCGGTGAAGCGGGGCAGCGCGCGGTCGGAGGTGCGCTTGCGCGCCACCTTGGCGGCCCGTCGGATCTCGTCGCGGAGCGTCTTCTCGCTCGCGGTCTCGTGCAGGCGCTCGACGTCCAACCGGTTGAAGGAGCGGGCCAGCAGCGGCTGTTCGGCGAGGTAGGCGACCTCGTCCCGGTAGGCGCGGACGCAGCTGGCCACGGCGGTCGCCATCGCGTCCTCGGGGTGTCCGTTCTCGCGCCCGGCCACCCACACGCTGGCCACCAGGCGGCGCAGGTCCCACTCCCAGCAGCCGGGGTGGGCCTCGTCGAAGTCGTTGAGGTCGATGACCTGCTCCCCCTCGGGGGACCGGTAGAAGCCGAAGTTGCCCAGGTGGCTGTCGCCGCAGATCACCGGCTGGATCCCGGTGGAGGCAAGCGAGGCCACGTCGGCGGCCATGACCACCGCGGTGCCGCGCAGGAAGGCGTAGGGGGACGAGACCATGCGGCCCACCCGGATCGGGACCAACTCGTTCACCCGCCCCGCGTGGGACATCTGGATCAGGGCGATCGGATCCAGCCGGGCCGGGCCCGCCGACCAGTCGCCCAGGCCGGCGAGCGGAACCTTGTCGCGCAGCGATCGGCCCAGGGCGAAGCGCTCCTCGCGGGTGGTGGTCGATTCGCGGATCGACGCGAAGGCGCGGCTGTCGGCGCTGGCCAGGATGACATGGGGTTCCGTCATGGGCCGATTCTGGGTGCTGGGCCGGATGGGGTCAATCGGTCGGCGGCCCCGGCGGAACGATCCGGCACTGGGGCCGGGTTGCCGTCTGTGCCAGGCGCCGGCCGTTGTGCGCGGGCCTCCTGGGTGGGGTCATTCGGTGGGGAGCGCCCGCGGCGCCCCCCGTTCGGTCGGCGTCACGAGTTCGTGGGCGACACTGAGCCGTTCGTACAGGTGGGCGCAGAGCGGGTCACACGTGATCAGCAGCTTGCCCGCGGCCGACGCGCTGAGCCCGACGGTGGCGTCGTAGACGGTGGAGCCGGTGAGCTTGGCGGCGACCACCTGATCCAGCAGGTCGGAGGTAGCGACGGCGGGCAGCTCGAGGGCGGCCGGGAAGTTGTGGGCGATGAGCCGCCGGGCGGCGACGGGGGTGAGCCGCTGCGGCGCGGGCGCCCGGGTCAGAGCCGAGTAGAGCTCGAAGACCACGGCCCGGGGGAGCCCTAGCGAGTGGCCGCGCAGCCGACGAGCGACCGCTCGGTGATGGGTGTGCGCCGGGTTGACCAGGGCCATGGCGGCCGAGGTGTCCAGCAGCACACCGTCAGGCATGGTCACGCAGCTGGTTCACGTCCTCGACGGTCATCGGGTCCCCCGGGGAGAGCAGCAGCAGGCCGTGAGAGTGCTGCAGTTGGTCGCCGGCGACGGGCTGGAGCAACAGCCCGCCGCCGTGGATGGTCACCTCAATGGCGCCTGCACGGATCCCGACCGCATCGCGCAGCGCCTTGGGCAGAACCACTCGCCCCACCTTGTCAATGGTCGTACGCATCATTGAAGCCCCTCATCCCCGGTGCCCGTCCGTCGCTTCCCCATCGACTGCCGGGCTTCTCCCCTGTTGGTAGTCGACTTGCCAGTCGCATTACCAATGAACCCAGTTAAACCCCGCCAACGACGTGGTCACCACCAATGTGTGAGGGTTCGTACGATCTCGTACACCGCACGAGGGGTGCTCAGGCCGCAGGCCAACGGCAGAACCGCGTCGTTGGTTGGTTCATCGCGCGGCGGTGCCGACCCAATCGGGTCAGCGGGGGGCCGCCGGGTGCGCCAGGAGGCGGCGACGTAGCGACCGGGCGTCGGCCCAGGGTGGCTGCCAGATCGTCCGCATCCCGGCGCGTCGCGCGGCGCGGACGTTGGGCGGCAGATCGTCGACGAAGGTGATGGCCGCCGGCGGCAGCCCGAGCCCGTCGATGACGGCGCGGAAGAAGCGGGGGTCCGGCTTCGCGACGCCCAGCTCGAAGGAGTAGAAGTTGGCGTCGAACAGGGTCGGGTAGCCGAGTTGTTGCTGCATCCAGCGGCCGCGGTACGGCTGTTGGTTGGTGCCGAGGGCGACCGTTGTCCCGCCCGCCCGAAGCTCTGCCACCAGCGCCAGCGCGTCGGCGTCCACGACGATGTCCAGCCAGCGCCGCATCAGCTCCTCGCCCGTGGCCGCCACCCGATGCCGCCGGGCCACGGCGTCCAGGGTGGCCACCAGGTCGGGGGAACCCGTGATCGTGGTCGCCTCGGCGCGCAGGCAGTCGACGGCGAAGCGGGGCCCGCCCAGCCGCATCAGCCCCCGGACGAACCCGGGCCGCCGTCCCTGCAGCACCCCGTCGGCGTCGAAGACGACCGCGCGGGTCGGTGTTGGCGCGCTGGTCACGCCACGCAGGCTACTGCCCTCGGCCGCCCGGCCGTGGCGGCCCAGAGCTCCCCATGGAGTCCCACCGGTACGTAAGTGACCGCAGTCGGTCACCTATGTACCGGCGGGGACGTCAGTCGAGCTTGCGGGCGGCGCCCTTGTCGGCGGACTGGGCGAGCATGGCGCAGAGCCTCAGCGCTGCGAAACGGGACGGGTGCCCCCGTCAGGGGGAGCCAGCCGGGTGCGGTACGGCTTGCTCTCAGCCAGCCACCCATGGCGGGGCAGGGGTGATGTTGGCCGACGACGCGTCCGAGATGGGCACCGGAGCGACGGACCCAATGGTCAGCTCGCCCCCAATCTTCCCGTTCATGGACATGATCCCTTCTGCGACGCCGCCCCCTCGAACGAGCGACGTCTTCGCGTCGATGATCGTCCACGACACCCCCATCGAGGTCACGGTGGAGAAAAGATCCGCCATCATCAGCGCCCGATCGTCGAGGGACTGGGTCGCCGACCCAGGGCGAGCGTTGACGAGGATGACGAAGTCGACCGTCTCGTCCCCTTCGTACAGGCAGGTCCAACGGAGCGCGTCGGAGTAGAGCGAGTGCCCCGCCTCGTTGATGACAAGCCGCGTGAGGAAGGCGTCGATCAGGCCGATCAACGAGGTGAGCGCTGCTCGTCCCTCGTCGGGAGTCTCCTGTCGCCGCGACTGCAGTTCCTGCCGTCTCGTGCGAAGGGTCATGAGCTTCCTCTGGATGGCGGTCTGGGTTCGTGGCAGGGTGCGGAAGTCGTCCAGCAGGACGGGGACCCCCTTGGCCGCCAGTTCGGAGGCCACCAGGTGCGCCGCCGCCGCGTGATCGGGGGTCACCTCAAACGACTTGACGCTCCGCTTGGCCGCGAGCAGGGATAGCACCCCCGGGAGGGTGCCAGCGACCATCGACCAGGGAGGGGCCAAGGCCCTGCCGTCGGCCGGTGAAGCGAGGGCTGCCACCGCCTGAGCGATGAGCTCTTCGAGGCCCTGATCGACGGCGGCATAGTTGGCGTCGGCGTCTACCATTTCCGCCTTGGTTGTCACCAGCACCCGTTTCGCGCTCGTTGCCCCTTGTGCGCCCTTGTCCCCCTCAGGTAGGACGGTCTTCTTGATGGCCGGGACAGCCTGCTCAACAGCGTTCCTGAGCGCCTGGGTGGCGAGGAGTGCCCCGAACATCGGCGCGTCCCCGTCAACCGCCAGGGAGCCACTGGTCACCTTCGAGAGGTCCAGCGTGCCTGCCTTCAGCTTCTTGTCGTCGAGCTCGAAGCGTGCGGCCTCAAGCGCGACCTTCTTCAGTTCCAGTTCGACCTGCTTCATTGCGGGATCCTCGGCGTCCGCCATGGTCCACCTCCTGGGGCTAGACCAGGCCGAGCGCCGGGTCTGCCAACAGGAGGCTCGGTCACCTTCTCTTGATACTCGCCACGGCATCAACACGATCCCTCGCTCCCCGATGGCGGACTCTGGTCCGGAGGCCGTCCTCGGACACAGCGGTACGTAAGTGACCGCAGTCGGTCACCTATGTACCGGCGGGGACGTCAGTCGAGCTTGCGGGCGGCGCCCTTGTCGGCGGACTGGGCGAGCATGGCGTAGATCTTCAGCGCCGCGGAGACCTCGCGGACGCGGTCCTTCGGCTTCCAGCCCTCGGCGTCCCGGACGGCGCGGCGCGCGGCCAGCGTCTCGTCGTCCACCAGCAGCTGCACCCGGCGCTCCGGGATGTTGAACTCGATCAGGTCGCCGTCCTCGACGAGGCCGATGGTGCCGCCGGAGGCCGCCTCGGGCGAGACGTGTCCGACGCTCAGCCCGGACGAGCCGCCCGAGAAGCGGCCGTCGGTGATCAGCGCGCACTTGGGGCCGAGCCCGACCCCCTTCAGGTAAGCGGTGGGGTACAGCATCTCCTGCATGCCGGGGCCGCCCTTGGGCCCCTCGTAGCGGACCACCACCACGTCCCCGGGCAGGATCGTGCCGCCGAGGATCATGTCGACGGCCGCCTCCTGCGACTCGGCGACCTTGGCCGGGCCGGTGAACGTCCACTGCTCCTCCGGCACGCCGGCGGTCTTCACGATCGCGCCGTCCTCGGCGAGGTTGCCCTTCAGCACGGCGAGCCCGCCCTCGACGGTGTAGGCGTGCGCGACGTCGCGGATGCAGCCGGTGCTCGCGTCGACGTCGAGGCTGTCCCAGCGGTTGGTGCTGCTGAACGGCTCCACCGTCCGCACCCCGCCGGGCGCCGCGTACCACAGGTCCAGCGAGCTGGCCGGGGCCTCGCCGCTGCGGATGTCCCACGTCCGGATCCAGGAGGCGAGGCTGTCGGAGTGGACGGCGTGGACGTTCTCGTCCAGCAGGCCGCCGCGGTACAGCTCGCCCAGGATGGCGGGCATGCCGCCGGCCCGGTGCACGTCCTCCATGTAGTAGGCGTGGGTGTTGGGCGCCACCTTGCACAGGCAGGGGGTGATCCGCGACAGCGCGTCGATGTCGTCCATGTCGAAGTCGACGCCGGCCTCCTCGGCGGCCGCCAGGATGTGCAGGACGGTGTTGGTGGAGCCGCCCATCGCGATGTCGAGGCGCATCGCGTTGGCGAACGCCTCCTTCGTGGCGATCGCCCGGGGCAGGACGGACGGGTCGTCGTCGGTGTAGTAGCGCTTGGTGAGCTCGACGATCAGGTGCCCGGCGCGCTCGAACAGCTCCCTGCGGGCGGACGCCGTGGCCAACGTGGAGCCGTTGCCCGGCAGCGCCAGCCCGAGCGCCTCCAGCAGGCTGTTCCTCGAGTGGGCGGTGAACATGCCGGAGCAGGAACCGCACGTGGGGCAGGCGGACTGCTCGATGGTGGTGATGTCGGCCTCGCTGACCGAGGAGTCGACGGCCTTCACCATGGCGTCGACCAGGTCGAGTCGGGTGGCGGTGCCGTCCGAAACGGTGGCCTTGCCGGACTCCATCGGACCGCCCGAGACGAAGACCGTGGGGATGTTCAGCCGCAGCGCGGCCAGCAGCATCCCGGGCGTGATCTTGTCGCAGTTGGAGATGCAGACCAGGGCGTCGGCGCAGTGGGCGTTCACCATGAACTCCACCGAGTCGGCGATCAGCTCGCGGCTGGGCAGCGAATACAGCATGCCGGCGTGGCCCATGGCGATGCCGTCGTCGACGGCGATCGTGTTGAACTCGCGTCCGACGCCGCCGGCCTCGGCGATGGCGCCGGCGACCAGCGAGCCCATGTCCTTGAGGTGCACGTGCCCCGGGACGAACTGGGTGAAGCTGTTGGCGATCGCGATGATCGGCTTACCGAAGTCCGACTCACCCATGCCGGTTGCGCGCCACAGGGCGCGGGCGCCGGCCATGTTCCGGCCGTGGGTCGAGGTGCGTGAGCGCAGTGCAGGCATGCCGGACAGGCTACCCCCGGGGTCGGGGAGCCCCGCGAGTGCAGGACCGCAGGGTGAACAGCGCGACTACCGCATCATCGCGCTGGCGGCGCCCGTGACGTACGGGATGAGCCACAGCGCCCACACCCACAGCGAGAAGCGGTGGAACCCGAGCAGCTCCGAGGGACGGTTGCGCAGCAGGACGACGATGGCCCAGCCGGCATGGATGGCCATCAGCACCAGGGCGAGCGCGCCGGTGACGGCCATCACGGAGCTGAGCGGCCCCGCCACCGTGGCGGCGCCGGCGGTCTGCGCGATCTGCGACATCACGAACGTGCCGGTGGCGTCGAAGGTGAGCCCGAGCAGGAACGCGCCCACGTGCCAGCGATGCAGCGTCCCGGCACGGAACTCGGCCATCACCCCGAGGGTGTAGAAGACGAGGGCGGCGGTGATCAGGACGATGGCGAGGACAAGCATGCTTCCAGGTTGCCCGCCGCGCCCCCCCGGACACATCGCGCGGGCGGTTGATCGGTTCCTCGGTCATTCGGCGCGGGCCCGTCAGTCGTTCGGTGGAGCACGGGACGCCGCGGGCGGCGATGTCGTGCTGTGACTCTGCGGCGCCAGCGTTCTCAGCAACGGCCACGACTGTCTTCAACGGTCTCCCTTCTCGCGCTAGTGCCCGAGAACAGGGACCGTTCCCGAGAGCGGGCCCCCGTCGATGGGAACCCTCCGGCGCCGGGACGGCCCAGTCGGCGGCTGTCCGACCCCCGGGTTGGCGGGGGATCCAGCGGGCGGACGGGGGGCGCTGCTTCGGGCCGCGGGGGAAAGTTCTGGACGCGGGGGCTCGGACGAGGTGCCCCCCGGCGATAAAGTGGGCCGCCATCACAGGAAGGGCGCCGCTATGACCTACCTCGCCTCGACCAAGCCGGTCACCATCCATGAGCTCGCCCGGATGAAGCGGGACGGCGAGAAGATCGTCATGCTCACCGGGTACGACGCCAGCTTCGCCCAACTCGAGGACCGCTGCGGCGTGGACATCATCCTGGTGGGCGACTCGCTGGGCAATGTGATCCAGGGCAAGACGTCCACGCTGCCGGTGACCATGGATCAGATGGAATACCACGTCTCCTGCGTCGCCGCCCAGGCGCTGCGCCCGATGGTGCTCGGCGATCTGCCCTTCGGCTCGTTCAGCGAGAGCAAGGAACAGGCGATGCGCAACTCGGCCCGGCTGCTGGCCGCGGGTGCCGAGATGGTGAAGCTCGAGGGCGGCGAGCCGATGGCCGAGACCGTCGAGTTCCTCGTGTCGCGCGGGGTGCCGGTGTGCGGGCACATCGGGCTCACACCCCAGCACGTCCACACGCTCGGTGGCTACCGGGTTCAGGGACGGGACGAGGCCGGCGCGACCCGGCTGATGAACGACGCCACCGCGCTGGCGCAGGCGGGCGCGTCGCTGCTGGTCATGGAGATGGTGCCCTCGCCGCTGGCCGGGGAGATCACCCGGGCGCTGCCCACGTGCGGCACCATCGGCATCGGCGCCGGCCCTGAGTGCGACGGTCAGGTGCTGGTGGTCTACGACATGCTGGGGCTGTACCCGGGCAAGAAGGGCCGCTTCGTCAAGGACTTCATGGCCGAGGCGACCAGCATCGAGGGCGCCGTCGGCGACTACGTCCAGGCGGTCAAGGACGGGACGTTCCCCGGCCCGGAGCACTGCTACTGATGGACGTCCACGACAGCATCGACTCGATCCGGGCCGCCCGGCGCGGCCGGGTGGTGCTCGTCCCCACGATGGGGAATCTGCACGAGGGGCACCTGGCGCTGATGCGGCAGGCCCGCGCGCTGGGCGACACCCTGGTGGCGACGGTCTTCGTGAACCGGCTGCAGTTCCGTCCGGGCGAGGACTTCGAGGCCTACCCGCGCACGTTCGAAGCCGACCGGGCCGCGCTGGCTGACGCCGGGGTGGATCACCTGTTCGCCCCCACGGAGGACGTGATGTACCCGCACGGCCCCGGCACCGTCGTCCAGCCGCCGCCGTCGCTGGACGCCACGCTGGAGGGCGAGTTCCGGCCCGGTCACTTCGCCGGGGTGGCCACGGTGGTGCTGAAGCTGTTCCAGATCGTCCAGCCCGCGGTGGCGATCTTCGGCCGCAAGGACTACCAGCAGCTCATGGTGCTGCGCGCCATGACCGAGGACCTGAACGTGCCCGTCGAGATCGTCGCCGCCGACACCGTCCGGGCCGCCGACGGCCTGGCGCTCTCGTCTCGCAACGGCTACCTGAGCCCGGACGAACGGGCCGAGGCGCCGCGGCTGTCCGCCACCCTGCGCGGCATCGCCGCGGCCGTCCACGCGGGAGCCGCCGATTTCTCCGCGCTGGAGGAGGCCGGCTATCGCAGCTTGTCCGAGCACGGGTGGCGGCCGGATTACGTGGCCATCCGGTCGCGGCGGACGCTGCGGATCCCCGAGGCGGGGGACGAGCTGGTCGTCCTGGGCGCGGCGCGGCTCGGGGCCACCCGGCTGATCGACAACCTGGAGTTCTAGCCCCTGGGCATTCGCGCCGGGGTGCTCCCGGGGGCGGCGGGAGTGGGCGCCGGCGCCGGTCCCCGGCCGTGCACCGATCTCATCATCGGCAACTGCTGTCGGGAAACGTTCGCCACTGTCACGAAATAACGTGAAAGCGGTGCACTTTTCCTGAAAGTAGACACCGATGATGAGATCGGCGCAGGCCCGGGGGCGGCGCGCGGGGCGTCACACAGGCCAGGGCGTCACACAGGCCAGGGCGTCACACAGGCCAGGGCGTCACGCAGGCCAGTGCCTCAGGGGTTCAGCAGCACCGTGCCGTCGACGACGGTGACCGCTCGGCCGCCCACCCAGACGTCCGCCCCGTCGTCGTCGATGTGCACCTCGCCCGCCGCCCCCAGCTGGCCGCCCTGGATGGAGATGTAGCGCGGCGGGACCACGCCCTTGCCGCGCAGCCATTGGGCGGCGGCGGCGTTGAAGGAGCCGGTGACCGGATCCTCCAGCAGCGTCGGGTCGGGCAGGAACGCCCGCACCTCATAGGCGAACGGGGAGCCGGGCGGCGCGAGCCCCACCACGCCGACGTCGAAGCCGAGCGCCATCGACCCCACCGGACGGACGGCGCGGACGGCGGCGTCCGAGGACAGCTGGAGCATCGCCCAGGCGGGGCCGTTGACCCCCCACTCGTGGTCGATCACGTCCCCGGGGTGCAGGCCGAGGAAGGCGGCCGCGCGGGCCAGCTCGTCCGGCGCCAGCGGGCCGGTGCGGGTCCTCGGCGGGGCGGCCAGCCAGTAGCCGTCGCCGTCCACGCGCACCCGGACGAGGCCCGCGCCGCACTCCTGAACCACGACGCCCGGCGTCCGCGGCGTGCCGCCCGCGTTCAGCCAGGCGTGGGCGGAGCCGAGGGTCGGGTGCCCCGCGAACGGCAGCTCGCGGGTGCCCGCGAAGATGCGGACGGCGTAGTCGGCGCCGGGTTGGGTGGGCGGCCCGAGGAAGGTGACCTCGGAGAGGTTGGTCCACCGCGAGAACGACGCCATGACCTCGGGGGTCAGGTCGTCGCCGTCCACGACGACTCCGAGCGGGTTGCCGCTGCAGGGGCCGGAGCCGAACACGTCCACCTGGACGTAGCGGCGCACCTCAGCCCTCCTTGACGACCTTGAGGCTCACCCAGGAGTTCGCGGCCGGCGCGGGGGCGGCGGGCGGCTTCTCGCCCGGGGTGACCGGGCGGACGGGCTCGCCCATCGCGGCGCGCAGCGCCTGCGCGATCGGGTTGCCCTCGGACGGGTCGTAGGTGCGCACATCGGCCATGCGCCGATCGTACGCGGGCCGCCCGGTTCCGGTCCCGGCCCCCTCGTCCTGCGAGCCGTCGAATCGGGTCGGGGGCGCGGCGGGAGCGCACGGCATCCGGAGACGCACGGCATCCGGAGAACGGTGCCGTCTGCCGCACCGTTCTCCGCGCGTCCCGCGGGCCTCAGTTGGCCAGACGTCCCGCGGGCCTCAGTTGGCCAGACGTCCCGCGGGCCTCAGTTGGCCAGGGGCTTGTTGGTGGCGATCATGTGGCGCACCCGGTCCTGGTTGGCGGGGCGGACGACCAGGTCGAGGGCGACCTCGATCTCGCGGCGCATCAGCTCGTCCTGGTCGACGGTCTCGCCGGGGACGGCCGCGGTGAGCATCCCCGCAAGGGCGGCGACGATGACCCGGTCGGTCGCCGACGCCGTGGCCCAGTCGGCGTCCAATGGTGCCCCGGTGTGCAGCGGCATCGGCGACTCCGGGGGCGCCTGGTACCCGCCCGCAAGCTCCCGGGCCACGTCGATCGCGCGCGCCAGCACCAGGCGGGAGCTCATCAGGATCTCGTCGCTGGGCCGGAGCAGCCCCCACGTCTGCGCCTCGAACGCGGACGAGCTGACGGCGCTGGACGAGGTGAGCGCGAAGGCCCGGACGGGATCGGTGCGGGCCAGTGACTGGGTGACCCCACCCCACGCGGGGATCAGCCCGACCTTGCGTTCGGGGAAGCCGGCGTGCAGTTCGGCGTGCGCGATGACCCGATCGGCGGTGAGCATCAGCTCGCAGCCGCCGCCCAGCGCCACCCCCCAGGCGGCCGCGATCACCGGGAACGGGGCTCGGCGCAGCGCCGCGAAGGACTGCTGCCCGCGCACGGTGAAGGCGCGAAGCTCGGCGGGGTCGCCCCGGGCCAGCAGCTCGGCGAACGTGTTCAGGTTGGCGCCGGCCGAGAAGGCGCGGGGGTTGTCCGAGCCGATTACCAGCGCCTGGAACGCGCCCTGGATGCCCAGCACCGTGGTCTGCTCGACCATTGCCAGGACGCCCGGGTCGCAGACGTTCATCTTCGTCCGCAGTTCCAGGCAGGCGACCCCGCCGCCCAGGTCGTGCAGCCGCGCGGACGTGTTCTCGGCGAGCAGCCCGAGGCTGGCCTGGGCGACGCTGACCTCGCCCGGCCGGGGCGGCGAGGTGAGGTCGAAGCCGGACTCGGCGGCCGTCGTCAGCAGCGGCGGCTCGGCCCGCAGCGAGGCCGCCACCCAGCCGACGCCGACCCGGTTGGCCAGCGCCAGCGGACCCTCTTGCCAGCCGTAGCCCAGCCGCATCGCGGTGTCCAGGTCGGCGGGGCGATCGGCGATCTCGTCCGCCACCGCGGCGCAGTAGGCAACGACGTTCGTGAGCACCCGCTTCGCGAAGCGGCCGCCGGGGGAATCGGTGTCGCACAGGGCCCGGAGATCGCCCGCGGCCAGCGCCGGATCGGTCGGCTCCCGGCGCGGCCGGTAGCTGAGGGTCTCCAGGTCGAGCACCTCGTCGACGGCGGCGCCGGTCTCGTCCTTGCGGCGGTAGAAGCCGCCCGGGCCGCGACGGCCGATGAGGCCGTGGGCAAGCAGGTGGGCGAACACCGGATGGGTGGTGATGTCGTAGGAGTGGTAGGCGTCCATGACGGGCAGCGCCCTCAGGAAGCTCGGCCAGATCAGCGGGACCAGGTTGATCCCGACCAGGTCGAAGAGCCCGAAGACGCCGGTCTTGGGGATGCCGAAGGGGCGCGACATGATCGCGTCGGCGGTCTCGACGTCGAGCCCCGCCCGGAACGCCTCGCTCGCCGCGAGGGCCATCCACAGGTTGCCGATCCGGTTGGCGATGAAGCCGGGGGTGTCGTGGCAGTCGAGGACGACCTTGCCCAACTGCACCTCGGCGGCCTCGCGCACCCGGGCAACCACGGCCGGGTCGGTGGCCGTCGAACTCACCAGTTCCAGCAGCTCCATGATCCGCGGCGGGTTGAAGAAGTGGGTGATGGTGAAGTCGCGGACGAACGAGTCGGGCTGACCGGCCACCAGCCGGGCCAGCGGGATGGTGGACGTGTTGGACGACACCGGGGTGCCGGGCCGGCGATGAGCCTCGATCACGCCGTAGAGCTCGGCCTTCACCCCCGGGTCCTCGAAGACCGCCTCGATGATCCAGTCGGCCCCGGCCAGGGCGTCCAGGTCGTCCTCGATGGTGCCTGGGCGCACCCGGGCGGCGAAGTCCGGCAGCATGAAGCCGCCGCCCTGGGCCTGCCGGGCGATGGCCGCCTCGGCCAGCGAGGAGCGGCCCGCGGGCTCGGGCGGGACCACGTCGAGGAGCGTGACCTGCACCCCCGCGTTGGCCAGGTGGGCGGCGATGCCGGACCCCATCGCCCCGGCTCCGATGACGACAGCGCGCTGGATCATGGGTCCTCCTTTGGACGGCTCTCTCCCATCTGAGCCGATCCCGAACCGTTAGACAAGGGGTCCCGCGGCCACCGCCCGCGGGAACCGGACGGTCAGCGGCGCTGCGGCTGCCAGGGCTCGGGGGTGAAGAGGTCCTCGATGCGGCAGTCGAACAGCTGCGCCAGCTTGAACGCCAGCGGCAGCGAGGGCGAGTAGCGCCCGCGTTCGATCGAGATCACGCTCTGGCGGGAGACGCCGAGCCGATCGGCGAGCGTCCACTGCGACCAGCCGTGCTGGACGCGGCGCTGAGCGACGGTGTTCTCCATGAGGCCCCGATTCGTTGAGGTTCAGTGAATGACACTTTACCTAACGTCGCTCGAGCGCGAGGCCGCGACATGCTCACCGCGCCGGGTTCTGCGTCGGCGCACCCAGGCGACGGAGGCCAGCACCAGCCCGGGGCGGCTGCGCAGCCCGGCCGCCGCGGTGTTCGGAGCCCAGCGCAGCATCAGGATGAGGCCGAGCAGCGCGACGGGGGCCACGAACGGTCCGATGGTGAAGCCGGTCAGCAGGGCAAGCAGACCGAGGGCGCCGACCAGCGTCCAGCCCGCGAACTGCGCCCAGGTGGGGGTGCTCGGGCCACCCGCTCGGAGGGCCGGCGCGACGATCATTCGCCGAGTCCGACACCCATCCGCCGGGCGGTGTCGACCCACGCGTGATCGGGCGGGACCAGTTTCAGCTTGCCGGCCACGTCCGCCAGCGGGACGGGCTCGGTGCCCTCGCCCCGGGCGGCGACCATCAGGCCGAATTGGCCGTCCGCGACCAGGTCGGCGGCGGCCGAACCGAGGCGGCTGGCGAGCAGCCGGTCGGCGGCGCAGGGGGTCCCGCCGCGCTGGACGTAGCCGAGGATCGTCACCCGGGACTCCAGGCCGGTCGCCTCCTCCAGCTGCCGCGCCAGCTTGAACGTGTGCTCGCGCTGGCCGTCGACCACATGCGCCAGGTGGGCCTGGGCGGCCCGCTTGGCCTCCGGGGTCTTGGCGTTGTTCGCCAGCAGCTCCGCGGCCTGCAGGTCGGCGGTGTCCTCGAGGTCGCGGGCCCCCTCCGCGACGGCGATGACCGAGAAATTGCTGCCCCGCGACATCCGCAGCTTCACCGTCTCGGCGATCGAGGCCACCGAGTACGGGATCTCCGGCAGCAGAATCACGTCCGCCCCGCCGGCGATGCCGGCCCCCAACGTCAGCCACCCTGCCTTGTGGCCCATCACCTCGGTGAGGATGATCCGGTGGTGGCTGTGTGCCGTCGAGTGCAGCCGGTCGATCGCCTCCGTCGCGATCTCGGTGGCGGTGGCGAACCCGAAGGTGGTGTCGGTCAGGGCCACGTCGTTGTCGATGGTCTTGGGCAGCGAGATCACGTTCAGCCCGGCGTTGGCGAGCCGCAGCGCGTTCTTGGCGGTGCCGCCGCCGCCCAGCAGGACGAGGGCGTCCAGGCCATTGCGCTGGTAGGTCTCGACGACCGTGGGGATCATGTCCCGCACCTCGCCGTCGACGACCATGCGATGCACCTTGTCGCGGCTGGTGCCCAGGATGGTGCCGCCGATGGTCAGGATGCCCGAGAGCGCCTTGCCGTCCAGGGGGAGCCACCGGTCCTCGACCAGGCCGGTGATGCCGTCCCGGAAGCCGATCAGCTCCATGCCGTAGTGGCCGATCGCGCTCTTGCCGAACCCGCGGATCGCCGCGTTCAGGCCGGGGGAGTCGCCGCCCGCGGTGAGGATTCCGACCTTCTTCGTCGCCTGGGTCACGATGCCTCCTTCGTCGGGGATGCGCTCAGGCTAGTCCCCGCCCCGGACCGGCGGGGTCGCGGGTCGGTCGTCCGCGACCCTGAGCGCCCGTCTCAGGGCGTCGGCCCCGGTGATCGCGACGGGATACGGCGGCCGGACGAAGGTGTCCGGCGTCACCCGCAGCCGCAGCTCGACCACCGCGCCGCGCTCGCGCGGCCGCAGCTCGGTGCCGTCCGGGCGGTAGCCGCACTTCTCGCTGACCCGGCGGGAGCGCAGGTTGTCCACCCACGCGCCCGAGCGCATCTCGACCGCCCCCAGGCCGTCGAAGGCGAAGGCGAGCATCGCCTGGCGCATCAGTGTGCCCGTGCCGCGACCCTGGTGTGGCAGCCCTAACCACGACCCGGACGAGGCCGAGCGGGTCAGGGGGAAGTCCGTGGCCATGACGTCCTGCACCCCCACCAGCACCCCGTCCCGTTCGACGGCGAGCATGATCGTCCACCTCTCCGGCGTGAACGACGCCCAGGTCTGGTAGTAGAACCGCAGCGTGTCGATCGGGTCGTAGTCGCCGAGATTCCAGGGCACCAAGAAGGGCCGTTCCTCCTCGGGATGGATGCCGCCGTCGACCAGCTCGGCGATCGCCGGCACGTCGGCCTCTCGCAGCGGACGCAGCACGACCGGACCGCATTCCACCCGGACGCCGAAGGCGGGGTAGATCTCCTCGAGTGCGGCCATGCCCTTCATTCAACCACCGCGCGCCGGCAGGGCTGCCCGGCAGGGAGACGCTTCGTCGTGCCGAAACTGACCGTCATGCGACCCGTTTGTCACGATGAAGGGTCGGGGTGATGCGCCGGCAGGCTCACCCGTCGATCAGGCCGAGCCGGACGAAGGCGTGGGCCAGGCCGTCCTCGTCCGCGCGGTCGGTGACCAGGTCCGCCACCGCCAGCAGTTCGGCGGGAGCGTTGCCCATGGCGACTCCGGTGCCGCAGGCGGCCAGCAGTTCGATGTCGTTGCCGGCGTCCCCGAAGCCGATGAACGCGGAGATCGGCATGCCCAGGTGGTCGGCGAGGCGGCGCACCGCCGCGCCCTTGTGGACGCCCAGCTGCCCGAACTCGCCGAACTCGGGCCCGCCGCCGGTCAGCGACCACGTGTCGATGCCGGCCTCGCCCGCGAACGCGTCGGCCAGGGCCGCCAGGTCGAGGCCGGGCTGCAGCACGAAGCTGATCTTGTTGACCTCATCCCGGCCCTGGGTGGGGTCGTAGATCATGTCCGGGAAGCCCTTGCGCACCCGGGCGATGTTCTCCTCGGTGGCCCCGCCGAGCAGGACGGCCGTCTTCGCGGGCAGGTGGTGGGTTCCGAAGAGCCCGGTGTTGGACTCGAGGTAGTAGGCCAGGTCGTACGACTCCATCCAGGCCACCGCGCGCTCCACGACCGGGCGGGGGAGCACCTGATGCCACACCACCTCGCCGTCGGACTCCACATAGCTGCCGTTGCCGCCGATCAGCCCGTCCAACCCGATCTCCCACAGCGAGGGGTAGATCTCGGCGCGGCTACGGCCGGTGCACAGGTACACCCGATGCCCGCGTCGCCGTGCCTCCTGGACGGCCGCCCGGGCGCTGTCGGGGAGGCGGGTCTGGTAGTCCAGCAGTGTGCCGTCGACGTCGAGCAGGAGGACGGAGGCGGGGCGGGAGTCGTTCATTCGCACAGGGTAGTGGCGCGGCGGGACGGCGACCGGAGCGCCGAAGGGACGAGACGGTCGGGCAGGCAGACGGCGGCCGGAGAGTCGGAAGCAGAGGCGGGCCGAGGCGGCGAGAGGCCTACCGGGCGCGCCGGAGAGTGTGCGGGGGCGGCAGCGGAGCCCTCGCGGGCGCGGTCCGCTCAGCAGGACGCGCGGAACCGGGCGGGGGTGGGGCCCGACTCGTCGAAGCGACCCACCTCGGAGCCCTCCGGCCGTCGAACGGCGCGGACGAAGGCCGCGACGATGCCCCGGTCGGTCCCGGCTGCCGCCACCAGGACGGGGATCGAGGGCGGCAGCTTCGCCTCGGGGTCGGTGGTGATCACGGCGTCGGGGCGCGCGGTGACCGCCTCGCAGCCGAGTTCGATCAGCCATCGATGGACGAGCCGTAGTTGCTCGACATGGCTACCGACGAGCAGGATCCGGGGACGCGTCACGGCGTCACTCTCGCGGATGGGACCGGTTCTGTCGAGCCTGACCCCCGAGCGCCGGCGGCCCCGGGGGCCTGGGCTCCCGAAGGGTCGGTGCGTGCCCCCTTGTCGGGGCTGTTTTCGTGTCCGCGAGGCCCGCGGTCCTCGCACACCCGGAAGAATCTCCCAATCAATTGGCATTAAGGCAGGCTGAGTCCTTGTCGCTCGGCAATTCAATGTCAGAGGAATCCGGGGTCGCTCGGGCTCCCTGGGTGAACCCGGCAGCGCTCCCCGTCTCGCCGGGAGGCGTCGTCGCGGTCGTTTCGGGCGCTCGTGCCCTGCGACATTGCCCCGCCCCCTGCGGACGGGAGCCCTGCCCTCCCGGCGCTCGGTCTCGTCCCCGGTACCGGGGGGCTTTGGGCCAGGGTCTCCGACAGATGGGGGACTCCTATGGAGCCGCCAGGAAGGAGACGGGGATTGTTCATAGATCGGGTTAGCGAGCGTGTCTTCCCGAAGCGGAATTGTTGGAGGGTCTGCTCGGGTGACCAGTGGGCTGTTGATCGCGTCGTCCGCGGAGTCGTGGGGCCCGACGCCCTGGGGAGTGAACGGGCCGACGGGTGCGGTCGAGTCAGCACTGTCCCATCGCCGCGGATGGAGTTGGGCGGACGAGTGGCGGCGTTCCAGCGCCCCGCCGCGCCCCGCTTGTCGGAGCGACGGTGAGGCCGCAAGAGGGATTCTCCGGCCGGTGATAATTCGGGGCTATGTGACCGGGTGGTCCGCGTGAATTCATCCACCTCGCGCTGGATGGGTGTCCGTGAACGCGCCGAGGCGGCGGTTGCGCAAATTTCCGGGCTCTCGTCCGGCAATTCGGCCAAACTGCGGGGTGGGGCGGCAGCGATCCCGCAGAGCGAATTCACCGAATTGCCCCACGCTGTCAATTCAGCGTAACATTTTGGGGTGGTCCGCGCGGGAGGCGAACGGGCCGCCAGCACCCCGACCGAAATGAGATCCCCGATGAATCTCGTGATCGCGCAGTCCCGTGCGATGGACGCGATGACTCCGGGTTCGGCCGTGTTCAAGCCGATCGGTGCCGCCACCGAATGGTGGGCGCGAGGCCGGCGGCGGGCGGGAACGCCATGACCACGGACGTGGAGCCGTTGGGCGAGCCGGACCCCACCGCGGCGGGCGGATCCGAGCACGCCGTCGCCCCACGCGTTTCCGCGTCCCCCGGTTCGGTCGAGTCCGCCCTGGCGTCGCTGACCCGGGCGCAGGCGGAGGCGCTCGCCCCCGACGCGGAGCCGAATGCCCTTCGGGCGGTCGCGACACACCTGGCGGACGCGCTCCAGCGCTCCGAGTTGGGCCCCCTGACCGACCACCCCGACTTCCTGACGATCGCCCTGCGCGCCGTCTCCGAGCTGAACAGGCGGCGCGACTTCGACGCCGTCCTGACCCTCGAGCCGCTCCTGGAGGCGAGTGATCGGGTGCGCGGGGCCGACGACCCCGCGGCGGTCACCCTCTGCTACAACCTGGCCCACGCCTGCGAGGCGGTCGGCCGGTTGCCGCGCGCCGTCGCCCTGTTCGAGCGGGCGCTGGGCGGGCGGGAGCGGGTGGGTGGGGCCGATCATCCCGACACCCTCGAAGCGCGGGCTCGCCTTGCCTATGTTCTCGAAACGGCCGAAGAATTCGATCGCGCAATCGCGGTATATCAACGGACGATGGCCGATATGGCGCGAGTCCTTGGCGCCGAGCACCCGGACGCCCTGATGCTGGCCGGCAACCTCGCCTCCGCCTATTCGGCATCCGGTGATTTTGGTCGGGCTGTCGCCCTCTATCGAGAAACTCTGCCCGTGTTTGAGCGGGTGCTGGGGGCGGATCACCCCGACACGATCACCATGCACAGCAACCTCGCCGACCTATTTCAGGCACTGGGCGACCCGGGTCGCGCCATTCCCAGCTATCGGGTGGCGCTACCCGTGCAGGAGCGCCGCCTCGGCAGCGATCACCCCGACACCCTGGCCTTGCGTAGCGCCCTCGCTGGGTCCCTGCAGTCGATGGGGGATCTGTCCGGTGCGCTGGCGCTGCTGGAGGGGGTGGCCGCCGATCGGGCCAGGGTCTTGGGGCCAGAGCACCCGGACACCCTGGCGGCGGAACAGAACGTCGCCGCCGCGCTGCTGTCGGCCGGGGCGCTCGAGCGGGCGGTGGAGGTGTACCGGCGCTCCCTGACCGGATGGGAGCGCGTTCTCGGGGTCGATCATCCGGACCTGTTGGTGGCGCGCAACAACATGGCCACCGCACGCTACGTCGGCGGCGATGTGGCAGGTGCCGTGCACGACTTCGAGCGAGTTCTGGCCGATCGGGAACGGGTGCTGGGGCCCGGGCATCCCGACACGGTGGGGTCGCGGCACAATCTGGCCGCCGCCTACGAGGCCGCGGGCGAGCTGGATCGCTCGCTCGCTCTCCACCAACGGACGCTCCGGGAGCGCGAGAACCTGCTGGGCCACGACCACCCGGAAACGCTTCGCTCCCGGAACAACCTCGCCGGCGCGTGGCGGGTCGCGGGTCGGATCAACTCCTCCTTGCGGCTGTTCGAGCAGCTCCTCCCGATGGCCGCACGCGTGCTCGGGACGGAGCATCCCGACACGCTCTCGTTCCGCAGCAACGCGGCGACGACCTACCTGGCGGCCGGGCAGCTCGATCGGGCCCTCGCGACGCTGCGTGACGTGCTCGTCGAGCGGCAGTGCGTGCTCGGTCCGGGCCACCCGGACACGCTGGCCGGCCACAGCAACCTGGCCGAGGCCTATTGGCAGGCGGATCGCCGCGAGGAGGCGATCGCGCTGCTGGAGACGGCGTCCCGTTCGGCGCTGGACGTTCTCGGTCCGCAACACCACGTAACGGCCCGGGTCATCGAGAGCCTGGAGACGGCCCGTCTCGCGCTGCACGGTGCGGGGGACGACGCCCACCAGACCGCCTGACGACGTCGGAGGCGGTCGCCCGGCCGCGTCGTCCCTCCCTGTCAGGTGGCGGTCCCGTCCTCGCGGGCGCCGCCCCCGGCCCCCCAGGGAAGGCCCGGGGGGACCGAGGTGTCGGCATCACTTGGTGGTCGAGATGCCCACCAGCTCGGGGTCGTGATCGGAGGAGGCATACGGGTCGGGGGCGTAGAAGTCGACCACGTTGTAGTTGCGGCGGCTGTACTGCAGGGCCACGGACTCGTCGGCGTTGATGTCCCAGACCGCGGCCCCGGTCACCAGCTTCATCCCCTTCGCATTCACGAAGATGTGGTCCAGCGAACCGAGCCGGCCGCTGAACTGGTAGCTCGCCGCCTGTGGGTCGAACTGCTTCACCACCTCGGTGTACCCGGCCGCCTCGATCAACTGCACCGGGGTCTCGCGCGAGTAGGCGTTGAAGTCGCCCAGCAGGAAGGCCGCCTGGTCCTCGAACAGCTCATCCACCCAGCCGACCAGCTGGCGCGACTGCGCCTCGCGTGACGGGTTGGACAGCCCCTGCCCGGTGCCGTCGTCCTCGCCCGACCCCTTGCTCTTGAAGTGGTTGGCGACCATCACGAAGGGCTTGCCCGAGTTCTTGATCTTGAACTTGGCGGCCAGCGGATAGCGGGCGTTGGCGAAGGCGGGATCCAGGTCGATCAAGGAGGGACCGAGCACATCCAGCACCGCCGGGTCGTAGATGAACGCCACGCGGATCACGTCCTCGCTGCCCGGGGTGACCCTCGGCGAGGCGACGTAGGCCCAGCGGGTGGTGCCGGCGTCGGCGTTGAGGGCGTCCACCAGGTTGGCCAGCGACCAGTCGCGGTGGTGGTCGATCCAGGTGATGCCGGCGGAGTTCTCCACCTCCATCAGGGCCACCGCCTCGGCGCCGGTGCCGTTGATGGCGGCGACGATCTTCCGCTTCTGATCCTCGAAGGCGGCCGCGGTCCAGGCGCCGCGCACCTCGCAGCCATTGGTGCCGACGGGGGTGCCGTCCCGATCATTGAAGGACGGGCAGTTTTGGTAGACGTCCTCGTCTTCGCCCAGGTCGGTGAAGTAGTTGAGGACGTTGAACGAGGCCAGTTGGGCGCCGCCGCCCACAGCCGGGGCGGGGGTCTCCCGGTCGTTCGCGCTGCTCACGGGGACGTCGGCATCGGCGGCGCCGACGACCTGGCCGGTGGGCTGGTAGTTCCACTGGAAGCGGTAGTCGAGGATGACCGGGGCCGTGAACGTGAGCGAGGAGCCGGTCCGTCTCGGTGTGGCGGCCGACAGGTAGGGCAGCGGGCTGCCCGTGGCCGTGGCGTTGCGCAGGTAGTCCCAACTGGAGCCGTCGTCCAGGGTGATGTACTTCGCCAGGTTGGCGGCCTCGTACGCCTCGGCGGTCGCGCCGGGGGCGACCACGTCGGTGGCCTGGAACAGCGGCGCGTCACCGACGGCCAGGCCGAGCTGCCCGTACTGGTTCAGCTGGTAGTTGTTGGTGATCGTGTAGGTGCCCAGCGGCCGGACCAGCATGCCCTCGTAGGCCTCCTTGGCGGCGGCCGTCGTCGGCAGCGTGGCCAGCTCGCTGACCGTGACCCCCGCGCAGCCGGCGACCGCCTCGAGGCTCACCCGATCGATCTCGGTCAGGCCGTTGAACTCCTTGGCCGTGCCGGTCACCCGGACGCAGTCGCCGAGCGCCACGTCCGTCCGGCCGTAGACGAAGACGCCGTCCGAGGCGTCGCCGGGCGCCTTGGCGCCCCCGCTGCCGGGGGTCTGCAGGTAGAACCCGTTGAAGCCCCCGGTTGGGTAGACCGCCGTGACGACGCCGGTGGTGATGACCGTTCGTCCGGCCAGCGGGGTGGCCGAGCCGGTGCCCTGGATCTCGGCGATGGTCGCCACGAGTGGCAGCGGGTCGACCGAGGAGCCGTCGTTGACCTTCCCGGGGGTCACCCTGGCGCTGAAGGTGAAGTCGGCGGCGTTGTTGTCGGTGTCGGCCGCGTCGGTGCGGTTGAGGGAACCGGGGACGGAGTTGGCGGGCGCGGTGACGCCGTCGCCGTAGATCGCGGCGGTCGTCTCGGGGGAGTTCGAGCCGCCGTAGCCGAGCTTGTCGACGACCGCCGACGCCTCATTCGGGTTGACGGCGGCCACACCCCGGGCGACGAAGATCGTCCCGGTGGTGCCGGAGGGCTGCACGGTGGTCGCCTGGTCGACCTGGGGCAGCGGCGCCCCGGTCGTCCCGTTGGAGGCCAGGCCCACGACGAAGTAGGCCCCCGCGGCGACGGTGCCGTGGAGCGCGGCGACCCCGGTGGCCACGCTGGTGCCGGTGGCCGAGCGGTACTGCAACGACAGGCCCTCGAGGCCGATCGGGGCGGCGGTCGGGTTGTACAGCTCGACGAACTTGTTCAGGTACGGCTGGTTGGCCGAGCCGCCGCGTCCGTAGAACTCGTTGATGATCAGGTGCCCGGCGGGGGCGGCCTGGGCGGCCGGGGCGAGGAGGCCGGGGGCGAGGGCGGTCAGGCCCGCGAGGGTGGAGATCAGCAGCCGGTGGGGGAACGGGGAGGTGGACATCAGTCTCCTTGGGGTTGTGTGAACTGACCCTTCGGAGGCTACGCCCGTGCGACCCGCCGGCGACAGGGGGCGCGGAGGCTCCACTCGCCCCGCCCGCCGCCTCGATGGCAGCGTGCCCGGCCACGGGCGTCTGAGCTTCATCGACGTGCTGCCCGCGGCCTGCAGCGCACCGGCTGGGTGCGGCCTTCCCTCGTCCCCGTGGGCGGCTGCTCCCGACCGTGACGGCGGGCCCGCCGGTGATGCTCCATCGAAGGTTGCATTCGGCGCGTGGCAGCCTTTGGGCGCGGACGGCGACTACTACGCTGCGTAGGTGGTCACCGGCGGGAGTCTGATCAGCCGACGCCGGGTGGCGGTCGGCCTGGTGTGGACGGCGCCCGTCCTCGTGGTCGCCACGGCATCCCCGGCGACCGCCATCTCCGGACTTCTGGATGTCAGCCTGGCCACGGCCGGAATCGGCGCCAACGGGTACGACCTGTACCTGCGCGACACCAAGTCGACCAACAGCAACACCAACACCAGCACGACGACCACCACCACGCTGAACCTCACGCTGGCGGTTACCTGGAACGGCGCACCCGCGGCCGGAGCGGTGGTGTCGGTGGCCGGCGACCAGACCTTCGACGGCGAAGGCAACTACATGATCGGCTTCTCACTGGTCAGCCAGACCTCGGGCTTCGGTGAGAGCAGCACCCAGAAGACGGTGTCCAACGTGACCACCAACGCGTCCGGACAGATGGTCGTGAAGGTGAGCACCGCCACCTACGGCCAGGTGGACTGCGGCAGCATCCCGCGAAGCGGAACCTTCACGGTCACGGTGGCTTTCAATGGCCAGACCATCTCCGAGACCTACACGTATCAGGTCTACGACGGCGCGCCGATCGTGAACTGCCCCTGAGCCCACCGACGCTGGGGACCGGCGGTGCGCAGAGCCGCCCCCGCAGCGAACCCGGCAGCCTTGACCGCAGCACCCCGACTGGAGGGCGGCGCTTCGTTCCCGGCCGAGGTGGGTCGCGGCTGGTGCCGCGACCCACCCGGTTAGCCCTTGATGCAGAGCAGGGTCTGCAGGCGGGCGACGACCTCGACCAGGTCGGCCTGGTCGGCGATCACCGAGTCGATGTCCTTGTACGCCGCCGGGATCTCATCGACCACGCCGGAGTCCTTGCGGCACTCGATGCCCGCCGTCTGCGTCGCCAGGTCGTCGGCGGTGAACTGACGCCGGGCGGCGTTGCGGGACATCCGCCGTCCGGCGCCGTGGGACGCCGACTCGTACGAGGCCGGGTTGCCGAGCCCGCGGACGATGTACGACCCGGTGCCCATCGACCCCGGGATGACGCCCAGGTCGCCGGCGCCGGCCCGGATCGCGCCCTTGCGGGTGACGATCAGCTCGACGTCGTCGTGGGTCTCCACCGCCACGTAGTTGTGGTGGCAGCGGATCGGCTCCTCGAACCCGATCCCCTCGATCCGGTGGCTGAGCTCGGCGCACACCGCGGCCAGGATGGCGTCCCGGTTCAGCAGCGCGTACGACTGGGCCCACCACAGGTCGTGCAGGTAGGCGTCCAGTTGCGGGGTGCCGGCCAGGAACACCGCCAGGTCGCGGTCCACGAGGCCGGCGTTGTGCGCCAGCGACTGCGCCACCGTTATGTGGAGCTGCGCCAACTGGTTGCCGGTGCCCCGCGAGCCGGAGTGCAGCGTGACCCACACCCGGTCGTCGTCGCCGGCGCACAGCTCGATGAAGTGGTTGCCGCCGCCCAGCGTCCCCACCTGGGTCATCGCCTTCCGCTCGGTGGCGCCGGAGCGCGCCGACGTGGTCAGCTCGTGGGCCCGCAACCCGCCGAAGCCGGCCATCGCCGCCCGGTAGCGCCGCGTCAGGTCCGCGTCGGTGGCGACGATCCGCGGCTCGTCGCGGTGCGCGCCGAACCCGACAGGGACGCCCCGCTCGATGCCGAGCCGCAGCGCCCGCAGGTCGTCGGGGAGCTGGTCGGGACGCAGCGTCGTCCGGACGGCGGTCATGCCGCAGCCGATGTCGACGCCGACGGCCGCCGGGGCGACGGCCTGCCGCATGGCGATGACGGAGCCGACGGTGGCCCCCTTGCCGTAGTGGACGTCGGGCATCACCCGGACGCCGTGCGTCCAGGGCAGGGCGGCGGTGTTGCGCAGCTGCTGCTGCGCGGCGTCCTCGATGCCGGCCTCGTCGGCCCACATCAAGGTGTTGTCGGTGCCGGTCAGCGGCACCGGGTAACGGGTCATGTTGTCCTCCTGTTGGTGTGATGGTGTTCAACAGGGGCACGGCTCACGCCGGTGTCAGCCTCGAAGGTGTCTCGGTGAGTGCCGAGTCGTCGTCCGTGCCCCGTGGTTCAGCGCTGGCGCGCCGGACCGGCATTGGGCAGGTCGAGGGCGCGCGGCAGCGGCTCAAACATCGCGGATTCGCGATGCAGCTGCGGGCGGACCATGACTCGACTCTTCTCTGATGGACGCGGACGCCCCGCGCGGCACCGCCCGGCGGTGGGCAGCCATCCAGGATGACAGGGCCGGACGTCCTTGGCAACCTCAGGACCCGCGGGAGGGGAGCCTGGGCGCGACGACCCGGCTCGAGCGGGGGCCGCGAAGCTACTCGAAGAACGAGGCACCGGACGGTGGGTGAGCGGTCGGCAGCGGCGACTGGCGAGAAGTCTTGCGGGTTTCCCTCGGCCCGCTCTCGCTGACGGTGGCCCGGCCGAGCAGGACGGCCCCGAGGCGGGAACGGCTCCGGCGCGGCGCCAGCGCTGCCCGCAAAGCCGGTGCACGAGGGTCGGCGGAACGGGGTCTGGCGCCCGGGGGGCTAGGCTCGCAGGCACGTCAGCGATGGACCCCAGGAAGCAGGACGATGAAGGCCGGAGCGTTCACCCTCGTCGTGTCGACGCTGCTCGCCGGATGTACCGCCACTGCCGAGCCGGTCGCCACGGGCGTGCACCCGACCAGCGCGCCGCTGTCGCCGGCGTCCGGCCCTGCCTCGGCCGGGGCCTCCGCCACCCCCGCGCGGGCCACCGCGGCCCCCACGAGCACGGCCAGCACCGCGGCGCGTCCGGTGAAGGTGACGCTGACCGTCACCGCGGACGGACCCGCGACGGTGAACTACAGCGACGGGTGGCACACCTACGCGGCGGCCACACGCGGCGGCACGACGGTGGTGACGTTCTACACCGACGCGGACTATGTGCTGGCGGCCACGGTGGTGGGGAACGGCAAGACCGGCGAACGGTCCTGCGTGCTGGACGCCGGGGGGCGGAGCCACCGGGCGAGCGCGGACGGGGCGGACGGCGTCGCCCTGTGCCACCTCGTCCGCACGATCGATCGCCCGGGTCCCCTTCCGACCGCCGCCGACGACGTCCAGTTGCGGAACCTGGATGCCGCCACCCGGGGCACGGCGTGGCTCGGGTGGTCGTCCCCCTCGCTGTCCGGTGCCAACGAGCAAGTCCTCCGGAATCGCCGCCAGCAGGTGCTGCTTCCCCGGGGTGTTGCCCGCTTGGTGGTGGCCTCCACGGCCGCTGAGGACACCGTCGCCTGCAGCATCACCGATCCGGCGGGGCGCATGTACGCCCGGGAGGCGAGCACGGGGGCCGGCGCGATCGCGACCTGCGTGACCCGCGCCCAGCCCTGATCCCCGACAGCCGACCATGTCCGCGGGAAAGTTCCGGCGAGGCTCGGGCGCAATGGCAACCGCCCGCGTCGCCAGCAGCCCCCGTGGTGATGCGGCGGGAGGAGGCGGCGGACGACGGCCGCCGTTGGGACGCCGCGGCGGTAATCACACTGATGTAAGTTCTCCCCACCTGTGGAGAACCCTGTGGGGAACCCGGCTTGACGGGCGGGCCCAGGGAGCTGGTGGGTCAGCCCAGGCCCGAAGGAGCGCCGCCGCTTCGCCGTCCGATGGCCACGGACGCGCAGCCGTCCCTGCCCTCGCGGCGGCGCCGCCACTACGCTGCCAGCATGGCGAAGCTGGTACTGACGGCAATCGGGGACGACCGGGCGGGGCTGGTGTCGGCGCTGGCCGGACCGGTCGCGGACGCGGGCGGCAACTGGCTGGAGAGCCAGATGGCCCGACTGGCGGGCAAGTTCGCGGGCATCGTCCTGGTGGAGGTGCCGGACGGGGCGGTCGCCGCCCTGACGGCCGCGGTCGCCGGGCTCGGTGCCGAGGGGCTGCTGGACGTGGCCGTCACCCCCGTCGGTGAGGAGGGGGCAGCCCCGGGCACCGCGTTCACCCTGCACCTGCTGGGCCACGACCGTCCGGGGATCGTCCATCAGGTCTCGCAGGTGCTCGCCGCCCACGGCGTCACCATCGACCAGCTCCAGACCGGGACGACCGAGGCGCCGATGGCGGGTGGGCTGCTGTTCGAGGCCGACGCGCTCGTCCGGGCGCCTGCCGGGCTGGACGACGCCGCGCTGCAGGCCGCGCTGGAGGGCCTGGCCAACGAGCTGATGGTCGACCTCGAACTGGATCCGACCGACTGAGCCTCGGCCCCGGCCCGCCCCCGGGGACCGGCGGCTCAGCCCGGCGTGTCGGCCGTCCGCTGCAAGGCCTCCAAGACCAGCCCCGGGGCGCCCTCGGGCGTGACCCCCTCGCCGATGGAGCGCTGGACGGCGCGTTTCACCTTGTCCCACGTGGGGTCGTTGGTGGGGGTCAGGTGCACGTTGGGCATCGTGTCGATGTAGACCGACAGCGCCGGGTCGACGGCGAACACCTCCAGGCCGGACTTGGTGACCGGCAGAAACCCCTCCGCCTTGATGTAGGTGTTGATCTGGTCGGGGGCGTAGAAAAGCTCGAAGAAGGCCCGGATGGCGTCCTGGTTGCCCTCGTTGCGGAACGCCATCAGGTAGTCGGTGACGCCGAAGGTCTGCGGCGCGGTCAGCGTGGTCGGCATCGGCGCGACGCCGTAGTCGACCGTGCCCGCCTCGTCGAGGACGGCGCCGAGCGGCGGGTAGCCGACCACCATGCCGGCCTTGCCCGCCGCGAACAGGTCGAAGGCGCGCTGTCGATCCGTCCCGGCGGGGTCGTTCTGCGTGACCTTGTCGGTGAGGGCGAGCTTGCGGAGGAAGGTGAGGGTGGCGAGGTTCTCCGGCGAGTCCACCGTCCAGCGGCCGTCGGTCTTCCAGTCGCCGCCGTTGTTGAACGCCCAGATGGAGAACTCGGCCTGCGCCTCCTCGGGGCCGAGCGGCAGGGCGTAGCCGACGGCGTTGCCGCGCAGCGCCGTAACCTTCTTGGCCGCCGCCTCGAACTCGGCCCAGGTGGCCGGGGGCGCGAGGATCCCGGCCTTGGCGAACAGGTCCTTGTTGTAGAACAGCGCCCGGGTCGAACTCAGCGCCGGGAAGCCGTACACCTGACCGTTGTACGTGCCGGACCGCAGGAACGCGCCGAGCAGGTCCTCGCGGGCGGCCGGGGTCAGCACCTCGTCGGCGTTCCACAGCAGGCCGTCGTCGGCGTAGCCGGCGTACACGTTGAGGTTCAGGACGTCGGGCGCCCGCCCCGCCTGCACCATGGCCGCGGACCGCTGGTCGATGGCGTCCCACGCGATCAGCTCGACGGTGAGCGCGAAGTCCGTCTTCTCCTCGTAGGTCCGGGCGAACCGGTCCCAGAAGTCCTTGGTGGCGTCCGAGTACTCGGCGGCGACCAGGTGGATCGTCGTCGCGCGGGACGGCGTGGTCGGCGACGCGGACGGCGCGACGGTCGGGGAGACCGGGCTGCACGCGCTCAGGGCCAGCGCCGCCGCGGCGGCGACGCACAGCTGCCGAAGGATGGTCACGGGAGGACTCCCACGGGTGGCCGGCCTTGGGGTGAGCGGACGGGCATGGGTTCGATCCTACGGCGTGCCCAACGCACGAGGCGTGCGCGTGCCCGCGTCCCGTGGGTGGGCGCGGGGGGAGGCGTCTCGGCGATGGTGCGGAACGCCCGCTGCGCTGCGGCCCGGTCGGCGACCACGTAGCTGCCGCCGTCGGCCTGCGCGATCATGATCGCCAGCGAAGGCGCCAGCACGTCGTGCCGGTTCGGGGCGGCCCGCGGCGGCGCGGCGGGCGGGTTGCCAGGGGGCCGGCCTCACACCCCGGCGGCCCGCAGCTCGTCGATCACGATCTTCTTCATCTTCATCATCGCCTGGATGGCGGCGGGGCTGGTCATCAGCTCGCCCAGGTTGGTGGGGACGATCTGCCAGGAGAGCCCGTACTTGTCCTTGCACCAGCCGCACGCCTCCGCCTCCGGGACGTGCGAGAGAGCGGCCCAGTAGCGGTCGATCTCGTCCTGGTCGGCGCACTCGACGATGAGCGAGATCGCCTCGTTGAAGGCGAACGCGGGGCCGCCGTCCAGGCACTGGAATTGGCGTCCAGCCAGGGTGAAGTACCCGGTCAGCACCTTCCCGGTCATGCCCACGAAGTGCTCGTCCAGGGACTCGTCTGGGTAGCGCTCGATGTGCCCCACGCTGGAGTCGGGAAAGAGGTCGGCGTAGAAGTGCATCGCCTCCTCCGCGTTGTTGTCGAACCACAGGAACGGCGTGATGGAGGTCATTGACGGAGGCTAGCCCCATGGCCCCGGCGACGGAACACCCGTGGGGCCCACCGTCGATCGCGGGTGGCTGATGGGTGGGACGCACCTGGTCCGGCCCCTTCTCCTGCCTGGCGGCGCCGAGGGGGACTGAACCGCGGAACTTGTCGCCATGAGGCGGGCGAGGGCGGCGTCTGCGAGCCCGGCCGCAGAAGTTGTCCTTCTGCGGACTTCCAAGGGCGCCTTGGCGACATGTTCTGCGGCCGGGCCGTCGCGACGGCGCGGGAACCCCACCCTGGCGACAAGTTCTGCGGTCGAACCGCGGAGGGGGCCCGGGTGTCGCCGGCCAATCTGGAATCCGAGACGGCGAGGGTGACGGGTCGCGGCAATCCCGGTGAGCGCGGGCACAGTGGGGGGATGAACACCGTCGCGCCCGACCCTGTCCAGCCCGACGCGGGAGCCGGTGCCCGCGGTGACGGGCCGGCGGGGGTCCGCGGCGTCGAGGACCCGGGCGTCGAGACCGTGACCGTCGGCGTCGGGCCGCTCCTCCCGGACGAGGTGGTCGCCGTCGCGCGTCACGGCGCCCGGGTCGTCCTGGCCCCCGAGGCGCTGGCGGCGATCGCCGCGACCCGGCGCCACATCGAGACCCTGGCCGCGTCCGACCGCGCGGTCTACGGCGTGTCCACCGGCTTCGGCGCCCTGGCCACCCGTCACATCCCGACCGAGCGCCGCACGCAGCTGCAGCAGAGCCTGATCCGCTCGCACGCCGCCGGGTCGGGCCCCGAGGTGGAGCGCGAGGTCGTCCGGGCGATGATGCTGCTGCGGCTGTCCACGCTGGCCACCGGGCGCACCGGCGTCCGCCCGATCGTCGCGGAGACCTACGCCGCCGTGCTCAACGCGGGGCTGACGCCGATCGTCCACGAGTACGGGTCGCTCGGCTGCTCGGGCGACCTGGCACCGTTGGCCCACTGCGCCCTGGCCCTGATCGGGGAGGGTGTCGTCCGCGACGCCGAGGGGCGGAAGCGCCAGAGCGCCGACGCCCTCGCCGAGGCCGGCATCGCTCCGGTGACCCTCGCCGAGAAGGAGGGGCTGGCGCTCATCAACGGCACCGACGGCATGCTCGGCATGCTCGTCCTGGCCTGTCACGACCTGGGACGGCTGCTCACCACCGCCGACGTCATCGCCGCGATGAGCATCGAGGCGCTCCTGGGCACCGATCACGTCCTGGCCGCCGACCTCGTCGGGCTCCGTCCGCAGCCGGGCCAGGCGGTCGCGGCCGCCACCATGCGCGCCGTGCTGGCGGGCTCGGCGGTGGTGGCCTCGCACCGCGACGACCCGGGCTGCGTCATCGTCCAGGACGCCTACTCGCTGCGCTGCGCGCCGCAGGTGTCGGGGGCGGCCCGCGACACGCTGGAGCACGCACGCCGGATCGCCGGCCACGAGCTGGCGGCCGCGATCGACAATCCGGTGGTCACCCTGGACGGCCGGGTCGAGTCGAACGGCAACTTCCATGGGGCGCCGGTCGGTTACGTCCTGGACTTCCTGGCCATCCCCGTGGCGGACCTGGCGTCCATCTCCGAGCGCCGCACCGACCGCTTCCTGGACGTGCGGCGCAGCAACGGCCTGCCGCCCTTCCTGGCCGACGACCCCGGGGTGGATTCGGGCCACATGATCCTCCAGTACACCCAGGCGGGCATCGTCGCGGAGCTGAAGCGGCTCGCAGTGCCGGCGTCGGTCGACTCGATCCCGAGTTCCGCCATGCAGGAGGACCACGTGTCGCTCGGCTGGCACGCCGCCCGGAAGCTGCGCCGGGGGCTGGACGGGCTGGCCCGGGTGCTCGCCGGCGAGGCGCTGACCGCGGCCCGCGCCGGCGACCTCCGCGGGCTGCCCCAGGCGCCGGCGATCCGTGCGGTGCGCGACCGGATCCGCGAGGTCGTCGGGGGGCCGGGGCCGGATCGGTTCCTGGCCCCCGAGCTGGAGGCCGTGGTGGGGCTGGTCGCGTCCGGCGAGCTGGTCGCCGCCGCCGAGCGGGTCACGGGCCCCCTCCCCTGACGGCCCACCCGGTCCGGGGGGTGGCAACCGGATCTCATCATCGGCAACCACTGTCGGGAAGCGTTCGCCGCTGTCGGGTAATAACGTGAAAGTGACGGACGTTTTGTGACAGTCGTTGCCGATGATGAGATCGGTGGAGCCCCCGGGGGCCGCCCGGGCGCGTGATCAGGGAGTGCGGCCCTGGAGGCGCCGGGTGATCTCCCCGGCGCCGGCCCGCAGCACGTCGATGATCGGATCACGCTCGCGGGCCGCGATCCGGGAGCGCCACGTGCAGCTCAGCGCGGCCAGCGGCTGCGAGTGCAGGTCGAAGACGGCGACTGCGGCCGAACGCAGCCCGGCGGTGACCAGCTCAATCTCCTCGGAGAACCCCTGCTTGTGCTCGGTCTCCAGCTCGGCGAGCAGCTCGGCGATCGAGCGCGGGCCGCGCCCCGTCCGGGAGACGAAGTCGCCGGGACGCCGGTACAGGGCCCGCACGTTGGCCTCGCCCAGCTGGGCCAGGATCGCCCGGCCGTTCGCCGTCAGGTGCGCCGGCAGCAGCACGCCGACGGCGGTGACCAGCGTGGGCTCCAGGTCGCCCTGGCTCGGCGGGTGCTCCTTGAGCAGGTACAGGGTGTTGTTGCCGCGCAGGATGCCGAGGTGGACGACGATGCCCAGCTTGGCGGCGATCCGGGCCATCACCGGACGCGACAGCCGCTCCAGCGGCTCGTGCGCGGTGAAGGAGCTGGCGAGCTGGAAGGCGGCGGCCCCGAGCGCGTAGCCGCGGGCCTCGGGCACGTAGACCACGAAGCCGCGCTCGGCCAGCACGGTGAGGATGTGGTAGGTCGAGGATCGCGGCAGGTCCAGGTCGCGGCCGATCGCGGACGCCTCCACAGTCCCCGTCCGCTGCGACAGGTACGACAGGATGTCGAGCGCCCGGCCGACCGCCGGGGACGTCGACGACTCCGCCATGGCGGCACGCTAGCAGGCGACCCCGAACGACAGAGGAAGGGCGTGGCTACAGGGTCACCGGGCCGTGGGTGACGCTGATCGTCTGCCCGTCGTAGGTGACGCTGCGGTAGGTGTACAGGCTGATGGACGGACACTGCCGGGGGCTGCTGCTGGCGGTTGCCGTGACGTGGAGGTGACCGTCGGCGACCCAGGCCTGGTGGGTGCTGTTGTACGTCCACGTCCAGGTGTAATAGGTCACGTAGCGGGTGTAGCCGGCGATCGGCGGGGCAATCGTGTTGTCCGTGGTCATCACTGGGACGGACCATCCGACGTTGCCCGCTGCGGCCGCCCATGTCCAGGTGAGGCTTGAGGTGGGGATGTAGAAGACCAGGTAGGCCCCCGTGGGGGGCGTCGTGGAGTTGGTGGTGAAGACCCAAAAGCCGCGATCGCTGGTGCCGCCTCCCGTGAAGGTCCCCCGCCCGTCGATGTCGAGGGACAGCGGCCTGCAGTCCTTCTCGATCGTCACCCAACCGTTCAGGCCGGGCGGGTGCGGTGTCGAGGCCGCGACGGCCGGGGCGGCCGCGGCGAGGGCAATCGCCGGAACGGTCCAGGCGGCCCCGAGCGCCAGCGTCCGACGACTCAGCGGGTTGGCGGGGCCACGGACGCCAGGGCTGGCCCCGGTCCCCGTGGCGATGGCGCGCGTGATTGGCATTTGTCTCTCCCGATGCGACAAAAGGGGTAGGTGAAATCCCCAGGGGGGATGGTAATGGACCCCGGCTGGCGGGCCAGGAGCGGCCCTCCGCCGCGCGGATAAGCAAGCTCAAGGCTTCAATTATTCGACCTTTGAAAGTCGCCATCATGCCTTGTCAAAACGATTGTTCCGGTTGAATTTGTCGGTCAATGGCCCGGGGTGCATCGGAAGGTTGAAGCAAGAATCCACCGAACGGTTGAACACGTCGCCACGTCACCGGCATTCACCGAGGTGTCGATCGACGCGCCGGGCGGCGGCGCCGAATCCCGGGGAATTCACATGTTTCGGGGGTGGCGGCTGGCCTGGTGACGCCTGGTCGTTCTCCTCGTCCCCAGGCGTCACCGCAGGGGGCCGTCCGTCTCGGATATCAGACGAGGGTCGCCCGATCCGGGAAGGAAGTGCCCGGCCGGATGGATAGTCGCTGCATGAGTTCGCAGGTGGTGGAGTGCGTCCCCAACTTCTCCGAGGGGCGGGACCAGGCCAAGATCCGGCAGATCACCGACGTCATCGCGGCTACGCCGGGGGTGCGGCTGCTCGACGTCGACCCCGGGCCGGACACCAACCGCACGGTCGTCACGTTCGTGGGGGCGCCCGCGGCGGTCGAGGAGGCGGCGTTCCGCGCCGTCGCCAAGGCGTCCGAGGTGCTCGACATGGCCGCCCATCACGGGGCCCATCCGCGCATGGGGGCCACCGATGTCTGCCCGTTCGTCCCGGTCAGCGGGGTCACGCTGGACGACTGCGCCGAGCTCGCCCGGCGGCTCGGGCGGCGCGTCGGGGAGCAGCTGGGCATCCCGGTCTACCTCTACGAGGCCGCGGCCTCCACGCCCGAGCGCCGCAACCTGGCCGTCGTCCGCAAGGGCGAGTACGAGGGGTTGGCGGCCAAGCTCGCCGACCCGCACTGGGCCCCCGACTTCGGGCCGGCCGCGCCGCACGCCCGGGCGGGAGCGCTGATCACCGGCGCCCGCGAGTTCCTCATCGCGTACAACGTTTCGCTCAACACCCGCGACAAGGCGCTGGCCACGGACATCGCCTTCGAGCTCCGCGAGAAGGGACGGGTGGCCCGCACCCCGAACCCGTCCCCGGTCTACTCCCGCGGGGCCGTTCTCACCTATGGAGAAGGGGCCTTCGCCTGCGGGACGTGCGCGTGGGTCGGCGAGAGCTTCGCCGACGCCGTGGCCCACTGCCGGGAGGCCCACGACTATGACCTACCCGCGCTGCTGGCGCTGAACGACGTCCGGGCCGACAACGTGATGGGACGCAAGGTCTACAAGCCCGGCCTCTTCGAGCACTGCAAGGCGATCGGCTGGTTCGTCGACACCTTCGACCGCGCGCAGATCTCGATCAACCTCACCGACTACCACGTGACCCCGGTGCACCTGGTGCTGGAGGAGGCCCGCCGGCTCGCCGCCGAGCGGGGGCTGGTGGTGACCGGGTCGGAGATCGTGGGGCTCGTTCCGTACGAGGCCCTCCGAGCCGCCGGCGAGTTCTACCTGGCCCGCCAGGGACGCACCCCCGGCATCCCGGTCGCTGACCTGCTGGCGACCGCCGTCCAGTCGATGGGCCTCGCGGACGTGTCGCCCTTCGAGGTGCGGACGAAGGTGCTCGGTCTGCCAGCCGACCCCGGGCCGCTGGCCTCGCTGAGCGTGTCCGCGCTTGTGGACGAGGTGTCCCGCAACACCCCGGCCCCCGGCGGCGGCTCGATCGCCGCCCTCGCCGGCGCGCTGGCCGCCGCCCTCGCGTCCATGGTCGCTGCGCTCACCCAGGGGCGCGGCGGGCCTGCGGAGGTCGACGCCGCGATGGTGGAGATCTCGGTGGCGGCCCAGGCCGTCAAGGACGACCTGGTTGCCGCGATCGACGCCGACACCGACGCGTTCAACGCCTTCATGGAGGCCCGCCGGCTGCCGCAGGCGACCGCCGAGCAGCGGGAGGCGCGCGCCGCGGCGATGCAGGACGGCCTCAAGGTCGCGATCGAGGTGCCGCTGCACACCGCCCGGGCCTCGCTGGCCGCGATGCGGCTGGCGGACCGGGTGGCCCGCGAGGGCAACCGGGCCTCGCTCACGGACGGGGCGGTGGGGGTGCAGCTGGGCTTCGCCGGCGTCCGCGGGGGGGTCTGGAACGCCCTGATCAACCTCGCCGACGTCACCGACGCCGAGTATGCGGCGGCCGTCCGGGCCGAGTGCGACACCCTGGTCGCCGACGCGACCGCGCTTCTAACCGGCACCGCCGCCTTCACCGACAGCCACCTGCTCCGCTGACGCCTGATCTCAGCGCCGACCCCGATGCCGACCGGCCGTGAGCACGGGCCGCGGGCACCCGCGGCGCGGCGGACGACTCTCCTTGGCGCGTGGGTGACCGACTGCGGTCGCTGATGCACCGATCGGGGACGCGACGACCGGGGCGTCGAGCTCGCGTGGCGGGGGCCCTGAAGGGCCCAGGTGGTTCAAGGAAGGTGGCCTAGGAGTCGGCGCACGACTCGGCGTGTTCTTGACGGTGAGGGGCCCCGGGTCTGGATGGAGGCACCTCGGACAGTTTGCCGGCCGGCGCGCCCTCGTCGGACGGGGTCGGGAACCGACGAGGGTCAGGAGCCGAGCGGGATTCCGTCCTTGAGCACCGTCCCCACCAGCGGCACCCCGGGGCGGTAGGCGAGGTGCAGGTGCGTGGGCGCGTCCAGGACGAGCAGGTCGGCGCGCTGGCCGACGCCGAGGCCGCCGACGTCGGGTCTCCGCAGCGCCCGGGCGCCGCCGGCGGTCGCCGACCAGAGCGCCTCGTCCGGGGTCATCCGGAGCTCGCGGACGGCCAGCGCGATCACGAAGGGCAGCGAGGTCGTGTAGGACGTGCCGGGGTTGCAGTCCGCGCCCAGCGCCACGGTCACGCCCGCCTCGAGCAGGCGGCGGGCGTCCGGGTACGGGCCGCGGGTGCTGAAGTCGGCGGACGGCAGCAGGGTGGCGACGGTGTCGGAGCCGGCCAGCGCGGCCACGTCGGCGTCGCTCAGGTGGACGCAATGATCGACCGACGCCGCGCCCAACTCGACCCCCAGGCGCACCCCGGCGCCCGCGGTCAGCTGGTTGGCGTGCACCCGGACGCCGAGGCCCGCGGCCCGGCCCGCCTCCAGGACGGCGCGGGACTGGTCGGCGTCGAAGGCGCCGCGCTCGCAGAACACGTCGATCCAGGAGGCGTGCGCCGCGCAGGCGGGGATCATCTTCTCGATCACCAGGCGGACGTAGTCGTCCACGCGCCCGGCGTACTCCGGCGGCGGGACGTGCGCGGCGAGCAGGGTCGCCTCGTCCGCGTGCTCCCGGGCCAGGCGGACGGAGCGCTGCTCGTCGGGCACGGTCTGGCCGTAGCCGGACTTGCACTCGATCGTGGTGGTGCCCTGGCGGCGGTACTCGGCGGCGAGCCGGCCGAGGTTGGTGGCCAGCGCGTCGTCGGTGGCCGCGCGGGTGGCGGCGATGGTCGTCCTGATGCCCCCGGCGGCGTAGGGGCGCCCCTCCATCCGGGCGGCGAACTCGGCGGCCCGGTCGCCGGCGAACACGAGGTGGCTGTGCGACTCCACGAACCCGGGGATCACCGCCGCCCCCGCCGCGTCGAGCCGGCGGTCACACGGCGGGGCGGCCGAGGACGGCCCGACCCAGGCGACCCGCCCGTCCACGACCACGACGGCGGCGTCCCGCAGCAGCCCGAGCGGCCCCTCGCCGAGGGTGGGGTCGTTGGTGACCAGCTGGCCGATTCGGTCGACGAGCAGCGCGCCCCCGGCGCCGGTGGAGTCGCCGGTGGAGGCGGAGGCGGAGGCGGAGAAGGATCCCGGTTGCGGCGCCCGTTCGCTTCCCGCCAGCGCCTGACTGTGACGAAAGTGACCGTCAGCGGTCACTTTTGTACCGCTGGGACGCAGGGGGTCTGGTCGCTGCGGTGCTGGTTGCGCGGGTCGTTCGCCGTCCGGGTGGGCGCCACTGTCACGTAAGTGACCGTCATCGGTCACTTTTGTACCGCTGGAGCGCGACGGGCCTGGTCGCTGCGGTATTGGGTCCGGTGTGGCGGGCGAGGGGAGGGCCATCAGGCGTCCAGCATCGGGATCCGGACGCCCCGCTCGCGGGCCACGTCCTTGGCATGGGAGTAGCCGGCGTCCACGTGCCGCATCACGCCCGTCCCGGGATCGTTGGTGAGGACGCGCTCCAGCTTCTGCCGGGCCAGCTCGGTGCCGTCGGCCACGCACACCTGGCCGGCGTGGATCGAGCGGCCGATGCCGACGCCGCCGCCGTGGTGGATCGACACCCAGGTCGCGCCGGCGCTGGTGGCCGTGAGGGCGTTCAGCAGCGGCCAGTCGGCGATCGCGTCGGAGCCGTCGAGCATCGCCTCGGTCTCGCGGTACGGCGAGGCGACCGAGCCGCAGTCGAGGTGGTCCCGGCCGATCACGACGGGGGCCTTCAGCTCGCCGGAGGCGACCATCTCGTTGAAGCGCGCACCGGCACGCGCCCGCTCGCCGTACCCCAGCCAGCAGATGCGGGCCGGTAGGCCCTGGAAGTGCACGCGCTCGCCGGCCATGGTGATCCAGCGGCGCAGCTTCTCGTCCTCGGGGAACAGCTCGAGGATCGCCTTGTCGGTCGCGGCGATGTCAGCGGGGTCGCCCGAGAGCGCCGCCCACCGGAACGGGCCGCGGCCCTCGCAGAACTGCGGACGGATGTAGGCGGGGACGAAGCCCGGGAAGTCGAAGGCATCGGCCACCCCCGCGGTCTTGGCCTCGGCGCGGATGTTGTTGCCGTAGTCGAAGACCACCGCCCCGCGCTTCTTGAGGTCGAGCATGCCGCGCACGTGCTCG
>CAZBMH010000017.1:0-33286 GCA_964492685.1 uncultured Micropruina sp.
CCGGTGGAGTGCGTGCACGTGGAGCACGAGGAGGTGTTGCTGATGCCGCGCTTCCTGGACGCTGACAAGGTGACGTTCAAGTACGGCCTGGGCGATCAGATGATCGGCATCCTGAAGACGCTGCACGAGCTGGGTCTGGATCGAACCGACAAGGTGAGCGTGAAGGGGGTCGAGGTGTCGCCGCGCGATGTGGTGGCGGCTTGCCTGCCGGATCCGGCGTCGATCGGGCCGCGGATGGAGGGTAAGACGTGCGCGGGGGTGTGGGTGACGGGCACCGGCAAGGACGGGCAGCCGCGCCGGACGTACCTGTATCACGTGGTCGACAACGCGGATTCGATGCGCGACTACGGTGCCCAGTGCGTGGTGTGGCAGACGGCGATCAACCCGATCGTGGCCCTGGAGTTGCTGGCGACGGGGGTGTGGTCGGGGGCCGGAGTGAAGGGCCCGGAGGCGTTCGACGCCGTCCCGTTCCTGGAGCTGCTGGCGGCCCCGAAGCCGGCGGGTTACGGCTCGCCGTGGGGGTTGGAGGACCGATAGTCCGGCGGGGCGGCGGGGCCCGCGACCTGGACGGTCAGGGTCGGCCGCTGAGGGCGTAGGCCGAGGGCGCCCGGTGATCCGCGATCCCCGGGCGCCAGGGCCAGCTCAGCGGTGGGCGGCTCCGCGGGCGGGAGATAGTTAGCAAAGCTAATGAGCTAGGCTAACGATATGACCGAACGGGATCCGCTGTACCGACTCGCCGGCGACCTGCGCCTGGCCTGCCAGCAGGTGTCCCGACGGGTCCGCTACGAGGGCAGCCGCGAGGTCCCGCCGCACTGGGTGCCGGTGCTGTCCGCGCTGCGCGAGACGCCGCGGGGTCCCGGCGAGCTGGCGAGCCTGGAGCGGGTCAGCAAGCCGTCGATGACCCGGACGCTGCGCTGCCTGTCCGAGGCCGGCCTCGTCCGGTTCGACGACCACCCCAGCGACGGCCGGCAGAAGCTGGTGAGCCTGACCCAGGACGGGCGGGAGCTGATCGAGCGCACCCGGCGGGATCGCGACGACTTCATGGTGCGCTTCGTCGAGGGGCTGGACCCCGAGCAGCAGGCGCTGCTGCGGGGCGCCACCGACCTGCTGGTCGAGCTGATGCGACGATGAGCCGCGACCCGGACGGCGACGGCGTCCCTGGGCCGGTGGCCCTGCGCGGCCCCGTCCCCGGATGCGGCCCCGTGCTCGCCCGAGGGCGTCCCGAGCTCGTGCCCGAGCTCCTGTCCGAGGACGGCGACGCCCCGGACGCCGACGAGCACGGGACGGCCTCGTCCCGGGTTCCCCTGTTCGCCTCGCTGGCGCTGCGGAATTACCGGCTGTTCGCCGCCGGCTCGCTGGTCTCCAACGTGGGCACCTGGATGTCGCGGGTGGGCCAGGACTGGCTGGTGCTCACCCAGCTCACCGACCACTCGGCGACCGCGCTCGGCGTCGTCACCGGCCTGCAGTTCGCGCCGATCGCGCTGCTGTCGCCGCTGGCGGGGGCGTTCGCCGATCGCTACCCGAAGCGGCGGCTGCTGCAGCTCACGCAGTCCCTCGGGATGCTCACCGGGCTGGCCCTGGCCGCCCTGGTGCTCACCGGCAGCGCCCAGCTGTGGCAGGTGTACGCGCTGGCGGCGGTGCAGGGCGTCATCAGCGCCTTCGACAACCCGGCGCGGCAGGCGTTCGCCTCCGAACTCGTCCCGCTCGACCTGCTCACCAACGCGGTGGGGCTGAACAGCGCCTCGTTCAACGCCGCCCGGCTGGTCGGGCCCGGGCTGGCGGGCCTCAGCATCGCCGCCTGGGGCGTGGGCCCGTCCCTGCTGCTCAACGGTTTGTCGTTCGCGGGGCCGCTGGTCGCCCTGGCCCTGCTGAACACCGCCGAACTCCGCCCGGCGCCGCCGCGACGCGGCCGGGGCGCGGTCCGCGAGGGGCTGCGCTACGTCCGGCGCCGGCCCGACCTGATCGTCATCATGACCGTGGTGTTCATGCTCGGCACGTTCGGGTTGAACTTCCAGCTGTCCAACGCCCTGATGGCCACCCGGGTCTTCGGCCTGGGGGCCGAGGCCTACGGCCTGCTGGGGACGATCATGGCCGTCGGCACGCTCGGGGCGGCGCTGCTCGCGGCGCGCCGCCGCCGGCCGAGGCTCCGGCTGATCGTCGGGGCGCTCGGGGTGTTCGCCGTGTGCGAGGGGGCGCTGGCGCTCGCGCCCACCTATGTGAGCTACGCGATCATGCTGATCCCGGTCGGTCTGGCGGCTCTCACCGTGATGACCGCCGCCAACGCCCGTGTGCAGCTCACCACCCAGCCCAGCATGCGGGGACGGGTGATGGCGCTCTACATGGCGATCTTCCTGGGCGGGACCCCGCTCGGCGCCCCGGTGATCGGCTGGGTCGGCGACACCGTCGGCCCGCGCTGGACGCTGGCCGTCGGCGCGCTCGCGACCGGGCTCACGTTCCTGGTGATCGGCGGCTACCTGGTGTTCGATCGCTGGCGGGCCGAGCGGCGCGGCGTGTGGCTACCCGAGGTCATCGCGGAGGAGCCGGACGTGAGCTAACGCGGCCGCCTGGCGCGCTGCTCAGCCGCTGACCGCTCTGAGCCGCCGACGATCGTTCTCACGGTCCGGGGTCAACTGCCGAGGATGCCCTTGATGGTCCGGCCTAACCGCCGGACTTGCGCCGGAACTGCCGCTTGCCGCCCTGGGCGCCGGCTGCGTGGCCGGAGCTGCGGGTGGCGTTGATGTGGTCCTGGCCGGCCTTGGACGAGGCGGCGTTCTTCCGGTCGAGGGCGGCCTTCATGGCGGCCTTGGGGTCGATCGCGGGATCGGTCGCGGGCGTCTCAGCCATGGTCGCTCCTTGTGGTCAGTGAACTGCCAGCGTAGCCCCAGGGGTTCGCCCGTGCGAGCGGCGGGCGTCGCCGTCAGTGGCCGGGCTTGCCGCGCAGCCGGGCGACGACCATCATCACGACCACGAGGACGCCGCCGACCGCCAGGCCGATGACCGCCGAGGCCAGGGTCTCCACCACCCAGGCCGCGAGGCCCGCCACCGGGGCCAGGGCCGCCGCGACGCCCTCCTCCAGGTGATGGACGAACTCGTACGGCGCATGCCAGCCGAGGGTGTTCACGCCGTCCAGGATGATGTGGCCGCCGACCCACAGCATCGCCGCGATGCCGACCGTCGAGAGCACCTGCATCACCACCGGCATCGCCTTGACCAGGCCGCGGCCAATCGCCTGGGCGCCCTTGCCGTCACGGCCGGCCAACATCAGGCCGATGTCGTCCATCTTCACGATCAGGCCGACCACGCCATAGACCAGCGCGGTGATGGCGAGGGCCACCACGATCAGGATGGCCGTCCGGTTCAGGATCGGCTCGGTCGCCACCTCCGCCAGCGAGATCGCCATGATCTCGGCGGACAGGATGAAGTCGGTGCGGATCGCGCCGCTGACCATCACCTTCTCGTGCTCGGGGGTGCCGAGCTCGGGCAGCCCGTCGGCGTCGTCCGCGGACTGGTGATGGCCGCCCAGCGCCTCCCAGATCTTCTCGGCCGCCTCGTAGCAAAGGTAGGAGCCGCCGACCATCAGCAGCGGGGTCATCAACCACGGCAGGAACTGACTCAGGAGCAGGGCCACGGGGAGGATGAACACCAACTTGTTGCGCAGCGACCCCTTGGCGATCTGCCAGATGATCGGCAGCTCACGGTTCGCCAGGAAGCCGTGGACGTAGCGCGGCGTCACCGCGGTGTCGTCGACCACCACCCCGACGGCCTTGGCCGAGGCCTTCGCCGCGGCCGCGCCGACATCGTCCAGCGACGCGGCCGCGGCCTTCGCCAGGGTCGCGATGTCGTCCAGCAATGCAGCGAGGCCACCACTCATGCGGCCGAGTGTACAAAGCCTCCCGTGCGCGGCGGGACGGCCGCGGGAACGCCGGGCACCAGCAGCAGCGGGCCGTGGGCCGGTCCGCGCCGGACGAACCGCACGGGATGGCTGCGGGGGCTCAGCACGTAGCGCTGGTCCGGGACCACCAGGATCCGTCGCCCGGCGAGGCCGAAGGCGATGCTCACCGCCAACAGCGGGTACCCGATGCCGAGGATCAGCCACAGCAGGAACAGCGGGCCCGCCAGCGCGAGCGCCCAGCCCGCGGCCCGCGGCCGGTGCGTGGTCTTCAGCCACAGCACCCCCACCCCGGTGCTGGTGGCGACCACCGCGAGCGACGACCACCACGACGCCGCCGCGAGTTGCGAGCTCAGCGGCTCGGGGAGTCGCTCGGTCCACTGCGCCCAGAACTCGAGGGTCAGGGAGAGGCTGGCGGCGACGAGCGCGCCCAGGAACGCCAGCCAGGCCGCCCTGGCGATCGGCCGTCGGTGATGCCGCCGATACATCAGCCAGCAGACGATGGTCATGACCCCCAGGGTCGGGCCGGACACCTTGCCGAGCAGCAGGTGCACGGTCTCGGGCGGCGCCCAGTCCAGGGCGCCGCCGATCGCGCGATCCCACGCGGCCAGCCAGCCGCCCATCAGCGGATGCAGGCCGTCGGGCTGGGCCTCGCGGTACGAGGCGAGCGAGCTGAGCTGTCCGCCGACCAATGACAGGCCGGCGAGGATCAAGGCGAGCGCGCCCCAAACGCGCTGATGACGTACCAACATCCCGGTCCCTCCCGTGAACGCAATGTGGCGTGTGTATACAAAATATGGCGAAAGTGGGGCTCGGCCAACCGTCCGGTCAGTTTCATAACCAGAGTTAAGTCCCCCGAACGGGGGACACGATGGGCCGGCTCGGGGACGGTCCTGCGCCGGCCCGGGGGGCGAGGCCGGGGGCTGGTCGGGCGAAGGCGCCGGCCGGTGCCGATCGTCCGCGGGCGGGGCGGTCGGACGTGGCCGCCCCGGGGTCAGGCCGCGTCGTCGTCCTCGTCCGGGTTGCTCGCCTCGAGCGCGCGGTAATGGCGGTTCCGGGCCCCGAGCACCAGGGCAGCGAGCGCGGCGGCCGTCACGGAGGCGACCAGGATGGCGATCTTCCCGGCGTCCGCGGACGTGCTCCCCGGCTCGAAGGAGAGGTCGTTGATCAGGAGCGAGACGGTGAAGCCGATGCCGCCGAGCAGGGACACGCCCAGGACGTCCACCCACGACAGGTCGGGGTGCAGCTCCGACCCGGGGAGTCGGGTGACCAGGAACGTGCCCCCGGTGATGCCGATCAGCTTGCCGAGGACGAGCGCCACCATGATGCCGAGGCCGATCGTCCCGGTGAGGGCGTCGACGATCTGGGCGGGGCCCTCGATGATCACCCCGGCCGAGAAGAACGCGAACAGCGGCACGGCGACCCCGGCCGACAGCGGGCGGAGCCGATGCTCCAGCGTCTCGGCGAGGTCGTGCGTGGGGTCCTCGGCCTCCACCGGCACGGTGAACGCCATCAGGACGCCGGCGATGGTGGCGTGCGCCCCGGAGTTGTACAGCAGCGCCCAGGCGACCAACGCCAGGGGCAGCAGCACGGCCCAGGCGGCCCAGCCGACGCTCTCGAACCACCGTCGCCAGCGGCGCACCACGACGCCGTAGACCGCGACCGCCACCAGCGCGGCCACCAGGAAGCCGACGTTCAGGTCCTCGCTGTAGAAGACCGCGATGATGAGGATCGCGATCAGGTCGTCCACCACCGCCAGGGTCAGCAGGAAGGCCCGCAGCGCGCTGGGCAGGTGGCTGCCGATCACGGCGAGGACGGCCAGCGCGAACGCGATGTCGGTCGCGGCCGGGATTGCCCAGCCGCGCAGCGCGTCCGGGCCCGCATTGAGGTTAACCAGGGTGTAGAGGAGCGAGGGGACGGCCACTCCGCAGGCCGCCGCCACCACGGGGGCCAGCGCCCGGCGGGGATCGCGGAGGTCGCCGATCACGAACTCGCGCTTCAGCTCCAGCCCGGCCAGGAAGAAGAAGATGGCCAGCAGCCCGTCCGCCGTCCAGTGGCCCACGGTCAGCCGCAGGTGCAGCGACCCGATGTCGGCGCCCCAGTAGGCGTCGCGCAGCCCGAGGTAGAAGTCGGGGGCGAGGTTCGCGATGAGCAGGGCGGCCACCGTCGCCCCCAGCAGGATCATGCCGCCGACCGACTCGGTGCGCAGAATGCCCCTGATCCGACGCAGTTCGCGTCGGCTCGCCCGCTGCAGGGTGGTGAATGTCGAGGTCATGGTGCCTTTCGTGGTGTTGCCCAGCCCGTCGCTGACCAGACTTCCCAGCACTCCAGGCCCCATCCTCCCAGCCCGGTGACCCCGGGGCCAGTTGGTCGGGAGTTTCACCCGGCCGGACGGCGCCGATCTCATCACCGGCATCTCGGTGTCAGGGAGCGTTCGCCGCCGTCGCGCCCTAGCGCGCAGGTAGAGACGCCGGGTGACAGCGGTGAGCGGTCGATGAGATCGGCTTCGACCCCCGGCGCGGCGGTCAGACCGTGCAGGTGGGGGCGTAGACCAGAAAGTCGTCGCCACCGGTCGTGTTGCCGCTGGCCGAGATGGTGAAGAAGAACGAGAGCGTCACCATCCCCGTGACCGTGGCGGTGTAGTTCTGGGTCACGGTGCCGGTCACCGCGGTCCCGCTCCAGGTCGCGGTGCTGACGCCGCCGGCCAGGCTCGTTCCGTTCACCTGGAGTGTGGCGGACATGGGACGAGGGTTGTTCGCAAAGGCCACGTAGGACCAGGCGAAGTGGTAGATGGTGCCCGCCACGACGTAGATCGAGGTGCTCGCCGTGAGGCTCCACGTGCTGTTGTTGGATGGATCGGCGGTGACGTTGAGATAGGACCCCGTGGTGTTGGTCCCGAAAACCGCCCCGTCCTTCTTCGGGGTGCCGACGGCGGTGAGCGTCCAATTCGTCGAGCTGAGCGGGGGAATCGTCGGTGCCCCGTCCACCGAATTGGCAATCGCTGGGGCCGCCGTGGCCGCGAGGATGACGGGGAGGGTCCACGCGGAATTGCGCACCAGCGCCCGGCGTGACCAGGACCCGGCCTGAGGCGGGTCGTCCATGGCTCACCTCCCGTCGAGCAGGCGTGGCCGCCACGTCGCAGAGGGATCCATCGGAGGTGGCGACGACAGTGTGTCGCACGATTCTAGCCGACGTGGGCGCGCCAACTGAGGCGCCGCGGAGAGCTCAGAGGGCTGCCGGCAGTGGCGGGGGCAGGTGAGGTCCCTACAGTTGGTCGCATGGGTGATTCGCAGGGGTTGTTGCGTCGGATTCAGGGCGCCGTCATTGGCGACGATCAGGTGATGCCCGGGCCCTACGGGCCGCGCCGGGTCACCTACGCCGACTACACCGCGTCCGGTCGCAGCCTCGACTTCATCGAGGAATTCCTGCGCGACGAGGTGCTGCCGCGCTACGCCAACACCCACACCGAGGCGTCCGGGACGGGGCTGCAGACCACCCGGCTGCGCGAGGACGCCCGGCGCATCATCGCCGACGCCTGCGGGGCGGACGAGCGGTACGCCGTCATCTTCACCGGCTCCGGGTGCACCGCCGCCATCAACAAGCTCGTGGGCATCCTCGGGCTTCGGATCCCGGCGTCCCTGGACGACCGCTACCGGCTCTCCGACCACATCCCGGCCGACGAACGCCCGGTGGTGTTCATCGGGCCCTTCGAGCACCACTCCAACGAGCTGCCGTGGCGGGAGTCGATCGCGGACGTCATCACCATCCACGAGGACGCCGACGGCCACATCGACCAGGAGCAGCTGCGGCGCGAACTGGTGCGTCACGCCGACCGGCCGCTGAAGATCGGGTCGTTCTCCGCGGCCTCGAACGTCACGGGCATCCGGACCGACGTGGACGGGATCACTGCGCTGCTGCACGAGCACGGCGCCCTGGCGTTCTGGGATTACGCCGCCTGCGCTCCGTATGTGGAAATAGCGATGGGCGCGGGGGGCGACGCGGACAAGGACGCGGTGTTCTTGTCGCCGCACAAGTTCATCGGCGGCCCCGGCACGCCCGGGGTGCTGATCGTCCGCCGCTCCCTGCTGACCAACCGCATCCCCGAGGCGCCCGGCGGCGGGACGGTGATGTACGTCAACCCGTCCGAGCATCGCTACCTCGCCGACCCGGTGCAGCGGGAGGAGGGCGGCACCCCGGCGATCATCGAGTCCATCCGGGCCGGGCTGGTGTTCCAGTTGAAGGAGGCCGTCGGGATCGCGGCGATCGAGGCCCGCGAGGCGGCCCTGTTGACGCGTGCGATGACCGTTTGGCGGGCCGAGCCGGCGCTGCAGATCCTCGGCAACCTGGACGCCCGGCGGCTGTCGATCGTCTCCTTCGTGGTCCGGGCGCCGTCCGGGAGGTACCTCCACCACAACTTCGTCGTCGCCCTCCTCAACGACCTGTTCGGCATCCAGACCCGCGGTGGCTGCTCGTGCGCCGGGCCGTACGGTCACCGGCTGCTCGGCATCGACCTGGAACGCTCGCACGCCTTCGAGGCCCAGATCGCCCGCGGCTGCGAGGGGATCAAGCCGGGCTGGGTGCGGGTCAACTTCAACTACTTCGTCGCGGACGCCGTCGCCGACTACGTGATCGAGGCCGTCCGGCTGGTGGCGGCCGAGGGCTGGAAGCTGCTGCCCGACTACCGCTTCGACCTGGACAGCGGCCTGTGGCATCACCGGGGCGGCGCGATCGAGCCGCCGCTGCGGCTGGCGGACGTTTCCTACGATTCCGGGACGATGGACTACCCGCGTCACCAGGTCACCGCGCCCGTGGAGGCGCTGGGCGGCTACCTGGACGAGGCGCGGGCGCTGTTCGCCGCCGCCCCCGATGGTCCGGCGTCCCCGGCCGAGCTGACCGGCGACCTGGACGAGCTGCGCTGGTTCGAGCTGCCGGCGGTCTGCCTGCCCTGAGGCGCGGCGGCCGGGCGGTCGCCCGGCGGCGCGGGTGTCGCCGAACGGTGACGCATCCCCGAAGGGCGGGACATCAGGAGCTGGGGCTGCCCGCGCGGGTCCCGTCCGGGGAGGTGGTCTCTTCGGGGGCGGCCTGGGGTGCTCGACGCGGCATGACGATGGTCACGGCCCCGGACTCCAGATCGAGCGGCCGCGGGCCCGTCCCACCCAACTTCCCCTCGACGACGAGGATCTTGTCGAGGTCCTGCTGCTCGCGCTGATGGCGGAACCCCGGCTGAAAGATCTCGAAGAAGTCGGTCACGGCACCCCCTGTGCGTCCCGGCCAGCCTACGCGGGGACGCACCCCGCCGGGCCGGACGCCCTCGTCCGGGTTGCTGCGGGGGCAACCAGCAGCCGACGCGGCAGCGGGGGGACGCTTCACGGAAGCTTCACACCAGCGCGGCGGGGCCTTCAAACCAGCGTCGTAGCGTCCTGGACAACAACGCAGAACCAGGAGACCGACATGTTCAACACGACCCTCGCCAAGGTGGCGGCCCTCGCCGCCGCGGGCCTCACGATCGGCGGCCTGGGTGTCGCCGGCTCCACCGCCCTGGCGGCCCCGACCCCGATCGCCACGCCCTCGTTCGCCGCCCCGGCGGCGGTGCTGGACGCCCCGACCGCGGCGTCCCTGGCGTTCATGCTGGAGGAGGAGCGGGTGGCGCGCGACCTCTACACCGCGCTGGACGCCCAGTACGGCGGCACCACCGTGTTCAGCCGCATCAAGGTCAGCGAGCAGCGCCACGTCGACGCGGTCGCCCGTCTGCTGGTCGAGTTCGGCCTGAAGGATCCCGGCGCGGGGCTGGCGGCCGGCACCTACGCCGATCCGGCCCTCCAGTCGCTCTACGACAAGCTGCTCGCGGACGGACGGGCCTCGCTCGAGGCCGCCTACGCGGTGGGGATCGCGGTCGAGAAGACCGACATCGCCGACCTGGACAAGGCGATCGCGGCGTCCGGCAACGCCACCGTGGACAGGGTGCTGGGGAATTTGAAGCGCGCCTCCGAGAATCACCTGCGGGCGTTCGAGGCGGCCGCCGCCGGCCAGGAGATCGGGCCGGGCCAGGGGCCGGACGGGTCGCGCATGGGCCGGGGGCCGGACGGTGCCGGGATGGGTCAGGGCATGAACCGGTCCGGGAAGGGCCTTGGCGCCGGCGAGACCGGGCCGGGCACCGGACGCGGAGCCCCCGGTGCCGCGGGCCAGCGGGGCGACCGCGGCACCAACCCCGATTGCCCGCTGCGCTGACCCCAGCGGCACGACGATGACCAACGTCCGACCTGCGCGCGGGCCTGTCCGCGGACGCGGATCCCGTTCGGCAGCTCAAGGAGCTGACGGACGAGCGGCTTCGACAGGGAGACGGTCCGAGCGGCCGTCACCGCGCTGCGCTAATGGCCGGCGCCGTCCCGTCGGGGGCCGGGCTACGCGTCCAGGGGCAGGGTGAGGGTGAAGGTGGCGCCGTGGCCGCGGCCCTGGCTGGCGGCCCGCAGCTCGCCCCCGTGGGCCCGGACGAGGTCGCGCGCGATGGTCAGGCCGATCCCGGAACCCGCGTCGGTGCCGCCGCCGCGCCGCCCTGGAACCCGGTAGAAGCGTTCGAAGACGCGCTCCACGTCGTCGGGGGCCAGGCCCTCCCCGGTGTCGGACACCCGAACGACGGCCCGATCGCCCTCGGCCGCGCAGTCGAGGGTCACGGTGCCGCCCGGCTCGCTCGCGCGGATCGCGTTGCCCACCAGGTTGGTGATCACCTGGGCGATCCGATCCGCGTCCGCCGTCACCGGGAGCGCCCGCTCCCCCGGGAGCAGCCGCAGCGTCAGCCCGGCGTCTTCGGCCTGCGGCCGCAGCCGCTCCGCCGCGGCGATCACCGGCTCGCGCAACTCGCCGCGGACGGGCCGCAGGACCAGCCGACCCTCCTGGGCGCGTGACAGCATCGACAGGTCGTCCGACAGCCGGGCCAGCCGGCGGGTCTCCTCGCTGATGAGGGCCAGCGAGGCCTCGTCGGTGGGCAGCACCCCGTCGATCATCCCCTCGACGTAGCCCTCGATCACCGTGAGGGGGGTGCGGAGCTCGTGGGCCACCTCGCCGAGCAGCCGGACGCGCCGGGTCTCGACGTCGCCGAGCGCCCGTCCGAGGAGGTTGACGTCGGTGGCCAGGGCGGCCAGCTCCTCGATCCGGGGCGGGGTCACCACGGTGGCGTAGTCCCCGGTGGCGATCCGGCGGGTCGCCTCCTGGACCCGTCCGAGGGGTGCCAGCACCCGGCGCGCCACCAGGAAGCCGGCGACGGCGGCGACGGCCAGGCCCACCAGGGCGCCGAGCAGCAGCGCCTGGTCGACCGCGGTCGCGAACTGATCGCGCAGCCCGCTGTTGGGGCCCAGTCCCTGGCCGGGAACGCGGCCGGTGCCCGTCGCCTGGGCGCGGCGCACGGTCTCGTCGAACAGCGCGGGGGCCAGCTGCCGGACGACCAGGAACGTGGCCAGGGCCCCCAGCACCGCGACCAGCAGGTGCGAGGCAATGAGTCGCAGCGACAGCTTCCTCATGGCAGCGGCCGCGGCAGGAATTTGTAGCCGACGCCCCGCACGGTGCCGACGATCCGCGGCAGGGAGGCGTCGTCCCCCAGCGCCGAGCGCACCCCGCGGATGTGGACGTCCACGACCCGCTCGTCGCCGTAGAAGTCGTAGCCCCAGACCTTCTCGAGCAGCTGCGCCCGGGAGAACACCCGGCCGGGCTCGGTGGCCAGCGCGGTGAGCAGCGCGAACTCCAGGGCGGACAGCGCGACGGGGCCGTCCGGACCGGACACCTCGTGGCGCCAAGGGTCGATGCTGAGGCCCTCGAAGCGCAGCGTCGCGTCCACGTTCGGCGGGGCGGCCTCGCCCCGGGCCGCGCGGCGCAGCACCGTCCGCACCCGGGCCACGACCTCGCGCGGGCTGAACGGCTTGACGATGTAGTCGTCGGCGCCGGCCGACAGGCCGATCAGCGTGTCGACCTCCTCGGCCCGGGCGGTGACGAGGATCACGCTCACCTCGGACGTGCGGCGGATGGTGTGCAGGACGTCCAGCCCGCCCAGGTCGGGCAGCCCCAGATCCAGCAGCACCAGATCGATGGACCCGGCGTCCTGCCGGCTCAGCTCCCTCAGCGCGTCCGCCCCGGTGCCGGCCTCGCTCACGGCGTAGCCCTCGGCCGCCAGGTAGGCCCGCAGAACCGCGCGGATCGGGGCCTCGTCGTCGACGACCAGGATGCGTTGCGCCACGGTTCCTCCCGGCCTCAGCTTACGAGCCGCCGGCGGCTCACGTCCGCCCGGCAGGCGGGCCCAGGCGCTCGCGGTGGGGGCCGAGCCGTCCTCGGACGACGACGGGGGACGCCTCCGGTGAGACCCGGCGTCCCTGCGCGACCTAGCAGAGACACCGGTCAGTCGCCATAGTGCGAATGGATGATGTGAGACACCGTCGTTTGATGGGAACTTTTCGGAGCGGGTTCGCAGTGATGAATTGTCACGGGACGGGCCCTCAAGGCAGGAGTGGGTCCTCACGCTCGAGGGTCCTGTATGACGGGTGCCGGTCCGGGCGCCTGACCACGCCTCAGTGTCGGGGGGGACTGAGCCCGGAGATACCCGAGGTTCCGCCGTGCGCCCCTCTTACAGGTCTGTCATCGCATCGTCGGTCTCGCTGGCACTGTGTGCTGGCCTGGCCCTCACCGCGGTCCCGCCCGCCCACGCGGCCGGCCCGCAGGACGACCCCACCGCGGCGGTGACGACCCTGTTCGATCGCCTGGCACGCGAGTTCATCCCGCAGCTGGCCTCGAGTGCCCAGCTGTCGCGCCAGCTCCCGACGCTGGCGATCACGCCCGCCGAGTCGGTGAAGCTGAAGACCGCGTTCGCGTCCGCGCTCGACGCCGGCGGGCCGCTCGACGAGCTCGCCGATCAGGCCACCCTGACAGACCTGAAGAACTACCTCGACGGTGCCGACGACGTCGCCGCCGGCTGGGCCTTCACCGCCAGCCAGCCGGACGACCACTCGGTCGCGGTCGGCTTCACCCACACCGTCACCTCGGACGCCGGCCTCGACATCCGCGACCAGGCGGGCACCATCAGCCTGTCGACCGGCGGCGGCATCGACGTGACCGGGACGCTGACCGGATCGTTCACCCTGGTCTACGACGCGGCGGGGGAGCAGGCCGTGCTCACCCAGCCCGTGCTGAGCATCGCGACCGGCGCGGACCTGCCGGCGGGCAAGGTGCTGAACGCGGGCCTCGGCATCCTCGGCGTCCAGGTCGTCGGCCAGGACGGCCCGGACGACTACTCGCTGGCGAGCAGCGTCACCACCAGCTGGGCCAACCCCGACAACGACGCCGCGGGCTCCCTCGCCTTCGACAACCCGGAGACCGACGCCGACCCGGACGACGGCGAGCTGGCGGCCCCCGGCGCCGCCACCGGCATCGTCACCGCTGTCCGGACGGGCTCGCTGGCGGGAAGCCTGGTGGCCACCCCCCGGTCCAGCGATCTCGTCGCCGGCCTGCCGACCGTCGGAACCACCGTCACACTCATCTCGGACGCCGCGGGGGCGACGTTCGAGACGCCGCTGGTGACCGCGGTGATCCCGGACGAGGCCAAGCCCTTCCTCACCATGACCCCCCGCGACCTGGCCGCCTCGCTCTCCCAGGCCGCCTCCGCCGTCCTTGGGATGCAGGACGCCGAGGACGGCAACCTGCCGCTGATGCGCGGCTCGATCGCCAACGCGATCGACGCGGCGGGTGGCCTCAAGCTCTTCCTCGCCGATCAGGTGCCCGACGCCGATCCGGATGACGACACCCCTGGCCAGCCGAAGTTCGCCTCGCTGCAGGACATGCTCGCCGCCCTCGACTCGGCCGCCTACTCCGACTTCGGGTGGACCCTCGACGTCCTCAGTGGCAGCGAGGCCGACGCGACCACGGCCGACGCCGCGACGTTCGACGTCGCGACGAGCCGGGTCAACTTCACGATCCGCGCCACCCGCGCCGATGCCGGCGAGCTCGAGCTGAACATCCTGGGGGCGCCGACCACGGGCAAGGGCACCTATCGTGCCGACGGCCTGGACGCCACGGGCGTGGACTTCAACGGGCCGGACGGAACCGCCGGGGCCCAGCTTGCCGGCCGCCGCGTCAACGCCGGCTCCTCCTACGCCATCATCGGCGAGGTCACCGACGGCAACAGCCTCGACATCACCGGGGACGGCTGGGTCGGCGGAAAGCCCGCGGACGGCACGCTCTTCTCGATCGAGGCGGCCGACCCCCGCACCGGCGCCCCCGAGTTCGCCGACTCCCTCGAGGAGACCACCGGCATCGCGGTCGCGAACGCCGATGTGTCCACGGCCAAGGTCACCCCGGAGGTCACGGTGACGCTGCCGATGGCCCTCGACCTCAGCCCGGCCCTCACCTACACCGACACCGACGGCACCGTCGTCCGCGACTGCGACCCCGGCGATGGCACCGCGCCGTGCCCCTTCCAGCAGATCGACGACAGTGGGCTCGCCAGGATCATCACCTCGCTGCCGCTGCCCGCCGACCGCGTGCTGTTCCGGCGGACCGACCGGAACCTCCTCGTGGCCGACGCCAGCATCACCTCTGAGGTGCAGATCGCCACGTCCAGCGGCTTCCTCGCCCTGTCCATTGGCGGCGACGTGACGATGACCGTGCCGGACGGCGAGCACCTGCAGATCCTGAAGTTCAAGGAATCCGGCGACATCGCGATCCCGGCGTTCGTCGAGCAGGTCCAGCTTCAGGCCGCGCGCGTCGACACGACCGGCGACGTCTTCAGCCAGGAGCTGGGCGGGACGGTGAGCGCGGTGCTCGACATCTCCGTCGACGACGCCCCCAACGCCTTCGCCGAGGACGAGGACACCACCCAGGTCACCGTCACCGGCACGGTGGCGGACCTCGCCAACGGCATCGACGATGGCGACCTCACCGTCACCCCCGAGGACGCGTCGCGGGCGGACCTCCTCAAGGCCCTCAACTTCGAGCCGAACAACCCGAACTCGCTGTTCGGCGGGGTGCAGGCGGCCTTCCAGTCCGCCGGCAGCGACCTGACGACGATGACCGGCGGCGGCCTCGACGTCCCGATCCCCTTCGTCGGCTCCTCGGTGGGTCAGCTGATCGGCGCGGGCGCCAGCGGCGCCGACGGCGTCACGTACACGCAGGTGGCCGGCTCGGCGGCGACGGAGACGACGCCGCTGGTTCTCGCCACCACCAAGCTCACCGACGGCCGCAAGACCTTCACCGACGCCTTCATCGGGCGCCAGATCGTCATCGGCTCGACGATCGCCGTGATCGTCGAGCGGACCGATCACACCCTCAGCATCGCGCCGCAACTGAACACCGTGCCGGCGGATGCCACCCCCTACCTCGTCGAGAACGAGCTGCTGGGCGCCATGCATCGCCTCCAGGCGCTGACCCCCTCGAGCCTGCAGAAGACGGTCGCGATGGCGGAGGACGCGCTCGGCGAGTCCTCCGACATCGACTTCGGGCTCGTGGACGGCGGTGCCGACGGCCCGCAGCTGCGGCTCGGCCTCACCTGGGAGCGGGACTTCACGGTCTCGCGCGCCGTGGCGCTGGAGTTCGGCGACCAGGAGCTCATCGGGGCGGCCGCCGGTGGCGAGCTCAGCATCGGCGTGACGGGCACCGTGAAGCTGACGCTGCTGCTGCCGCTCAGTGCCGCCGCGATGCTCGACCCGATCGAGAACACGCGCGTGGTGAAGGCGGACTCCGGCCTGGACCTGAGCTTCAAGGTCGACGCCAACGACAGCTACATCGGGGCCAGCATCGGCCCGATCAGTCTCGACCTCGGCCGGAACGCGGAGGGCGAGAAGGGGAGCTTCCACGCCGGCTTCGGCGTGTCGATCGGCGGCGCCGCCGCCGGGGACACCCCCGCCATCGGCGACTTCTTCTCCGGCGGCTTCGACGTCGGGGTCACCAGCACCGAGGAGTGCGCGGACGACGTGGCCGGCAACGAGGACGTCGAGACGCCTGCGATGGTCGTCCTCTGCGCCGACTTCCCGGTGTTCGTCAACGGGACCTCGGCGGGCCCGCTCACCGTGGTGAGCGAACTCGACGCCGCCGGCGAGAGCCTCGCGGCCGTCTTCGGCGGGGCCCAGACCACCGTGACGCCTCCCCCCACCCTGCAGAACATCCTCGACGGCTCGGGCTTCAAGTTCGACTCGTTGGCCGAGGGTCTGAAGCAGTACCTGTTCTACGCCGAGACCGCGCTCCGGACGGCGTCCGACGACGGCGCGATGCCCGTCATCGGCAAGGATCTGCAGGCCGGTGCCGACTTCATGGGCAAGACGCGCACCAAGCTCGACGCGTTCCTGGAGAAGTACGGCGACCCCAGCACTGTCGGGAACGCGACCGACCTGCTGAACACCAAGCTCAGGGAGGAGCTGGGGCTCACGTCCGCCGTCACGGTGACCTTCACCTGCACCGGCACCCTCGAGCCCCCGACAGTACAGCCGGTCACCACCACCAACACCGTGACCGCGGAGGACACCACCACCTACGTCTACAAGGTCGTCTCGGAGTACAAGGACGCCAAGGGCGTCATCCACGACTCGATCCCCTCGGAGAGCGCGGAGGTCACCAACGGCACGCTGTCGGCGACCAAAGCCAACACCGTCGGGTGGGACAAGGTGGACGTGGCCACGGGCTACAAGGTGCTTCGCGCCACCAAGGGCACCACGGAACCGGTGATGGCGGACTTCAAGGTCGTCGGCACCGTCGCCTCGGGCGCCACGATCACCTTCACCGACAAGCTCGCGGTCGCCCCCACGACTGCCTACGTGGCCGCGACCGTCGCCTACGCCCGCGTCCCCGGGACCGACTGCGAGTCGGAGACCCCCGTGCTGCAGATCGAGGGCGTCAAGGTTGGATTGACCCTCGGCCAGGGCAAGGTGTCGGCGGCCAAGGGCTGTGAGGACGACACGACCGATGGCGGCAAGGGCAACTGCCTCGGCGGCCATCTTCCGGTCGACCTGGGCCTCCCGGGCCTCTCGGTCAAGACCGACGATCCGGACGGTGGGGTGAGCGGCTCCGTCGGGTGGGCGCTCGACCTCTCGATCGGGATGAGCCGCACCCGCGGCTTCTACGTCGAGACCGACGACCCGAACGAGTTCGAGGTCGGCGCCAGCCTGCAGCTCGATCGGTCGACGACGGCCGGCACCCCCGATCTCAAGGCCCAGCTGGCCATCATCGACGTCGACGTCACGAAGCGGCCGAAGACCGGCACCACGGACGAGTACCTCCCCGAGTTCGTCGGCCACTTCGGCATCAACATCAAGGACGGCCCCGACGTCGACACCGACCTCACCCTCGCGGAGATGTCCCGGCTCAAGGTCCGCGACGTCATCGTGGTCAGCGTCAACGCCAAGGTGGACATCAACTGGCACCTGAAGGCGTCGGCGACCGCGGCGCTCCCGGGCGTCTCCACCGACTTCCGGCTCACCTGGTCGTGGGGCACGACGTCAGCGACGCCGCCGACGACCCCGGTCAAGCCGAGCGACACCGGCGGGCTGAAGATCGCGTTCAACAACGTCACCCTCAACACCGGGGACTTCTTCGGCCAGGCCCTCGCGCCGTACTTCAAGCAGGTCGTCGACGCCGCCCGGCCGCTGCAGCCGATCATCGACACGATCTTCACGCCGATGCCGGTCATCTCCGACCTGTCGAAGGCCGCCGGCGGGCAGGCCGTGACCATCGCGTCCCTCGGCGAGACGTTCAACACCCTCCCGGGCGGGGCGAAGATCAAGCCGTTCCTCGACGCCCTCAAGACGGTCAAGGACCTGCTTAAGGGCGTGGAATGCACCGAGACGGACTGCGGCGTGAAGATCGGCAGCTTCACGCTGCTCGGCGCCAGGGCGGCCACGACCACGGCCAACGCCGCGACCGGGCCCAGCCTGATCGACAAGAGCCCGGACACCTACAAGCCCGACGGCGACGCCACGAAGAACATCAACGCCAAGGACGGCTCCGGGCAGCTCAAAGACAAGGTGGTGCCCCGGAGCGCGCTGGTGGCCGGGCTGAAGGCCGGCCTGTCGATCCCGGTCATCGAGGACCCGACGCTGCTGTTCGGCCTGATCTCCGGCGGCGACATCCCGCTGGTCGAGTTCGACAGCGGCCCGCTGTCGCTGGGCTTCCAGTTCCAGAAGTCCTTCGGCCCGATTTATGCGCCCCCGCCCGTGATGATGGTCATCGGCGGCGGTGCCTCGGTCGAGCTGCGGATCGCCGCGGGCTTCGACACCTTCGGCATCCGCCAGGCGATCGAGACCGGTGACGGCGCGCAGGTGCTCGACAGCCTCTACTTCAAGACCGTCGACAACAACGGCGTCCCGATTCCGGTCGTGAAGTTCACCGGCTACCTCGAGGCCGGCGCCTCCGTGTCGATCGGCATCCTCGAGGTCGGCGTCGTGGGTGGGATCAAGCTGACCGTCGGCTTCTACTGGAACGACCCGAACAACGACGGCAAGTTCCGGCTGTTCGAGTTCGCGGCCGCGGTCGCGAACAACCCGATCTGCCTGTTCAACGTCGGGGGAGAGCTTTCGCTCTACATCAAGGTGTTCGTCGTCATCGGGTTCAGTCCGTTCTCCGTCGACTTCGACTTCACCCTCGTCAACATCAAGCTGCTCGACTTCAACCTGAAACCCAATTGCACCCCGCCGCCCCCGAGGCTCGCGGGCACCGTGGGCGCGACCCTCTACCTCTTCGCCGGCAGGCTCGGCGGCGAGGGGACGCGCGGCGACAAGGCCTGGGACGCCGGGAACAAGGCCGACGAGGCGTGGGTCGTCCGCCAGGTTCCGGGCTACGTCCTGGACGACGTCACCTACCCGCCGGCGGTCGAGGTCCGTGGCCTCGGTCTCACCGAGAGCTTCCCGGACGAGGGCGGCACCGCGATCTCCACCGTCGTCCTGGACGGCCGCGGGTATGAGGGCAAGCTGACCGTCAGCTTCACCGGCGGCTCCGCCCCCGTGGAGAACGCAGACGCGCCCATCGCGTTCACGAAGAAGGCCGTGGTCTTCGGCGGCGACAACGACGACACGATCCGCACCGGTGAGGGCGACTCGTGGGTCGACGGCGGCGGCGGCGCCGACGTCGTGACCACGACGGATCGCACCGACCTCACCCAGGCCCCCGACAGCGTCGAGGCCCACGTGGCCGGCGGCGCCGGCGGCGACATCATCACCGTCGGCAACGGCAAGGACACGGTCTCCGGCGACGGGTCGCTCGTCCTCGGCCCCGACGTTTCGGCCAAGCCGGCCCTCGCGCCGGCGATGCCGGGCACCACCAAGGATCCGGTGGCGCTCATCGACGTGGCCACCCTGGCGGACCCCGACGACCTCTTCGCCATCAACCCCGCCGGCTCCGGTAAGGACCAGATCGCGGCCGGCCTCGGCCGGGTCGTCCTGTCCGGCAACGGCGGCGACGACACCATCGGCACCGCCAACGACAGCCCGCTCGCGGAGGCGGCCGGCATCAACGCCGCGAAGGGCGGCACGCCGGAGCTCGAGGCCCTCTACCGGGCCAAGGGTTCGGTGCTCGTGGGCGGCGCCGGCAGCGACGTCCTCAAGAGCGGGTCGGCCACCGACACCGTCTACACCGGCAGCCATCACGCCATCGGCGAGAGCGACCCGGGCTCGGGCGACGCCGCGACCGACAGCAACACGGTCAACACCGGCATCGGCAACGACACGGTCTACGGCTCCAACGGTCTGGACTTCGTCACGGTGGAGTCCCTCCCGGAGCAGAGCGCGACGGTCTATGGCGGCGACGGCCCGGACGTCCTCACCGGCGGCCGTGGCTCCGACAAGCTGTACGGCGGCCCGGGGAACGACTACGTCATCGCCGCGCCGGCCACGGTCAGCGGACCCGACGAGGTCACCGACGTCCTCGGCGGCGCCCGCGACGTCGGCGTGCTGCCCGAGGCCGGGAGCAGCCCCAAGCTGCTCGTCGGCGGCACCGGCAGCGACCACATCTACGGCTCCGACGGCCCCTCGACGATCTTCGGTGACACGACGGTCGACGCGTGCGACGTCCAGTCCGACCCCGTGAGCGCCCAGCCGGGCGAGACCGAGGTCGAGGGCGATGCGGCCGACCTCATCCTCGGCGGCAACGGCGTCGACGTCGTCAACGCGGGCGGCGGCGGCGACTGGGTGTACGCGGGCGGTGCGGCGGACCGGGTCTGCGGCAACAGGGGCGACGACCACCTCTACGCGGGTGATGCGGCCGACCTCGTCTTCGGCGGCAGCGGGCGCGACCAGGCGTACGGCGAGGCCGGCGACGACCAGGTCTACGGCAACGGCGGGAACGACGGCGTCTACGGCGGCACCGGCTCCGACCGACTCCAGGGCAATGGCGGCAGTGACTGGGTCGACGGCGGCACCGAGGCGGACGTGGTGCTCGGCGGCACGTCGAAGGCCGGTTCCCCGGACGCCGGCGACTGGCTGTTCGGCGCGGCCGGCGAAGACATCGTCATCGGTGATAACGCGCAGAGCGATGTCGCGGCCGACGCGCCCTACCCGACCGACCTCGGCTCGTCCGAGGCGGCGATTGGGGGCAACGACTACCTTGTCGGCGGCGACGACGCCGACCGCGTCTACGGCGGCCTGTTCGACGACGCCGTCCTGGGCGGCAACGGCGACGACCATGCCGAGGGCAACCCGGGGTCCGACTGGATCTTCGGTGAGGCCGGTGACGACGACCTGATCGGCGGCTCCTCGGAGCTCGCGACCGGGCTGTTCAGCGGCACCGAGGCGGGGCGCCCCGACGCGGACGACGTCCTGTCGGGTGGAGCGGGCCAGGACGTCATCGCGGGCGACAACGCCGCGGTGACCCGCGGCGGCGCGGCCCACCCGCAGACCATCGGCCGTGGCCTGGTCACGACCCGTGGCATCGACCTCGCCGACGAGACCAGCGCCCCGGCGGCCGGCCGCTTCGGTGGCGACCGGATCGAGGGCGGCGGCGACACCGACCTCGTGTTCGGCCAGCGCGGCGACGACGAGATCTCGCTGGGCGACGGCGCCGACTACGGCGAGGGCGGCCAGGGCGCCGATGTCGTGCGCGGCGACGAGGGCGACGACGACGTGCTGGGCGGCTCGTTCACCTCACTCGCCGGCACCCACCCGACGGTGACCGGCCAGCCCGACGGCGGCGATACCCTCACCGGCGACGCCGGGCAGGATGTCGTCCTCGGCGACAACGGGGCGCTCACCCGACCGGTCGCACCCGAGGTCGGCAGCCCCCTGACCCTCAACCGGGTCTCGGCGCAGCGGGCGATCACGCCGTACGACCTCGGTGACCTCCCGGTCTCCGGGACCTCGGGAGCCGACACCATCACCGGCGGCCTCCACGAGGACGTGCTCCTGGGCCAGGGCGGCGCCGACAAGGTCGATGGCGACTCCGAGGCCGACTATGTCGAGGGCGGCCAGGGCTCCGACCTGGTGCTCGGCGGCACTCAGGATGACGACCTCGTGGGCGGCTCCTCCGCGGTCAGCTCGACGGTGCCCACGGGCGGTGTCGGCCAGCCCGACGGCGCCGACAACATCCTCGGCGGCGCCGGCTCCGACCTCGTCCTCGGCGACAACGGGTTGCTGACCCGGCCCGCCAGCGGCCGCGACTGGCGCACCAACCGCCTCGACGACACGGGGACGACCCTGGTGCCCGCCCGGGAGGTGGCGATGCACGACCTCGCCGGGCCGATCCCGGCGGCAGCCAACGCCTACCACTCGGCGGGGGACGCGATCTCCGGCCAGGACGGCGTCGACGTGATCTTCGGCCAGGACGGCACGGACACGATCAGCGGCGGCAGCGACGACGACTACGTCGAGGGCGACGGCGCCTCGGACGCCGTCCACGGTGACGTGGCGCTGAAGGCCACCGAGCTCGTGGCGGCCCCGCCCGGGGCGGCCTGGACGACGCCGTCGGTGGACGGCGACGCCGTTCAGCCGGGTCAGGACGATCTCGTCGGCGGCTGGGCCCGCCAGGGCTACCGGGACGGCGACGACACGATCCACGGCGACGGCGGCGACGACTTCGTCGTGGCCGACAACGGGTCGATCGCCCGGGTGCTCGACGGGACGGTCGAGCGCGTCTACGCCCCGCGGTACGGCGCCCTGCGCACCGGCTCTGCCAAGGTGCGGGTCGCCGGAGGCGGCGCGGTCTCCACGCGCTTCTGCCCGGCCACCGGCGCGACCGCCACATCCACGTGTGAGGTGGCGGGGGCGTTCGGCTCGGACGCTGTGTTCGGCGACGGCGGGCAGGACGTGCTCTACGGCCAGGATGGTGCGGACACCATCCGCGGCGGCGACGGCGACGACGACATCTACGGCGAGCTCGGCGCGGACGTCCTGTTCGGCGAGGACGGCGAGGACGCGATCCTCGGCGACCGCGGCGGCATCCAGGACCGCTACGAGGACGGCTCTCGGTCGACGACGTCGACGCTGACCATGCCGCCCGCGGTGTCGTTCACGTCCCGTCTGAACGGGACCCTCAGCCGCGAGGTCGACCTGTTGCACGACGTCAACGGGACCGACTTCGTCGGGGCCGCCAAGAGCGCGCCCATGGCGCTGGACGGGGTGACCTTCGGCGGCGCGGACCGGATCCGCGGCGGCAACGGCCACGACTCGATCCACGCGGGCGCCGGCAACGACCTCGTCAACGGCGACACCGGCGGCGACGCGGTCTTCGGCGACCGGGGGAGCGACGTCCTGTGGGGCGGCGGGGGCAAGGAATGCGCCGCCACGGATGCCGCCTGCCAGGCCGATGCGGGAGTCAACGGCGAGTTCATCGACCACCTGGCCGGCGGCAAGGACGACGACGTGATCGACTGGCGCCCCCGCGGCGTCTACGGCACCGGGGCGACCTTCACCGGCCGGACCTGCAGCACCGGCACCGCGCCGGTGACCACGAAGAAGGACGGCACGACCGACCCCTGCTCCTGGTTCGAGATGACCGGGCGCGCGGACGACGTCCTGACGTCTCCGGCGACGCTGGAGAACAACCAGCACCACCAGGGTGTGGACTGGGTGTACGGCGGCTGGGACCGCGACGTGATGCAGGGTGACCTGGCGAACAACGGCCCCAACAACGGGGACCGGCTGATCGACTGGGACGGCGTCTACAACCTGTGGAGCCACTGCACCGCGGCCTACGGCGGGTTCACCGACGTGCGCGTACCCGCACCAGCCGTGCAGTCCTTCCTGATCGACTGGGCAGCGGGCAACGGCGCCGGACGGCCCGCAGCGGGCGGCGTCTCGGCCGACGCGGCCACGTCGGGCACCGCGGCGTTCGACGAACTGGGGCTGGTCTACAACGGCGACCTGAAGGCCCACGGCGCCGGCAAGGCCTACCCGACAACGCCCGGCCACTTCGACGACGCCAACGCCTGCAGCGGCCCCTGACGGCGCCAACGCCTGCACCTGCCCCCGACGGCGCCGGGCGCGACGGAACCTCCCGCCGCGCCCGGCAGCGCAGGGCCCAGGCGCAGGCGCAGGCGGCTCGTCCGTCCGGGGCACCGAAGACCACTTCGCGGGCGGAGTGAGGCCGGCGCGGGTCGGGGCGCTACGGGGAGGCGCCGTGATGCCGGACGAGGTCCCTGCCCAGGCGGACGAGCTCGGCTCGCAGGCCGTCCGGGGTGAGCACCTCGATCCGGTCGCCCCAGCCGGCGAGTTGCTCCGCCAGCGCGACCAGGAGGTGCGCCCGCACCTCGATCGTCGCGCCCTCGTCGTCCTGCCCCAGCACGGCGCAGTAGCGGCCGAACTGCTGCTGGAGGTGCGGCACCACCCACGCCGGCACCCGCAGCCGGGCCGCGATCATCGAGCGCTCCCGCTCGATCTCCTCGGCGTGGGCGCCCCAGAAGGCCGCGAGGTCGAACCCGTCGGGGGCCTCGAACCCCTCGTCGGTGAGGGCGAGGTCGTCCAGGCGGGTCACGCGGTACGGCCGCGGTCCGGGGTCACCATCGGCGACGAGATACCAGGCGCCGGCCTTGGCGACCAGCCCGAGGGGCCGCAGCCGGACGGCCCGGCGCTGGCCGCCGCGCGCGGTGTAACACCCGGTCAGGGCCCGCCGTCCGACGACCGCGTCCCGGAGTAGCCCCAGGTCGCGGCCGGGGTCGCCGGGCGGCTCCCCCCAGGGCGCGTGGTCGTAGTGGATGGACGTGGCGAGCCGCTCGGCCTCGGCGCGCAGCGACTGCGGGAGCGCCTGGATCAGCTTCATCGTGGCGACCCGGGTCTGCGGGTCGGAGAGCCCCGCCGTGCCGAGCATCCAGAACAGCGCCCTTGCCTCGTGCCCGGACAAACCGGTCAGGTTCGTGCGCGCGCCCCCGACGAGCTGCCACCCGCCGCCGCGTCCGGCCTGGACGTGGACGGGGATGCCCGCCGCAGCCAGCGCCTCGAGGTCGCGCCTCGCCGTCGCCAGCGAGACGCCCAGCTCCGAGGCGACGCGGGAGGCGGTGATGCGACCCCGTGACTGCAGCAGCAGGACGAGGGCCACGAGTCGGTCGGCGCGCACGTCCGACGATCTCACGAAAAGTGATCACGAGATGAGCACTTTGATGGGGAGGCTGAGGTCACAACCGAGAGGAAGATCATGAATCCCCTACTGCAAGGCCTCACCACCATGGTGCTGACGGCCGACGACGTCCAGCTGGCCTGTGACTGGTACGCCGACGTCCTCCAGACGCGCCCGTACTTCCGGCAACCGGAGACGGGCCGCCCCGCCTACGTGGAGTTCCGCCTCGGCCCGGACGAGGACGAGCTGGGCCTCATGGACCGCTCGTTCGCGCCCCCGGCCCCGGCCGGTTCGGGAACCACGATCACCTACTGGCAGGTGGCGGACGTTGCCGCCGCGCTGGCCGTCCTGCTGGCGCGAGGGGCCGCGGCGCACACACCGGTCACCGAGCGCGGCGGTGGTTTCACGACCGCGTCCGTCATCGACCCGTTCGGCAACGTGCTCGGCCTGATGCACAGCCCGCACTGGCGCAGCCGCCACTGACACGGGGGTGGGAGAGGGGTCAGGCCTCACCCAGGCGCCCGGGCGGTCCGGCCGGGCAGTCGCCTGCGGGGCCGCCGATCGAAGCCGCGGTCAGTCCAGGACGGACGAGAGCGAGACGCTGCCGAGGCCGAAGGCGTCGGCCACGGGGGCGCAGGCCAGCTGGCCCTCGACGGTGTTGAGGCCCAGGGCGAGCGGGTGGTTCTCCCGGCAGGCCTGCTTCCAGCCCTTGTTCGCCAGCTGCACCGCGTACGGCAGGGTGGCGTTCGTCAGCGCCCACGTGGACGTGTTCGGCACCGCGCCCGGCATGTTCGCCACGCAGTAGAACGTCGAGTTGTGCACCCGGAACGTCGGGTCGGCGTGGGTGGTGGGGTGGGAGTCCTCGAAGCAGCCGCCCTGGTCGATGGCGACGTCCACCAGCACGGAGCCGGGCTTCATCTGGGCGACCATGTCGTTGGTGACCAGCTTGGGCGCCTTCGCGCCGGGGATCAGCACCGTGCCGATCACCAGGTCGGCGGCCAGCACCTGCTCGCGCACGCTGAGCGCGGTGGAGACGATGCCCTGAACCCGGTTGTCGTAGCGCCAGAAGGTCATCCGGAGCTTCTCCAGGTCGGTGTCCAGCACCGTCACGTTGGCGCCCATGCCGAGCGCGATGTTGGCCGCGTTCTGGCCGGCAACGCCGCCGCCCAGCACCACCACCTTCGCGTTCGGGACGCCGCCCACCGCCCCCATCAGGACGCCGCGCCCGCCCTCGGCGCGCATCATGGCGTGCGCGCCGACCTGCGGCGCGAGACAGCCCGCCACCTCGGACATCGGGTAGAGCAGCGGCAGCATGCCGTTCGGCAGCTGGACGGTCTCGTAGGCCAGCGACGTGGCGCCCACCTCGAGCAGCCGTTCGGTGAGCGGACGGTCGGCGGCCAGGTGCAGGTAGGTGAACAGCAACTGGTCGTCGCGCAGGAAGCCGTACTCGGCGGGCACCGGCTCCTTCACCTTCATCAGCAGGTCGCCGGCGGCCCAGGTCGACTCGGCGTCCGGAAGGATGGTGGCGCCCTGCTCGGCGTACTCGGCGTCGGCGATCGACGAGCCGAGCCCGGCGCCCGCCTGGACGAACACCTCGTGCCCGCGGCGGGTCAACTCGTTGACCCCGACCGGCGTGATGGCGACCCGGTACTCGTGGTTCTTCACCTCGGTGGGCACGGCGATCTTCATGGGCGCTCTCCTCTGACGCGCGGCCTGGTGGCGCCAGTGTAGGGCCGTACTCAGCGCTGTGCGCGACGCACCGGCGATCCGACCCGCCCCCCGATGGGTCGGTCCTGCCGATGCGTCGCGCACCAGGCGCTCCCCCCGTCAGCCGCACCGCCAACCTGCCCCCCGACTGGTTGGGATCAGCGACTTCAACCACTATGAGCGGACGCCCCTTGGGCTGATACATCACTTTTCCAGGAGTTTTCCGAGGGCCTGGGTAGCATCCCGACCATGACCAGCTCACCGCCGGCCCGGCGATTCCGGGGGGTGCTGATCGGCGTCCTCGTGGTCGTGCTGGCCGCGGGCGGGTTCCTCGTCTGGCGCGCGGCGACCGATCCGCTGCCGCCCGCCCGGGTCGCCGCCCAGCGCGCCGCGGACGCCCTGCGCGACCGGACGATCGCCGAGGGCGCCTTCGGCGCGACGGTCGGGCCGGGTGAGGTGAGCGACCTGGAAGCCACGCTGCGGGGGATGGGGACGCTGCGCCCGGCGATCGCCGTCGAGGACGTCCAGCTGGCCGAGGATCAGCGTTCCGGCACGGCGCGGCTGCGCGCGACCTGGGTGATCCACGACGGCAAGCCGTCCTGGGTGCAGGACGCCTATCTGCGGCTGGTCCGCGGCGCCGACGGCTGGACGGCGGTCTGGCAACGCGACCTGATCGCGTCCGGGCTGGACCCCGGCGACCGGCTGCGCGCCGTCCGGATCGCCCCGGTGCGGGGCGAGATCCTCGGACGCGACGACGAGCGGCTGGTCTGGAACCAGGAGGCCAAGCGGATCGGGCTCGACAAGACCCTGGTGGAGGCCGGCGCCCAGCCGAAGTCCGCGGCGGCGCTGGCGAAGGCGGTGGGCATCGACGCGGACTCGTTCGTCGCGAAGGTGGCCGCCAACGGCCCGCGCGCCTTCGTCGAGGCCGCTGTGATCCGCGTGGTGGGCGACGACGAGTGGCGCATGCTGGACATCGCCGGCCGCATCAAGGGGGTGCGGGTGCTGGATGTCGTGCGGCCGCTCGCTCTGTCGCCCACCTTCGCGCGGCAGATCCTGGGCAGCGTGGGCGAGGCGACGGACGCGGCGATCCGCAACTCGGACGGCCGGGTCCGCGCCGGCGACCTGGTCGGGCTCGCCGGGTTGCAACGGGTGCACGACGCCCAGCTGATGGGAACCACCGGGTTCGTCGTCCAGGCCTACCCGGACGGCGAACCCCAGGACGCCCGCGAACTGTTCCGGGTGGACGCCGTCGCCGGGCAGGCGCTCCGGATCACCCTGGACGCCGGCCTGCAGCGTCGCGCGGAGGCCCTGCTCACCGGTTCGTCGGGGCGGGCCGCGGCGATCCTGATCCGGCCCTCGGACGGCGCGCTGCTGGCGGTGGCCAGCAAGCCGGGCGCGACCACCGCCACCACCCAGCGCGTGTACCCGAAGGACTTCGCCCCGGTGAGCGCGATCGGCGGCGGGCCGGCGGAGGCGGTCGAGGCGCTGGGGCTGACCAAGGGGTTCGGGCTCGGCATCGACGTGTTCGGCGCAGCGACCGACGGCGGCACGCTGCGGCTCTCGCCGTTCGCGATGGCGGCGGCGACGGCGTCCGTGGCCCGTGGCGGCACCATCCGTCCGGTACTGGTGGCCGGGCAGGAGCAGCCGGCGGGGGCGTCCGGAATCACCCCCGAGCAGGCCGAGGACGCCCGCCGCGAGCTGCGTGAGCGGGCCGGACGCGGCGCCCTGAAGCCGCTGTCGAAGCTGCCCGGCCCGCGCGTGCTCGCCGACACCGACGGCAAATTCTGGGCGGTGGCCGTCCGCGGCGACCTGGTGGCGGTCGTCTACGACTCGCAACAGGGGTCGGTGGCGATGCTGGAGAAGCTGCTCGAAGGCGTCCGATGACGCTGCCTAGACTGGCCGCATGCGCCGCATCGGAGCCCTCGCCGCCACGCTGCTGCTCGGGGCGTGCACGATGAACCCGGCACCGGCCAGCCCGCAGCCCAGCGCGCCCGAGCCGCAGCAGAGCCGGTTCACGACCACCGAGCCGCTGCCCAGCGGCGTCCCGTCCGGCGTCCCGACGACGCTGCCGGAGCCGCGGCTGACGGCGATCAGGAACGACCTGGGCACCCGCGGCGTGGCCATCGAGACGCTCCGGGTGGTCAGTGCCGAGAACGTCACCTTCAACGACGGATCACTGGGTTGCCCGCGTCCCGGCGTCCAGTACACCCAGGCGCTGGTCGACGGCATGCGGGTCGTCGTCGAGGCCGGCGGGCGCAGCTACGACTACCGCTTCGGCACCGGCGACACCCCGGTGCTGTGCGAGCGGGCCTTTCCGCGCGCGTCCGGCAGCACCCGCTGACCGCGCCCGCCGACCCACCAAGCCAACGACGCCCCCGGGATGATCCCGGGGGCGTCGCGTGTCGGACGGGTCAGAACCTCGGACGCGGCAGCAGCAGGGCCTCGCTCTTCCCCGACTTGTTGTCGAACACCACGACCATCGTGCCCAGCGGCTTCTGGCTGGCAACGGCGCCCAGATCGAAGGCCACGCGGACGTTCATCGTGCGGTTCACCGGCACCATGACGTAGTCGCTGTTGCTGATCGCCGGACGCCACGGATCGTAGGTCGCCATCCCGCCGAACTCGTCGAAGGCGGTGTCGTCCAGCAACGAGTAGCTCTCCACCGTGTAGTCGAACGCGCCGGTGATTCCCAGCGTGCTGGCCTTGACCGGCAGCAGGATCGTGCTGCTGTCCGTCGGCGCCTCGGCCGTGTAGCCCGCCGCGGACAGCGCCTGCTTGTGGAGGTCGTAGACGAACACCTCGGTGAGACCGTCCAGGGTGTCGGTCCGGACTCCACCCGAGTCGTAGCTGAACACGATGAAGTCCGGTTCACCGTCGCGATCGACGTCGATCACGACGTCGAACTCGTGCGCGGCGGCGTTCGACCAGCGCGTCCAGTTGTTCACCGCGAAGACCAGCAGCCGCTCGTCGCCGTTGGCGAAGGACTGGACGCCCGCCGCCCTCAGGTCGATGCCCTTGGGTGCCGACTTGGCGAGGTCCTGCTTGTCCTGCAGGCCCCACGCGTAGAAGTCGGCGGACGCCATCAGCGCACCCTTGCGGTTGGTCAGCTTCACCTTGGAGTACCGCAGCTGCGGAGGAGCGGTCGGCGACACGGTCGGTGACGGCGACGCGGTCGGGGAGGCCGACGTGCTGGGCGAGGCCGACGTGCTCGGTGACGCCGACGCGCTCGGTGACGTCGACGTGCTGGGCGCCGGCGTCCCGTTCGGCGTGGCGTCGACCCGGACGTCGGGCGTGGCCGCCGGAGCCGCCAGCGTCGACTTCACCACGGTCTGGGTCGCCGCGACCTTCGCCTGCGCCCGCGGCACCAGCAGATAGGGGACGCGCAGCGTGCCCTTGCCGTTGGTGGTGATCCTGATCAGGCCGGAGACCTCGTGGAACGCGAACTGGGTCGTGCCCAGCGACGTCCCCACCTTGTTCGCCCGCACGCTGAGCCGCACGGTGACCGTCCGGCTGCTCTTCGCCGGGACGACCACCCTGGTGCGGCTGAACCGGACGGTCGCCGATACCGACTGCTTCGTCCTGGTGTTCTTCAGCCGGAAGGTGACCCGCTTGGAGCCCTTGTTCACCAGGGTCAGCTTCTTCTTGCCCGTGTGAGTGCTGCTCGGTTCGGCGAAGCCGAAGCTCAGCGTGCCCTCGTAGACCTTGCCGGCCCGGGTGGAGTACCGGTCGCCGATCGCGAAGACGCTGGTCGAGACGACCTGCTTGGTGTCGACCAGCCCGCCGCCGAGCGTCAGCCGGTAGCCGGCAACGTCGGCCGGATCGGCCGTGGTGACCAGCGCCGCACTGATCTGGCGCGCCGTCCACTTCCGGTGCGCCTGCCGCGCCAGGGCGGCCACCCCCGCGACGTGCGGGGCCGCCATCGACGTGCCCGACAGGGTGGTCGAGCCGTTGCCGGTGCCGACGCCGGTGGAGACGATGTTGACCCCCGGCGCCGAGATCGACGGGCTCAGGCCGCTGTCACCCGTGCGGGGACCGCCCGAGGAGAAGTCGGCGTACCCCTTGAAGGCGGGATTGACGAGGTCGGCCCGCGCCGCGAGCGTGAGCGTCTTGCCCTCGGCGGCCTTGAGCGCGGCACCGTCGCCGCTGCGCACGCCCAGGAAGGGGACGGTGACCGTGTAGTCCTCGGCCGGCAGCGGGGGATCGAGGTTCGGGTCGGCCGGAACCTTGGTGATGACGCCCTCGAACGGCGGGTAGCCGGCATCGGTGTTGACCATGATCACCGCGGCGGCCCCGGCCTGCTGGCCGGCGGCGGCCTTCCGCACCCGCGCGCATTCGCCCCGCTGGACGACGGCGATCTGGTTGCCGCCCTCGACGATGCCGTTGGCCTGGAACGCCTCCGGCGTGCAGCCCAGGGATTCGTCGCCCTGCTTGTCGACCACGTTGACGATCGTGAACGATCCGGTGGGCAGGGTGGCGCCGTTGGCGTTGATCGCCGCCATGGTCTGGCCGTCGAAGCTCAGGGACGCCGCCGCCCAGCCCGCCGTGGAATCGACCGCGGCCACGGCGATCACGCCCTTGCCCGCGCCGGGCGAACCGGTCAGGTAGGGGTTGGGGCCGCTGTTGCCCGCCGAGGCGACCACGATGACGCCGGCGGCCTGCGCGTTCTGCGCGGCGACCGCGTCCGGGTCGGTGGCGCTGCCGTAGGACGCGCCCAGCGACATGTTGATCACGTCCAAGCGGTTCTTGACCGCCCAGTCGATCGCCTCGGTGACCACGTCGGTGGAGCCGTCGCAGCCGAACACCCGCAACGCGTAGAGGTCCGCCTTCGGTGCGACCCCCGGGCCGACGGTCCACTTCCTGCTCGCGGTCGAGGCGTCGTAGGGACCCGCGTACGCGTCGCCGTCCGCGGTGACGCCGCCGCCCGCGGCGGTGCCGGCCACGTGGCTGCCGTGCCCGTTGTCGCTGCAGTCGAGCGGGTTGCCGTCCGGCCTCGGTACCGGCTGATAGTGGTCGCTATCGGGGTTGGGGTCGTAGTCGTCGCCGACGAAGTCCCAGCCGCCCTTCACCCGCGCGGTGGGGGTGAAGCTGTCGCTGTTCCGGGCCGCCTCGTAGGCCTCGACCGTGCCCGGGCCGCCGAAGTTGGCGTGGGTGTAGTCGATGCCGCTGTCGATGATGCCGACCTTGACCCCCTCGCCGAGGTACCTGGTCTTCTGCCAGACCTGGGGGACGCCGAGGTACGGCACGCTGGTCGCGTTGTTCAGCGTGCGGATCGGCGCGGCGTGGACCGACTTCACCCCGGGCAGCTGCGCGATCGCGCTGACCTGCTTGCGCGCCACGGACACCCGCATGCCGTTGTAGGCGGACTGCATCTGCGAATGGACCTTGCCCCCGCGGCCCTGGATCTGCGTCTTGACGCGGTCCTGCGACTTCTTCAGCCCCGAGCGGACCTTCGCGGCCTGCGCCTCGGACAGCGTCCCGGAGCGGCCTTCGACGACCGCGACCGGGTCGCCGGTCAACTCGACCATCACGGTGACCTTGGCGTCGGAGTCGAGAGCGGCGGGCCGGAAGTCGGAGTTGATCGCCGACGACTCGCCCGACGAAGGAGGTGCCTCGTCGAACCGGTCGATCGGGTCGGCATAGGCGACGGTGGGGACAGTCAGGGCGAGGGCGCCCGTGGCGATCAGGATTTTTCGGCGTAGCAAGATCTGCCCAGCCTTTCTGCGCGGGGGGAGAGCGGGAGGAAGGAGCCTCCTGTCGAGCAGGCTACGTACGGCCTCGCGGGAGAGTCAACGACGTGACGAAGTCGTGACCTTTCGCGCGACGGGCATGATGCAATGGTGCGCGTACCGACGAGGAGCCTATGAAACCCCCCACTGACACCTTCGCCCAGACCACCCGCCGGCTGGCCTCCGAGGTGCAGCGCCTGCGCGACTGGGCCGGCGGCGACCCCGAGCGGCAGGGCCGGGTGGCCGAGGCGCTGGTCGAGTTGACCGCCCACCGCCTGGCCGGGCACGCGTGGGCCGAAGCGGCGTCCGATGCCCAGGAGGCGGTGACGTTGTCGGCCAGGGTGCTGGCCGCGCACGGCCCCGTCGGCCCCTACACCCCGCGTCCGGACGCCGTCCGCTCGATCACGTCGCTGGTGCACCTGGCGCTCATCCAGTCCGCTGCCGGCCTGCACCCGCAGGCCGGGCAGGTGCTGGCCGCGGCCCTCGGCCTGCGCGAACAGCTGAGCCGGCTCGACCTGGACGCCGCGCTCGCCCCGCGGACCGTGGCGTGGGCGCTGCTGGTCTGGGCCCGGACGGGACTGGCCGCCGGCGATGCCGGTGCCGCGAACGCGCGCGCCGACGCGGCGGTGGCGACCGGCGCCGACGACGGCGAGTTCCTGGCCATCGACCTGGACCGGACGGCATCGGACGCCCGCTGGGCGGCCGGCCTGCCGGAACCCGCCGTCGAGTACGCGCTGCGCGCCGTCGAACGCTATGACTCCGTGGCGCTGGAGTTCTTGCGGCGGCCGGCGCAGCTGCCACCGGCGATGCTGGACCGGCTCAGCGAGCCGCTGTTCGGGCTGTACAGCGACGCCGCCGACCGCGTCCTGGCCGTCGGTGCGCCGGGGCTGGGTCTCGGCCTGCGCCGACGGCTGGTCGAGGTGCTGGGCGCGGTCGCGGTGGCCAAGCCCGAGGCGCAGCAGCTGCTGGCCTCCGCGCTGTGCGACCTCGCCGACGATCTGCGCGGACTGGGCCGGCTCGCCGAGGCCGACGACGTGGCCGCGCTGGCGTCCTCGATCGCGGGGGACGCCGACGCCGATGCCCTGCCGCGCCGCGACCGCGTCCGGCTGGGCGATCGGACGTCATGGGAGCCGCTGCCGAGCGACGCGGCGTTCGGCATCACTCCGCAACCGGAGCCGTCCGGCCGCCTCGCCGCCCAGCGCGGGCCGGCGGACGCCGCCGAGCGGAAGCGCCAGGAGCGGACCGAGGCGGAACTGGCGACTCGCGCCGAGCGGGACGCCACGGAGGCGGCCAGGCTCGCCCAGGACGCCGAACGACGCCGGGAGGAAGCGGAGCGGCTGGCGGCCGAGGAGGCCGAGCGGGAACGCCGGGAGGCGGCCGAGGCCGCCGAACGCGAGCGGCTGGAACGGCAGCGCAAGCGCGCCGAGCGGATCGCCGAGCACGAGCGCGAGGCCGAACGCGAGCG
>CAZBMH010000017.1:33386-35095 GCA_964492685.1 uncultured Micropruina sp.
AGCGCAAGCGCGCCGAGCGGATCGCCGAGCACGAGCGCGAGGCCGAACGCGAGCGTGCCGAGGCCGAGGCCGCGCTGCGTGCCCGGGTCAGCGACGAGACCCCCGAGGAACGCGCCGAGCGCGAGGACCTCGAACGGCTCGCCGCGGAACTCGCCGCACTCGAAGCCGCCGAGCTCGCCGAACTCGAGGAGGTCGACGCGCCGCCGGCCGAGCCGGCGGAACCGCCGGCCGAGCTTGTCGAGAACCCCGAGCCTGAACCGGAGCCCGAGCCCGAGCCCGAGGAGCCGCTGGTCGAGCTTGTCGAGACCCCCGAGCCGGAGCCACCGGTCGCCTCCGAGCCGGAGCCGGAGGCCGCGCCAGTCTCGTCGGTCGAGCTTGTCGAGACCCCTCTCGTCGCCGAGACCCCCGAGCCCGCGCCCGAGTCGGAGCCGCCGGTGGAGCCCGAGCCGGAGTTGGAGGCAGAGCCGGCCCCGTTGGCCGAGCCGGTCGAGACCTCAGAGCCCGCACCCGCACCCCCGGCCGAGCTCGAGACCGAGCCCGCATCCGACGCGCTCACCCAGGCGCGCGCGGACGTGGAGGAGGCGGCGGCGTCCGGGAAGCGGAAGGACGTCCGGGCGGCCAACGAGGCACTGGCCGACGAGCTGCGCGGGCGGTACGAGAGCGACCCCGAGCAGTACCTGGACGAGTTGCTGGAGGCGCTCGACCAGTTGGCGACGGCGCGCTGGCAGGCGGGCGACTGGTGGGGTTCGCGGGCGCCGTCCAAGGAGGCCAAGGCGCTGCGCAAGCGACACGGTCTCTGATCCTCCACCTTGTGGGAACCGGCCAAAGCTGGGTCGGCGCCCTTGGTGTGTCCGGACAGCCGCACCGAGGTTGCGTTGTGCAATCTGGGTCATCCCGCTCGGGTCGCCTCGCCATGACGGCGCAGAAGTGGAAGATTTCGGGGGCAGGACTGCGACCAGGGATCAACAACAGGAGGTGCCCGGTGTTCAAGCGCATCGCGATCGTGAACCGCGGCGAGGCCGCCATGCGGCTCATCCACGCCGTCCGGGACCTCAACGCCGAGCATCCCGAGGCCGAGCCGATCACCGTCATCGCGCTGTACACCGACGCCGAGCGGACGGCGATGTTCGCCCGCGAGGCCGACGAGGCGTACCCGCTCGGGCCGGCGTCCGAGCGCCCCTACCTGAACCACGACCTGCTGATCGACGTGCTGAAGCAGGCGCGGGCCGACGCGGTCTGGGTGGGCTGGGGCTTCGTCGCCGAGGACTCGGCCTTCGCCGACCTGGTCGAGGCCAACGGCATCACCTTCATCGGCCCCTCCGGCGAGGCGATGCGCAAGCTCGGCGACAAGATCGGCTCGAAGCTGATCGCCGAAGAGGTCGGCGTCCCGGTCGCGCCCTGGTCGCGCGGCGGCGTCGACACCCTGGACGACGCCCTGGCGGCCGCCGCCGAGATCGGCTACCCGCTGATGCTCAAGGCGACCGCCGGCGGCGGTGGACGCGGCATCCGCAAGGTGGCAGGCGACGACGACCTGATCGACGCCTACCAGCGCACCCGGGACGAGGCCGAGCGGGCCTTCGGCTCCGGCGTGGTCTTCCTGGAGAAGCTGGTCACCGGCGCCCGGCACGTCGAGGTGCAGGTGATCGCCGACGGCCAGGGCACCGCCTGGGCGCTCGGCGTCCGGGACTGCTCGGTGCAGCGCCGCAACC
>CAZBMH010000018.1:0-34193 GCA_964492685.1 uncultured Micropruina sp.
TGGGTATAGCTCAGTTGGTAGAGCGTCTGGTTGTGGTCCAGGATGTCGCGGGTTCGAGTCCCGTTACTCACCCCATTGAACCCGTTCTGACTAGGTCAACAGTCAGGGCGGGTTTCTTCATGCCACGTTCATGAACGAGCCCCTCCCCTGGCCAGATCGACCCGGTCACGAGACTCGTCGACGCCGTGAGGCCGACCGCGTGGAACGCCATGGTGGAAGCGGAGCCTCCTGAGCGGCGTCCGGCTAGGGGCGATTGATGGGCCACCCCTCTCGTCGAGTGCCTGCAATGCTCCAGCACAACCCTTTGGAAACTAGAATGAAGTGCTAGAATTCGGTCGTGACATCGATCACGCTCACCGAGCTGAACCAGAACCCCTCCCGGGCCACGCGACTCGCGGACCACGGTGAGGTGATCGTGATGCGCCGCGGCCACGCCGCGTACCGCATCACCAAGATCGAGAGTTCCGGCGATCCGCTCGACGAACTGGTGGCCAGCGGGCTCGCCCGACCGTCCCGCAGCACCATTCCCCGGTCGGCCCGGCGTTTCCCCACCCTCGCCACCGACATCGACCTTGGGGCCGCGCTCGACGCCGAACGGGCCAGGCTCGATGGCCTCAGCTGAGCGCACCTGGTTCGTCGACTCGTCGGTGCTGCTGCGGGCGATCGCCGACAAGTCGACCGCGGCCCGGGAGTGGTTCGAGGCCGCCTATGCCGCCGGCGACAGGTTCGTCGGCTCACGCATGCTCGAACTGGAGGTGCTGCGGGTCGTCAAGAACGCCGGTCTGGCCACCGACGTCGCAGGAGAGTATCTGGACGAGTTCGCGCTGATCGCCGTCGGTGACGACCTGATCGACGAAGCCATCGCGCTCGATCCCGTCCTCGGCGGGGCCGACTCGGTGCACATCGCATCCGCGCTGCGGCTCGGCGCGAACAGGGTCACGATCGTCACCCATGACGCCCAGATGGCCAGGGCCGCCGCCAGCCTCGGATTCGAGGTGCTCGACCCCGTCACCGATGACCCCGGCCGACCGGCTGTGGTCTAGCAGCCCACGGGCGCGTCTGCGTGGGACTGGTTCACTGCGTCGTCTCTGCGGTCGTGAACGGCGAGCGGGCGCGGTGCGGCAGGGAACCGGACCGGTGCAGGCGGACTGCCAGCGGTTCACCGCCATTGGCCCCCAAGCGCTCGAAGCTAAGGGCGGGCCCGCCTGTTCGCCTTCTGCTGACCTCCAAGCGTCCTTCCGGCCTCATCCGCCCTCTCGAACTGTCGTCGAGGGCGGCCTCACCGCCGACATGATGCAGGATGGATCGGTGAACACTCCCTGGCAGCGCTATGTCGCGCTCGGCGACTCCCTCACCGAGGGGCTCGAGGACACCAACGCCGACGGCTCCTACCGCGGCTGGGCCGACCGCCTCGCCCAGCACCTCGCCGACCGGAACGGCGCCCCGCTCGAGTACGCGAACTTCGCCATCCGCGGCCGGCTGCTCGGCGCGATCCTGGACGAGCAAGTCGAGCCCGCGCTGGCCCTGCGTCCGGACCTGGTGAGCATCTGGGGCGGGGGCAACGACATGATGCGGCCGGGCGCCGACCCGGACGCCATGACGGCCCGCCTCGAGGAGGCGGTGGCCCGGTTCCGCGCCATCGGGGCGGACGTCCTGGTGGGCACCGGCATCGACTCCAAGGACTCCCCCGTGCTGAGCCTCACCCGTCCCCGCACCGCGATCAGCAACGCCAACCTGTGGTCGATGGCGCGGCGCCAGGGCGCCCACGTCGTCGACGTCTGGGGCATGCGGTCGCTGCGCGACTGGCGGATGTGGCACGAGGATCGGCTGCACCTCAACGGCGCCGGCCACGAGCGGGTCTCCCAGGCCGCCCTGGTCGCCCTCGGGCTGGAGCCCGACGACCCCGACTGGGACACCCCGCTGCCCCCGGCGCCGGCGATGACCCGCGCGGAGCGCCGCGAGTGGCAGTACGTCTGGCTGCGCGACCACGTCCGCCCCTGGCTCGGCCGGCGGATCCGCCGCACGTCCTCCGGCGCGGGTCGACTGCCCAAGCACGCGGACTACGTGCTGGTGGCCCCGCAGCCATCCTCCGCGGGCACGGCACAATAGGGCGCATGGTTTCGGCTGAACTGCGGCGCCCCGCCGCCCCGGCGCGCCTGCCGCTGCCCGCGAGGGCCCGGCTGGGGGCCGCCCTGGTGGTGGGCAACGCCGCCGCCTTCGCGTCCCGGGCCGCGGGCAAGGGCTCCGGCGCCTCCATCCGGGGCCAGATCCTCACCCGGCTGGCCCCCGACGCGTTCGCCCTGCTCGTGAAGGGTCGCCGGATCGCCGCCGTCTCGGGGACCAACGGCAAGACCACCACCACGCACCTGCTCGCGGCCGCCGTCCGGGCCGGCCTGGGGCCCGACGCCGCGCGGCTGGTGACCAACGCCGACGGCGCGAACCTGCACTACGGCATCGCCTCCGCTCTTGCCGCCGCGGGCGCCGCGGACGTGGCCGTCCTCGAGACCGACGAGCGCGTGGTCGCCGACCTGATCGCCCACGGCCGGCCCGAGATCCTGATCCTGCTGAACTTCAGCCGCGACCAGATGGACCGCCACCACGAGATCAAGGCGCTCGGACGCTCCTGGCGGACCGCGCTGGAGCGCGCCGGCGCCGACGGCCCCACCGTCATCGCCAATGCCGACGACCCGCTGGTGGTGTGGGCCGCGGAGAAGGCCGCCCGGGTGGTGTGGGTCGACACGGCGACCAACTGGAACGCCGACTCCGCGCTGTGCCCGTCCTGCGGGGCGCTGCTGACGCACACCGTCGACGGCCCCGCCGTGGCCACGGGAACCGGCGCCGCCCCCGCCAACCACTGGGACTGCCCGAGCTGCGCGCTGACCCAGCCGGAGTCGACCTACCGGGTCGACGGGACGGCGGTCGTCCTGCCCGACGGGCGGCGCCTGGAGACCGACCTGCAGGTCCCCGGGTCGTTCAACGTGTCGAACGCCGCCTGCGCCCTGGCCGCCGCGGCGGTCTGGGGGATCGATGCCGCCGAGGCCCTGCCCGCGATGCGCACGGTCGCGGCTCCGGCGGGACGATTCGCCACCGGCCACTTCGGCGCCACCAGCGCCCGGCTGCTGCTGGCCAAGAACCCGGCGGGCTGGACGGAGGCGCTGCCGCTGCTGGGGACCGATCCGGCGATCCTGGCCATCGACTCGGTGGCCGCCGACGGCAAGGACGTGTCCTGGCTGTGGGACGTCGACTTCGAGCAGCTGGCCGGGCGCCATATCGTCTGCACGGGCCCGCGCGCCTACGACCTGGCGGTGCGGCTGCACCACGCCGAGGTCTCCCACGAGGTGCTCGTGGACCTGGACGACGCGCTCGAGCGGGTCAAGGGCCCCGACGTCGTCGACTGCATCGCCACCTACACCCCGTTCCAGGAGCTGCTGAAGAAGGCGGGGCTGCGATGACGACACCGGTCCGGATCGTGCTGGTCTACCAATCGCTGCTGGGCATCTACGGCGACCAGGGAAACGCGAAGGTGCTTGCCAAGCGGCTGCAGTGGCGCGGAATCGACGCCGAGGTCACGGCCGTCGAACCCGGCGACCGGCTGCCCACGGACGGGGCGGTCTACCTGCTGGGCGGCGGCGAGGACGCGGCCCAGGTCTCAGCGGTGTCCGCGCTGAGAGCCGACGGCAACCTGTTCCGCGCGGTCGAGAACGGCGCGGTGGTCTTCGCCGTCTGCGCCGGCTACCAGATCATGGGCAACACGTTCACCATCGGCGAGCACGACGAGGTCGTCGACGGGCTGGGCCTGCTGGACGTCGACACCCGGCGTGGCACGAGGCGGGCAGTCGGCGAGATCCTGACCCACTGGCGCCGCCCGGACGGCAGCGAGTACCCGATCACCGGCTTCGAGAACCACGGCGGCTTCACCACGCTCGGGCCGAAGGCCACCCCGCTGGCCCGCGTCGAGTTCGGCATCGGCAACGCCGGCGACGGCACGGAGGGCGCCGTCCAGGAGCGGCGCATCGGCACCTATCCCCACGGGCCGGTGCTCTCCCGCAACCCCGAGCTCGCCGACCACGTCCTGTCCCTGGCGCTCGGCCGCCCCCTGGAGCCGCTCCCCGACCCCGAGATCGAGGCGCTGCGGGCCGAGCGGTTCCGCTTCGTCCGGCGGCAGGGCGCACGCCGCTAGCCCGTCAACGCGGCGCTGTGGGTCTCGACGCCAGGCGTCGGACGCTCAGGCGGCTCGGCCCTCGGTCCCGGACGTCGCACCTCAGCGGCCAGCAGTCGAGCTCAGCCCAACGCCTCATCCAGCCAGCCCACGAGGCCGTCCAGCTGCCGCCAGCCCGCCGCCACCACGTCGACCAGCTCGGGGGACGAGACCACCGCCGGGTCGACCTCGCGGATCACCATCAATTCCTTCATTCGCAGCAGCGCGATCCGCGGGTGATCGGCGGCATACCCCCGAGGCGTGGTCTTCACCCGGTCACCCAGCACCTCCCAGCGCTCGCTCTCAAGCGTCGCGACCAGGCGCACCAGCTCCTCGCCCGTGGCGTCCCCGTCGATCGACCGCCGCAGCTTCGCCGTCTCCGCGGGCGAGTGGGCGTGGAAGCCGCCGCCCATCTCCAGCCCCTGGCAGCCCAGGGCCAGGTAATAGCCGGCGCCGGAGGGACGCCCCACGAGCGCCGCGTGGTTGGTGCGGTACGGCGACTTGTCGGCGCTGAACCGGACGTCGCGGTTGGGACGGAAGATCTTGGCCGGGCCGAAGTCCGCCAGCGCCTCCGTCAGCTCCAGCATCGGCCGCTTGACGGCCGCCTCGAACGTGGCCTTGTTCGCCAGCCAGTACTCACGGCTGTTGTCCAACTCCAGGCCCGCGTAGAAGGTGAAGGCGTCGTCCGGGAAGCCACCGAAGCTCATGTCCGGCGAGCCTACGGCGATTTCACCTCGCCGGGGCTTTTTGGTAGAGTCTCTTCTCGCGCGCCGCTAGCTCAACTGGCAGAGCAGCTGGCTCTTAACTAGCGGGTTCGGGGTTCGAGTCCCTGGCGGCGCACCACTGAAAGGCCCCGGTTCTCCGGGGCCTTTCGCGTTGTCCGGAGCCCCGCACGACCGAGGCCGAAGCGTCCCGAACACGACGAAGGGCCCCGGCGAACCGGGGCCCTTCGAGATAACGCGTGAGCTGTCAGCCCTTGACGCCACCGGCCAGCAGACCGCGGACGAAGAAGCGCTGCAGCGACAGGAACACCACCAGCGGCACGATCATCGAGATGAACGCACCGGCCGACAACAGGTGCCAGCTGCCACCGAAGCTACCCTGCAGGCTCGCCACGAACTTCGTGATCGGGCTGTACTCCGTCGAGGCGAAGGTCAGCGCGACCAGGAGGTCGTTCCACACCCACAGGAACTGGAAGATGCCGAACGAGGCGATCGCGGGCACCAGCAGCGGGAGCAGAACCTGGAAGAAGACGCGGACGTGTCCGGCGCCGTCCACCCGGGCGGCCTCGATCAGCGACCTGGGAATCTCCTTCATGAAGTTGTGCATGAGGAAGATGGCCAGGGGCAGGCCGAAGATGGTGTGGGACAGCCACACCGTCCAGTAGGTGCCCGCCAGACCCCAGTTCACGTACTGCGTGAGCAGGGGCAGGAGGGTGACCTGGATGGGAACCACCTGCAGGGCGAAGACGCCTGCGAACAGGATGTCGTGGCCCTTGAAGTCGATCCAGGCGAACGCGTACGCCGCCAGCAGCGCCAGCAGGATCGGGATGATCACGCCGGGGATGGTGATGATGAACGAGTTGATGAACGAGTCCACCAGCCCATCGGTCTGGATCGTCTCGGCGTAGGTGTCGAGGGTGAAGTTCGGCTTCGCGAACACCGTCCACCACCCGGTCCGCCGGACGTCGATCTCCGGACGGAACGACGTGACGAGCAGCCCCGCCGTGGGGATCGTCCAGAAGATCGCCAGAGCAACGGCGATGAGCGACGCCGCCGGCGATGCGAGCCGGGTCTTCGAGTCGACGTCGCGCTGTTCGGCCTTGGTCAGCTTGCGTGCGGGCCCGCTCATCGCTCCCCCTCCGAGATACGCATCTGCCGGACGTTGTAGACGATGACCGGCATGATGAAGATGAACAGAATGACCGCCAGCGCCGCACCAATGTTCGGTTGACCCCGGTTGAAGCTCTGCGTGTAGAACTCGTTGGCGATGACCGAGGAGTCGAACTGACCACCGGTCATGACGTAGACGATGTCGAACGCCTTCAGCGTGCCCATGGCGATCGTGGTCAGCACCACGATGATCGCCGGACGCACCGACGGGATGGTGACCCACCAGAACAGCTTCATGCCGGTGACGCCGTCGACCTTGGCGGCCTCGATGATCTCATCGGGGATGGCCTTGATCGCCGCCGACAGCACGGTCATGGCGAAGCCGGCCTGAATCCAGATCATGACCACGATCAGCATCAGGGTGTTGAGCACGGGGACCAGCAGGAACTGCTGGGGCTCCATGCCGAGGGAGACCAGGACCTGGTTGATCAGGCCGATCTGGTTGGCGCCCTTCGGCTTGTACTCGTACATGAACTTCCAGATGATCGACGCGCCAACCATGGAGATCGCCATCGGCAGGAAGATCAGCATCTTCGCGACCTTCTCAAACCGAGTGCGGTCCACCAGGATCGCGTAGATCAGGCCGACTGCGGTGGCGACCGTGGGAACGAGCGCGACCCACATGAACGTGTTGCGCAGCACGATCAGGAACTGCGCGTCAGTGAAGATCGTGACGTAGTTCTCAAGACCCACGAAGCCGGTCTCCGCGGCGTCCATGAACGAGTTCTTGATGGTCAGGATGCCCGGCCACAGCAGGCCGAACGTGATCAGTGCGAGCGAGGGACCGAGGTAGCCGGTCACGGGAATCCACTTCGGGAGACGCGGACGGTCGACCACGGACAGGACGAGGCCCATCACCAACGCGAACAGTGCGATGGCAAGGAACATCACCAGGATCTTCTCGGGTACGGTCTCGGGCTTCATCAGCCAAACCACGAGGTTCCTCCTTTCATAAGGGGTTCTGGAAACGTTGAACCCGGGCTCCCAGGGAGAGCCCGGGTCCAACGCTAGGGCCTGGTGTCAGCTCTTGGGCCAGCTCTTCTGAATGTCGTCGGCAACCGCCTGGCTCGTCTTGTCGAGAGCGATCCAGTTGGTCATCTCCTTCCAGAAGGAACCCGCGCCAACGGCGGAGGGCATCAGGTCGGAGCCGTCGAAGCGGAAGACGGTCTTCGGGTCGGTCAGCAGGGTGTAGGACAGCTTGTCCATCGGCTTGGTCAGGTTGGCCGGATCAAGCTTCTTGTTGGCCGACAGCCAGCCACCGTTCGGGGTGGCCTTGGCCTTCTCGTTGCTCCACTCGGGGCTGGCCAGGAAGGCCTGGAAGGCGTGGACCTCGGGACGATCGGCGAAGATGGCCGCGAACTCGCCGCCACCCAGGACGGGCTTGACGTCCGCGGTCTTGCCGGGCAGGTAGAACGCCCACACGTCGCCGGCCTCGCTGACGTCGGTGCCCTTGGGCCAGTTGGCCTGGTAGAAGGACGCCTGACGGTGCAGGAAGCAGGTGCCGTCGAGGATCGGCAGGCCGGCCTCGGTGAAGGACGTGGTCGCGATGGTCTTGATGCCACCGAGGCCGCCGTTGACGAACTTGTCGTTCTTCAGGATGGAACCGGCCATGTCGATGGCGGCAACAACCTTGGGATCATTGAACGCCAGGGTGTGAGCCACCCACGCGTCGTAATCCTCGGGGCTGTTGGTCCGGAGCATCATGTCCTCGACCCAGTCGGTGGCGGGCCAGCCGGTGGCTCCACCGGACTCGATGCCGGCGCACCAGGGCTTGGCGTCGGGGTTGTCGGTCGCGATCTTCTCCGACAGCGCCATCAGCTCGTCCCACGTGGTGGGAACGGCGTAGCCCTTCTCGGTGAACTTCTTGGGCGAGTACCACACGAAGGACTTCGCGTTGGCACCCACGGGGACGGCGTAGTACTTGCCGGCCACGGAGCCGTAGGTCTTCCACTCCGGGGAGTAGTTGGCCGCGACGTTCGCGGTGGCGGCGGCGCCGGCCTCGATGACCTTGCCCGGGTTGCCGGTGACCAGCGTGTTCAGCAGGCCCGGCTGCGGGATGTAGGCCAGGTCGGGCGCGTTGCCGGCCTTCAGCCGAACGGGGAGCTGCGCCTCGAAGTCGCGGGAGCCCTCGTACTTGATCGTCGCACCGGTGCACGTCTCGAATTGTAGGAGTCCGTGTGCGGCTTCGACTCGGCGGGGCTGGCGATCGAGGTGAAGACCGAGACGGTCTTGCCCTTCAGGTCGCCGTACGTGGCGTAAGCCGCGCACTCGGCGCTGGCCGAGGTCGAACCCGACGCAGCCGTGGTGGCGGCCGGGGTGCCGGAGCTGCAAGCTGCGGTCGCCAGCAGCGCGCCCGCAGATGCGGCGGCAGCAAGCAGACGCAGGGTGCGTGCTTGAGTCATGAGTCCTCACTTCTGTGTGTTGACAGCGCCCCCGGATGGGGACTCTGAGGCGGACTCTAAACCGGTGTGTCGACCGTTTGCCACCTCAGACCCCCATCGTTATCAAGAAATGACCAAACCCGAGGGCGGACCAACATCAACAGACTTCAAACCAATGCAAACCCAGATCAAACAAGGTTGTTTTGCTTGTAAGATCGTTTTAGCGCCTCCAGGCAGCCTCACACGGCTAGCGACCGAGGATCGAGCGAACCAACAAAACAAAGGTGACGGTGCCGGCGAGGGCACCGGCGATCAGCGCCAGCCGCTCGACCCGCAGCGAGCCGTCGGCGGCGACCACCTGGGACTTGGCCGACTCGAACTCGGCGGCGGCGAAAGTGCGGGCGTCATCGATGCTGCGCTGGACCATCGCGCGGGGGTGCACCTGATTGATCAGCCCCTCCACATTGGCGGCCAGGCGCTCACGCGCGGCCGCGATCTCGCTCTCGATCTCCGCCTTCGTCCGGGTCTGGTTCTCGGCCACGGTGTCCTCCTCGATCGTCCGTCCGCTGCCTGACAGCCTATGCCCGGACGGACGCCGGGGGGACGCGCGGCGCTGCCGGTACAGTGCCCCCATGACCAAGCTGACCGTGGGCGATCCCGCGCCGTTGTTCACGCTCCTCGACGCCGACCAGACCCCGGTCTCGCTGTCCGACTTCGCCGGGCGCCGCGTCATCGTGTACTTCTACCCCGCCGCCATGACGCCGGGATGCACGATCCAGGCGGTCGACTTCACCGCGGCCCTCACCGACATCGCCGCCTCCGGCTTCGCCGTCCTGGGTATCTCGCCGGACTCGCCCGACCAGCTGGCGGCGTTCCGGGAGAAGGAGTCGCTCGGGTTCCCGCTGCTGGCCGACCCGGAACGGACGGTCCTCGACGCCTACGGGGCCTACGGCGAGAAGATGCTCTACGGCAAGGCCATCCAGGGCGTCATCCGCTCGACGTTCGTGGTGGACGTGGCCGCGGACGGCTCGGGCGTCATCACGCTGGCGCAGTACAACGTGAAGGCCACGGGACACGTCGACAAGCTCCGCCGCGACCTCGGGATCTGAGCCCCGCGGGGCCGAGCTCCGACCTTTCGGGCGGGCCCGGGAAATTGGAACCTTCAACAACAGGTAGCCTCGTGGTGAACGTGGTGCTCACTAGGTGTCGCGAGTTTGTCCTTCGAGCGCCTTCCGGGGGAGGATGATGCTGGTATGGACCCGTCCATATCGGATCAGGAGGGAGTGTTCTGTGGTCATCCAGAACGGGCCGAGGCCGAAGCACCAGCAACTGCGCGACGCGATCATCGCCATCGCAGTACCGGGCGAGGCCATCCCCTCCGAGCGTGACCTGATGGCGCGCTACGCCCTCTCTCGCGGCACGGTGCGCAAGGCGATCGACGATCTGGTGGCGGACGGGCTGCTTCGCAAGGTGCTGGGCAAGGGAACCTACGCGGTCGCCCCCCGGCTGGAGAGCAACCTGCATCTGGCGTCCTTCTCCGACGACATGCGGCGGCGTGGGCTCGTCCCCTCGACCCGGCTGCTGTCGGTCACCCAGGAGATCCCCACCGCCGAGGTCGCCAAGGAGCTGGCCCTCTCCACCGCCGAGCAGGTGTGGCGGGTGCGGCGCGTCCGCATGGCCGACGGCGAGCCCATTGCGCTGGAGGACAGCTGCTATCCGACGCGTCTGCTCCCCGAACTGGACCGGCGCGACCTGACCGGCTCCCTGTACTCGCTGTTCGGCGAGGCCTACGGCCTGTGGATCGACCACGCCGACCAGACGCTGTGGGGCGAGGTGGCCGACGCGACCACCGCCCGCATGTTGGCGACCCCCGTGGGTTCGCCGCTCATCGCGTTCGCGCGGACGTCGCTGTCGTCCCGGGTTCGGGTGGAGCGCGCCTACTCCTACTACCGCGGCGACCGCTACCAGTTGCACATGCGGCTGTCCCGGGACCTCCCGGAACCCCTCACCACCCAGTCCTCCTGAGCCCGGCCACACGGGCGGCCCCTTGAGCCCCGGACCGGCGCCCCTCCCCTCACCCCACGAAGCCCCCAGCAGGCCCTGCCGGTACCCCCGTGCGCGGGGACTGGCTCGCCCCAGGGACCGCTGCTTGACTGGGCCGACGACTCGGAACCACCCGAGCGCGGACCAAAGGAGCCACGCAGTGACGGACGTGATCGTTGTTGTCGGAGCCGGGTCGATCGGACAGGCGATCGCCCGCCGCGTCAGCACGGGCAAGCGGGTCCTGCTCGCCGACCTCCGCGAGGATCACGCCGCCGCCGCGGCGCGCGTGATGACGGAGGCCGGCTTCGACGTCACCACCGCCGTCGTGGACGTGTCATCACGCGAGTCGGTCCGGGCGCTGGTGGCGGCCGCCACGGCACTCGGTGAGGTCACTGGGGTGATCCACGCGGCCGGGGTGTCGCCGTCCCAGGCCTCGCCGGCCACCATCCTGCGCGTGGACCTCTACGGGACGGCGCTGGTCCTAGAGTTGTTCGGCGAGGTCATCGCCCGGGGCGGTTCGGGCGTGGTCATCGCCTCCCAGTCCGGGCATCGGCTCGGCGCCCTCACCGCCGAGGAGAACCGGGCCCTCGCGACGACCCCCACCGAGGCGCTCCTTGCGCTGCCGCTGCTGCAGCCCGCCGCGGTGACCGACTCGCTCCACGCCTACCAGCTCTCCAAGCGCGGCAACGCGCTGCGCGTGATGGCCGAGGCGGTGCGGTGGGGCAAGCGCGGCGCCCGCGTGAACACCATAAGCCCGGGGATCATCTTCACCCCGCTCGCGGTGGATGAGCTCAGCGGGCCGCGCGGCGCGGGCTACCGGCGCATGCTGGAGCTCTCACCCGCGGGTCGCGGCGGCACGCCGGACGAGATCGGCGCCTTGGGCGCCCTGCTGATGGGCCCGGACGGCACGTTCATCACCGGCAGCGACTTCCTCGCCGACGGCGGCGTCACGGCGTCCTGGTTCTACGGAGACCTCGCCCCGCAGTGAGCTGCCCTCCGATCGCCCCGCCCAGCTGAACCCGCGGCGGAGTTGTCCGGAGAACGGTGCCGTCTTCGGCAATCTTCTCCGGAGTGCCGACGGGTTCGCCGCCTGGGAGGACCTCGCGGTACCTGACTCGAGCGTCCCTTCCACCCGCGCGGGGGCGATGGTTGGCTGGTGGTCCGCCGCCGAGAGGGGACAACCCGCATGCTGCGACCTCACACCGACTCGCCGCCGGGCCGGCCCGTGGATCCCCGGGTCGACAGGGGGCCCGCCATTGATCGCCGCAGGCTGATCCGGGGCGCGGCCCGCCTCGGAGCGGCCGTTGTTGCCGCGCCAGCGATCACCGCGTGCGCGCGCACCACCGACCCTCGCCCAACCCCGATCTCGACCCCGCGAGAGGAGAGCCCTCCCGTGCCCCAGAGCACCACGACCCTGGTGGTCTACTTCTCGCGACCCGGCGAGAACTACTTCAACGGTGGCCGGATCGACCTCGCGGTCGGCAACACCCAGGTCGTGGCCGACCTGATCGTCGACTTGGTGCCGGTGGCGGTTCATCGGCTGGTCGAGGACGATCCCTACCCGCGTGACTACAACAGCACCGTCGCGCGCAACGTGACCGAACAGGTGCGCAACGCCCGACCGACGCTCGCCGGCCCGCCACCGAACCTGGCTGCCTACGACACCATCCTGCTCGGGAGCCCGATCTGGAACGTCCAGCCCCCGATGATCATGAGGACGTTCACCGACGCGGTCGATCTGACCGGCAAGTCCCTCTACCCCTTCACCACCCATGCGATGAGCGGCCTTGGCCGTGCGCTCGCGTTCTATCGGGACGCCGCCCCCGCCGCGCGCATCGGCGAGGGGTTGGCCGTCCGGGGCGAGGAGGCCGTCCAGGCCCGACCGGTCGTCGCCACCTGGCTGCGCTCGATCGGGCTCCTGGACTGAGGGGGCCGGCAGGGTCGCCCTCAGGCCTCCGGAATCGGCATCCCGAACGCCTCCATCGTGATCGCCGTGGGCTCGGGCCCGCCGCGCAGCCCGGTGTCGAGCGCGTCGATGGCTGCCAGCTGTTCGTCGGTCAGGACGAAGTCGAAGACGTCCAGGTTCTCGGCCATCCGGGCCGGCTTGGTCGACTTGGGGATCGCCGATCGACCCTCCTGGACGTGCCAGCGCAGCATCACCTGGGCCGCCGACTTGCCGTGCGCCGCCGCGATCTCAGTGATCACCGGGTCGGACAGGGTGCTGGTGTGCTGCCCCGGCCGGTAAAAGGTGATGCCGCCGATCGGCGACCAGGCCTGCGTGAGGATGCCGTGGGCGGCGTTCAGCGCCCGCACCTCCGGCTGCGAGAAGTAGGGGTGCACCTCGATCTGGTTGACCGCCGGCACCACGGTGGCGACGTCCAGGAGGCGGGTCAGGTGCTCGACCATGAAGTTGCTGACGCCGATCGCGCGCACCTTGCCGTCGGCGAGCAGGGTCTCCAGGGCTCGGTAGGCGCCCAACGTCGCCTCGAAGTCGGACGGCAGCGCCTGGTGGAGCAGCAGCAGGTCGATCTGGTCGAGGCCGAGCTTGCGGGCGCTCTTGGTGAAGCCGTGCAGCGTCTGGTCGTAGCCGTAGTCGCTGATCCAGATCTTGGTCTCGACGAACACCTCGGAGCGATCGAGGCCGGAGCGGGCGATGGCCTCCCCCACCCCTCGCTCGTTGTTGTAGGCGGCGGCGGTATCCACGTGGCGGTAGCCGGCGCGCAGGGCGGCGGTGACCGCGTCGCGGGTGTCGTCCGCCGGCGTCTGGAAGACCCCGAACCCGATCGCGGGCAGGACGACGCCGTTGTTGAGGGTCAGGGTGGTCGGGTCAGACATGGTGGGTCTCGTCTCTGTCGCGGGATTGGGTGTTGGTGGTCGCCCAGGAGGCGAGCACGGCGAGCTGCTCGGCGGCCGGGGAACCGGGTTCTGCGGTGTAAGCGATCAGCACCAGGTCGTCGCCGGCGAGCTCGAGGGCGTCGCCGGTCAGCTCGATGTCGCCGACGATCGAGTTGCGGAGGCGCTTTCTGGCGGTGCGATGGATTCGGACGTCCTGGCGGGCCCAGCGGCGGACGAACTCGTCGCTGCGGGTCGACAGCTCGCCGACCAGGTCGCTGAGCGGCCGATTGCGGGGGTCCTTGCCTGCGTGCAGCCGCATGGCCCCGACCAGGTCGTCGGCGACCGCGTCCCACTCCCGAAAGAAGGTTCGGGCCTGCGGATCGAGGAACAGGAAGCGGGCCAGGTTGACCGGCAGCCGGTCGGCGTCCAGCACGCCGTCGTAGAGCGCCCGGCAGAGCGCATTCGCCGCCAGGATGTCGCCGCGCGCGTTGCGGACGTAGGCGGGAACGCCCACCAGGCCGGTCAGGATGCTGGTGACCGCGGGCCGCAGCCCGGCGTCGGCCTCGGTCTTGGCGCGGCGCCGCAGGCGTGGTGGCACGGGCCCCGCGGCCAGGGCGAGGTCGCGCAGGTGTTGGTATTCGGCCCCGTCGAGCCGCAGCGCCGCGGCCAGCGCGTCCAGGACGGCGTCTGAGGCTCCGGCGAGGCGCCCGCGCTCGAGGCGTGCGTAGTAGTCGACGCTGACCCCCGCCAGCATGGCCACCTCCTCGCGGCGCAGCCCCCGCACCCGGCGGCGGTCGCCGTAGCTCGGCAGGCCCACGTCCTCGGGGGTCAGCCGGGCGCGACGGCTGGTCAGGAATTCCTGGATGTCGTTGCGGGGATCCACGCCTGCGACCCTACGGCCACCGTCGAGGGCCAAACAGGACCTGTCAGTGCGTGGCTCACGGCTCGAAGCGGTACCCCAGGCCAGGCTCGGTGATGAAGTGGCGGGGGTTTCCGGGCTCGGCCTCCAGCTTGCGGCGCAGCTGGGCGAAGTAGACGCGCAGGTAGTTGGTCTCCTTCTCATACCCCGGACCCCAGACCTCGGCCAGCAGCTGGGCACCGGTGATCAGGGTGCCCGGGCGCCGCACCAGCGCCTCCACCAGGTGCCACTCGGTGGGGGTGAGCCGCACCTCCTCGTCCCCGCGCCGCGCCCGCTTGGCGGCCAGGTCGAGGGTGAACCCCTGGGTGGTGATGAGCGACCCGACCGGCAGGTCGTGGACGTCGGCGCGCCGCAGGGCCGCCCGCACCCGGGCCAGCAATTCGTCCATGCCGAACGGCTTGGTGACGTAATCGTCCGCCCCCGCGTCCAGGGCCCGCACCTTCTGCGCCTGGCTGTCGCGCGCCGACAGGACGATGATCGGGACGCTCGACCAGCCCCGCAGCCCGGCGATGACCTCCACCCCGTCCAGGTCTGGCAGGCCCAGGTCGACGATGGCGAGGTCCGGCGGGGACGAGGCGGCGCTCTTGAGGGCCGCCAGCCCGGACGCCACCGCCTCCACCTCGTAGTGGCGCGCCCGCAGGTTGATGGTCAGCGCGCGGCGCAGCGCCGGCTCGTCCTCAACGATCAGCAGCCGCTGCATCGGCCACCTCCAGGGTCACGGTCATGGTCAATCCCCCGCCGGGGGTCTTGGACCCGTCGAGGCTACCGCCCATCGCCTCGGTGAAGCCGCGGGCAATGGCCAGGCCGAGGCCGACGCCGGTGGTGGAACGATCACCGAAGTGCTGGAACGGGGCGAAGATCTCCCCCAGTCGTTCCGGGGCCACCCCGGGCCCGTGGTCGATCACCCGGACGGCGACGACGTCGCCCTCGCTGCACGCCGTGACCCGCACCCGCTGGCCGGCGGGCACGTGCCGGCGCGCGTTGTCGACGAGGTTCGCCAGCACCCGCTCCAGCAGGCCCGCGTCGGCACGGACCATGGGCAGGTCGTCGGGGATGTCCAGTTCGAGGCGGGCATCGCCCAGGCGGACGACGCCCGCCATCACCTCCAGCAGCACCGTCGGCTCGGGATGCACCGACAGCGCGCCCGCCTGAAGGCGGCTCATGTCGAGCAGGTTGCCGATGATGTCGTTCAACCGGGCGGCGTGGGTCTCGACGGTCTCCAGCAGCTCGGCCCGGTCGTCGGGGTCGAGTGCGATGTCGGTCTGGCGCAGGGTGGTCGCGGCCGCGGTGATCGCGGCGAGGGGGTTGCGCAGGTCGTGGCCGACGGCCGCCAGCAGGCTGGCGCGCAGCTCGTCGATGCGGCCCAGCTCCTCGGCACGGCGGGCCTGTTCGACCAGTTGCCGGGTGCGCCACAGCCGTCCGGTGGCGAGCGCCAGGGACCCCAACAGACCGCGGTCCTCCCCGACGCGCTCGGGGCCGCTCAACTCAAGACGAAGGTTGTCGCCCGCGGCAGCGGTGATGACAGCATCGCCGGGTTGCGCCTCTCCCGAGGCGACGAGGACGCGTCCGTCCTCGGTGAGGCTGGCGGCGTGCATGGCATAGATGGCGCGGGCGTCCGCCAGCGCGAGCTCGACCGAGTCGGGCCGGTGGTCGCGGCTGCCGACGTCGGCCACCCACTCGGCCTCCAGCCGGCTGCGCTCGACGCGGGCCCGGGCCCGGGCACCCAGCTCGGTCACCACGCCGACGCCCACGGCGACGGCGAAGAAGATGACCAGGTCGAGCAGCTCGTTGGCATTCGCCACATAGAGGCTCCCGTAGGGCGGGGTGAAGAAGAAGTTGGCCAAACCGAAGCTGACCAGGGACGCCGCGACCGCCGGCAGCACGCCCCCGGCGGCCGAGGCCGCCACCGAGACGAGGACGAACAACAGCAGGACGGTGTCCAGGCCGAGGCTGTCGCGGGCCGGGAGCAGCAGCAGGGTCAGCAGCGGGGCGCCGGTGGCGGCCACGGCCAGCCCGTAGAGCTGGCGGCGGCGGGGCAGCCGGGTGCCGAGCCCGCTGGTCGGGGCGGCCCCGCCCTCGCCGGGATGCTGGTTCACACCCGCGAGCTTGCCAGAGCGGCCGCCCTCTCGGTGGTGTCCTCAGCAGGGCCCGCGCCGGGCGCCGCCCCCGCGGGCGGTTCCTGGGCGCCGGCGGGCTCGTGATGGCCGCCGTTCACGCCCGCCGCTGGCTGGTGGGTGCCCTCGGCCCCCGTCCCGGGACGATCCAGGGCGAACGGCTCCGCGGACTTCAGCTGATACGGGACGCTGGTCACCATCACGCCGGGCATGTAGAGCAGTCGGCTCTTGAGCCGCAGCGCGCTCTGGTTGTGGAGCAGGGTCTCCCACCAGCGGCCCACCACGTACTCCGGGATGAAGACCTGGACGACGTCGCGGGGGCCGATGTGGATGTTGGAGAGGTAGTCCAGCACCGGGTCGGTGAGGTCGCGGTAGGCCGAGGCGACCACGGTCAACGGCACCGCGACCTCCCGATCGGCCCAGTCCTGCAGCAGCTTCTCCGTGCGGCGCGGGTTGGTGTCCACGCGCAGCGCGGTGATGGTGCTCGGCCGGATCGCGCGGGCGAACGCCAGCGCCTTCATCGACGGCTCGTTGAGCTGGCTGATCAACACCACCGCGTGGATCCGGCTCGGCAGCGTCGTCCCGGAGGCCTGCGGCTTGAGCTGCTGGGACACGCGGCGGTAGTGCCGGTTGATCCGCACCATGATCAGGACGATGAGCGGCATCGCGAACACCACCAGGTACGCGCCGTGGGTGAACTTGGTGAGCAGCACGATCACCAGCACCAGGGCGGTGGCCAGCGCCCCCACGGCGTTGAGGATCGCCGATCCCAGGCGCTGGGGCGTCCAGCCGTCCGCGGCCGCCCGGCGGCGCCAGTAGATGACCATGCCGAGCTGGCTCAGCGTGAACGAGACGAACACGCCCAGGATGTACAGCTGGATCAGCTTGGTCACCGACCCGCCGAACGCCACGATCAGCAGGGCCGCCACCGAGGCGAGGATGAGGATGCCGTTGCTGAACACCAGGCGGTCGCCGCGGCGCCCGAGCTGCTTGGGCAGGAACCGGTCCTCAGCGAGGATCGAGGCCAGGATCGGGAAGCCGTTGAACGCCGTGTTGGCGGCCATCGCCAGGATCAGGGTGGTGAACCCCTGCACCGCGAAGAACCCGACGGTGTTGTTGCCGAACACCGCGGCCGACAGCTGGGCCAGCACCGTCCGCTGCACGTAGCCGTCCGGGACGCCGCTGAGGCTCTCGACGCTGTCGGCGATGTGGATCTGCGCCCAGGCGCTGAGGAACGCGATGCCGAGCATCATCGTGATGCTCAGCACGGCCATGATCACCAGCGTGGTCGAGGCGTTGCGGCTCTTCGGCTTCTGGAACGTCGGGACGCCGTTGCTCACGGCCTCGACGCCGGTCAGCGACGTGCAGCCGGAGGCGAAGGCGCGCAGCAGCAGGATGATGAGCGCGGCGGCCGTGGGCGGCAGATCGACGAAGCCGAAGCTGGCCGACTCGGCGACGGGGGTGCGCCCGTTCAGCACCTGCCAGAAGCCCGCGCCGAGCATGACGAAGACGCTGAGGATGAAGCCGTACGTGGGGATCGCGAACAGCGTCCCCGACTCGCGCACCCCGCGCAGGTTCATCACGGTCAGGACGAGGATGAAGCCGATGCACAGCGCGACGGTGTAGGGATGCAGCTCGGGGAACGCCGACACCAGGTTCTCGACGCTGGCGGCGATCGACACCGCGACCGTCATCACGTAGTCGACCAGCAGCGCCGACGCCGCGATCAGCGACGCGTTGCGGCCCAGGTTGTCCTTGCTGACGGCGTACGCGCCACCGCCGTCGGGGTAGGCGTAGCAGGTCTGCCGGTAGCTGAGGGTGACCAGCGCCAGCAGCCCCACGACCACCAGGGCCACCCACGGGGTGAGCAGGACGGACGCGGCGCCCCCGATCGCCAGCACGAGCAGGATCTCCTGGGTGGCGTAGGCGTTGGAGGAGATCGGGTCGGAGCAGTACACCGGGAGCGCCAGCCGCTTGGGCAGCAGGGTCTCGTGCATCTGGTTGGAGGTCATCGGGTTTCCGACGAGCAGCCGCTTGGGCAGCCTCAGACTGGTGGTCACCCCTTCAGCCAACTCCCGCGCGTCCGGCCGCTCCACTTCCTTAGCGCGTCCTTGGCGGGTGGCGACCGAATCTTGACGCGTCCTTTGCGACCTCAGGCGACGAAGGCTCCCGGTCCGCCTCCAGGACCGGCTGGTAGCATCCCGCCACGGGATCACGACGCGCCGGGAGAGGAACTGTGGGCGAGGCCGACAGCAACACACCGGGACGCCCCGCTCCGCTCCGCAGGCCGAGGGTGGCCGTCCGTCTGGTCGGGATCGCCTCGGAACTGTTCATCACCGCCGGCGCGCTCGTGTTGTTGTTCGTGGTCTGGCAATTGATGTGGACCGACGTGGTGGCCGAGTCCGAGATGCGCGGGGCGGTGGGCTCGCTGGAGTCCAGCTTCGCCGACGATTCGACACCGACCGACACCACCCCCCCAACCACGCCGACCGGCAATGGCAACGCCGCCCTCGCGCGGGCCACCGCGATCCTGCGGATCCCGCGTTTCGGCGAGAAGTACGCGGTTCCCGTTTATGAGGGCACCGATCACGCCACGCTCACCCACGGTGTCGGTCATTATTCATCAACACAAGGCCCCGGCGAATTGGGGAATTTCGCGCTGGCGGGTCACCGAACCACCTATGGCAAGCCCTTCAACCGAATCGCCGAGCTGCGCATCGGGGACAGGATCGTCGTGGAAAACCGGAAGGAGTACCTCGTGTACCGAGTGGTGGCGACGCAGGTGGTCGCGCCGGACCGCGTGGGGGTGCTCCTCCCGGTCCCCGATCACCCAGGCGTCCGCGCGGCCGTGGCCTCGCTGACAATGACGAGCTGTCACCCCGAGTTCAGCGCGCGCGAACGCTACGTTGTCCAGGCGGAACTGGACGCTCGCTACGACCGGGGCGCCGGGCTGCCTGCCGCGGTCCTGGCACCCCCGGGGAGGTGAGATCGGGCATGTACGCCCTGCTGTGGCGGAGCCTTCCCGGCCCGCCAGCCGCGAAAGTCGCTGCGTGCGTCCTGCTCCTGGCCGGGATCGTGGCCGTCCTGTTCGGGTGGGTCTTCCCGCTCGTGGCCCCCCTCATGCCGTTCAACAACGTCGATGTCGGGGGCTGATTCGACCCTCGGATCCGCCGCCGACAGTTCTGTAATTCGACTCCCGGCACACCCAATGGCCTCCCCGCCCGATGGCCCGGGCCGCCCCACCCCGGCCCGGCTTGCTGGGCCCGCGCGAATGGCCTTAAGCTGAGCGGGCTCGGGCCGACTTTGTCGGGCCGTTGATTCCGGGGGGAAGTCGAAATGCGTTGGAAGCTCATACCGGTGTTGGCTGCGTTCGCGCTAGCCCAGGCGGGGGTGATGGCCCCCATCGCCACCGCGGAGCCGACGCCGGTGCCGGTCACCACCGTGACGGCCCCGCCCATCACGCTCACCGCGACGGTGATGGCCGAACCCATCACCACCACGTTCACGACGACCGCCTTGGCGTTCACGACCAACACGACGACGATCGCGACCACCACCACGACGACGCTCACCGAGACCGTCCCCGCCGTGACATCGACTGTCATCGACACCTCGGGTCCCAGCGTGGTCACGGAGACCTGGATGACCCCCGCCCAGACGACAGACCTCACGACCACCGTCACGGCGTGGCCTCAGCCGGTCAGCGTGACGGCCGCTCCGATCACGACCACGGTCCCGGTCACCTTGACCCTCCCCGTGGTGGGAACCGACACCCTCACCGAGACCTTGACGGTCGAGTGCGGCGCCGAGCCGACGGTCACGGTCACACCTACCGCGGTGGCCACCGTCACGACGACGCCGGCCTCCACCGAGACGGTGACGACGACCGCCACTCAGACCGAGGGCGTCACCGTCACGAACACCCTGACGACGAGCACCACCACGACGACGACCGCGGGCACGACCACGATCACGATCAACCCCGAGGCAGTGACGACCACCATCACCTCGACGCCGCCCCCGGTCACGAGGACCATCACCACCACGGTCACCGCACCCGCAGAGACGGTCACCGTGCCCGGCCGCACCGCGACCCTGACCTCGGCTGCCTATGTGACGTCGACGATCAACCCTGTTGAGTACGTCGCCAACGCCGAGTGCCCGTCGACCCAGACCACACCGACGACCACCAGCGGCACGACCAGCACGGGCAACCTCGCCTACACCGGCATGGATCCCGCGACGCCGATCCTGTTCGGGCTCGGCCTGATGGCGCTTGGTGTCGCCGGAGTGTTGATGACCCGTCGGTGGAGCCTGACCAAGTGACGGCTGGCCGGATGGTCAGCCCCGGCAGCAAGCGCTCAGGTCCTCGTCCCCGCTACGTCTGGTTCCCGCCAGCCGCGGCCATCGGGCGGGCGGTGAAACGACAGCGGAACAGGTTCGACCGGTTCGTCACGGACGGCCGGGGCTCCGGCGCCGCCCGCTGGCTCTCGTCGCGGGCCCGCTGGCTCGTGGCGGGCGTGGCATTCCTCGCCTCCCTGGGACTGCGGCTGGTCGATCTGGACCGGGTCCGGGCCTTCGTGTTCGACGAGGCCTACTACGTCCCCCAGGCCTGGTCCCTGTGGCAGCACGGCATCGAACGCAAGTTCGCCAAGGACGGCCAGGCGGCCTTCGCCACCGGCAACATCGAGGGCGCCTTCACCACCGGCGGGGACTTCGTCGTCCATCCGCCGCTGGGCAAGTGGATCATCGGGTTGGGCGAACTGATCGATCCACGATCTCCCGTCGACTGGCGGCTCTCTGTCGCGGTGGCGGGCGCGCTCACGGTCGCCCTGGTTGCCGCCCTCGCCATGCACCTCACCGGGTCGTGGCTGTGGGGCGGCTTGGCCGCCATCCTGTTGGCCGTGGACGGGACGTCCTTCGTCGAGTCGCGCACCGGCATCCTCGACGGCATCCTCACCCTCTTCGTCGTCGCGGGCGCTGCGGCGGCGGCGATGGATCGCGGCCCCGGCTCGGGGCGTTGGTTGCGGCCGTGGCGGCTCACGGCGGCGGTCTGCTTCGGGCTGGCGACGGGCGTCAAGTTCTCGGGTGCGCTGTACCTGCTGACGTTCCTCGCGCTGGCGATCGTCTGGGACCTGCGCCGACCGCTCCCGAACTGGAAGGCGAAGGCCGGCGAGGCGTCGCGCACGGCGCTGAGCGTCCTCGTCCCGGGTGGCCTGGCCTACGCCGTCACCTGGACCGGCTGGTTCCTGTCCGCCGACGGCTACGGTCGTTCAAGCATGTCCAACGTGTGGAGCAGCTGGGTCAAGACCCAGTTCGACATGCTGTCGCTCGGCGGCGCCATCAACTCGCCGCATCACTGGTCGTCCGGCCCCTGGGGTTGGCTGATCCAGTGGCGGCCGACGATGTTCTACACGGTGACCGCGCCGTGCGAGGGGGCGGCCGGCACCTGTCATCAGGTGGTCACGTCCCTGGGCACCGCCCCGATCTGGTGGCTGGGGACGCTGGCCCTGGTCGTCCTGGGGTGGCAGCTGGCCCGTCACGGCGACCGCAACGGCGCCCTCGTCCTGGCGTTCTTCGCCGCCGGTTATGTGCCCTGGTGGCTGATGACCGATCGGACCATCTTCGCGTTCTATACCGTCACGCTGGCACCGTTCGTGGTGTTGGCCCTGGTGCTGGCGCTCGCCGACCTCGGTCGTCGGCCGGGACTGCTGGAGTCGGCGGCACCCTGGGTCACCGGCGCCCTGCTCGTCGCCTCCGTGATCTGGTTCTGGGCCTACTGGCCCGTCTACACGGGCCTGCCGATTCCCGAATCGCAGTGGTCATCCTTGCTCTTCTGGGTGGGGTGGCGATGAGGAGGGTGCTGCGCTGGCTGGTGCCGGCGGGAGTGGCGGCGCTGCTCGTCCTCGGGGCGCCCACGCGCGCCGCGGCCGACAGCACCACCATCACCATCACCCCCGTCGTCGTCATCATGACCGATTCGAACGGGACCCCGGTGAGCACCGAGACGCGCTATCCCACGGCCTCCCCCACCGGCGCGTCGGCCGGCGCTCCTGCGCAGGTCACCGTGACGGTGACACCCCAGAATCCGGGCGTCCTCGACCTCGGGCAGAACGACGCCGGCCAGTGGGTCGGGATTCTCATCGGTCTGATCCTGGGCGTCCTCGGCACCGTGGCCTTCCTCACCCGCCGAGAGGCCGCGGCCGGTTCCGACCATCCGGACGCCACGCCGCCGGACGAGGCAACTCCCGAATCCGAGACCCCGCCCGACGCGGGCTGACCGCGCCGCCCGCCCGTGTCACGCGCCGACCACGAGCGGGACCGTGCGAGTCAGCGGGTCGCGCCCCGTGCCGCGTCGAGGTCCTGTACCAGCCGGGGCGTGCGCCACTGCCCCACCCGGGCGAACCACGCCAGGGGCGGGTAGGACAGCCGAACCACGTAGTAGTTGACGTATTCGATCACGGCGAAGCCCCAGATGCCGAGCAGTGACCAGGCCACCGGTGCGGTCGCCGGCCACGTGACGACGAGCCCGAGAAGGCCCACCAGGAGCAGGGCCGGGTCGAGGATGCGCAGCGCCGCATAGGTGGCTGCGACACCGCGCGGCATGACCGCTCGCCCCACCCAACCCAGCGCGAGGAGCCAGTAGGCGCCGGCCTGGAGCAAGATCACGACGAGCGGCCCCAGGGCGAACCACAGCGGCAGCGCGCCGGTCGGACCATCGAGCAGGGGGGCGAGCTGCGCCACGCCGATGCCGAGGAAGAGCCCCGCCGCCACCAGCTCACCGAGGCCGAGGCTTAGGTAGCCGCGGCGTAGTCGCTGTCGTTTGGCCGGCTCCACGCGAGCAAACCTAGCGGCGGCGGAGCCTTGCGTCCGGCGGCCTCAGTCGCGGTCCTGCCATGTGCAGAGACAGACCTCGTTGCCCTCGGGGTCGGCGAGCACCCAGAACGCCCGCGCCTCAGCGTCGTTCACCAGGGTGCCGCCGGCAGCGAGGGCGGCGGCCAGCCGGGCCTCAGCGACATCGTGGGGCAGCGACAGGTCGAAGTGGATGCGGTTGCGCTGCGCACGCGGCACGTCCATGTGTTGGAACCAGATGGCTGGTCCCTGCCCGCGCGGATCGACCAGCGCGTCCGCGGGCCCGGCGGACCCGGTCTCGTCGACGTAGTCGAGCACCGCCTTCCAGAACGGACGGATCGCGGCCGCGTCCAGCGCGTCGATCGCGAGCTCCAGCGCCTGCGTCGTGGACGGTTCGCAACGCCACCCCCGCGCGCCGAGGGCTCCGCTCAGACGCTGGACGAGCTCGACGTCGAACGGTGTCACGTACCCGAGCCGCCGGCTACACACCGACAGGATCACCCGGTCGGCGCGGGCGTCGAACCACAGGTGCTCATCGGCGTCCGGTCCCGCCTCGGAGATGACGCAGGCGGCCACCTGGGCTGCCTCCGCCAGGGACCGCACCGGCACGTCCGTCCGGGCCAGGTCGAGGATAAACCGCCACCCATGCCCGCTCACCGCGTCCGACACCTGGGTTCTGGTGAGCCGATCCGTCCGCGTGTCAGTCACACGCCAGACCCTACCCGCCCGCCCCGCCGCAATCACGGGCGACAACGGTGCCGGAGAAGGGACTTGAACCCTCACGCCTTGCGGCACGGGAACCTAAATCCCGCGTGTCTGCCAATTCCACCACTCCGGCTGGCCGGAACAGTCTAGGGCGACTCGGCCGCCTCCCGGGTCCAGGCGGCCTCGCCGGGCACGAGGTCCGGGTCGTCGTCGGCGAAGGTGCGCACCGGTCCCGGCCCCGTGTGCGCGGTCTCGAAGCGGACGGTCACACGGCCCAACCCCGATCCCCACACCCACCCCGCGCCCAGGGTGGCGTGGACGACGTCCTGGCCCGGGTACCAGCCGTGACGCTGGCGATGGTCGGCCGGTTCCGGCGGCTCGACGGTCTCCTCCAGCACGGTGCCGCCGGTGGGGTCGACGTCGAACAGCGCCTCCTGGGCCACCTCGGTGAACCCGGCGACCCCCACCCCGAGCAGGCGGACGCCGACCCGGACGTCCAGCCCCCGCAGCAGGTTGGTGGCGACGGCGGCGATGACGTCGGTGCGGTCCGTGGCGCCATCCAGGGTGCGCGAGCGGCTGTAGGTGGTGAAGTCGGGGAGCCGAACCTTCAGCGTGATGGTGCGCGCGAACAACCCGGCCTTGGTGACCCGCTCGGCGACGACGGCCGCGTCCCGGACGATGATGGCCTCCAGCCGCCCCGGGTCGGTGACGTCGTGCTCGAAGGTGTCCTCGACCGAGATGGACTTGGTGTCCCGCTCCCCCTCCACGGGGCGCAGGTCCCGGGCGAACGCCAGCTCGTGGATGCCCTCGCCGGACGACTTGCCCAGCTCGCGGACGAGCTCGGCCCGCGACAGCCGTTGCAGGTCGCCGATCGTGCTGACCCCGAGGCGCGCCAGCCGCTCCATGGTCACCGGCCCCACCCCGGGAATGGCCCGCGCGGGCAGCTCGGCGATCAGCTCGGCCTCGGTGCCGGGGATCACCAGCCGGAGACCGTCGGGCTTGGCCAGCTCGGAGGCCACCTTCGCCATGAACTTGGACGACCCGAGGCCCACCGAGGCGGTCAGCCCGCCGGTCTCCTCGGTCAGCCGGGCCCGCAGCTCGGTGGCCAGGCGCCGCAGCGACGCCTCATCGAGGGCTGCTCCCCCGGCGGCCAGGTCGACGAATGCCTCGTCCAGGCTGAGCGGCTCCACCAGCGGCGACAGCTCGGCCAGCAGCCCCATCACGATGGCGCTGGCCTGCCGGTAGGCGCCGAAGCGGCCCCCGAGGAAGGCCGCGTGGGGGCAGCGGCGGCGCGCCTCGTGGGTCGGCATCGCCGAATGCACCCCGAACACCCGCGCCTCGTAGGAGGCCGTGGAGACCACCCCGCGCTGCCCGGTACCGCCGACGATCACCGGCTTGCCGCGCAGGGACGGCTTGTCGCGCTGCTCGACGGCGGCGAAGAAGGCGTCCAGGTCGAGGTGCAGGATCGAGGCCTCGCGCCGGGCCGGGAAGCTCACCGCTCGGCCAGCTCGTGGAGCGCCCGGTGCAGGACCCCGAACGTGGCGCGGTCCTGGGTGGGCGCGTGGTGGCCGCTGACTCCCAGGATGCGGTTGTGAGCCCCCGGCAGCACCGACCCCTGGGGGATCACCTGATCGAAGGGGGGCACCAGCGAGATGATCCGCTCCGTCACGGCGGCCGGGGCGGGCGCGGCGGCGCCGGGCGCGAACATGCCGAGCGGGGTCCGCGCGGCCCACGGCGGCACCAGCGAGGTGCCCTGCCACGGGGCGCACGTGGCGACCACGCCGCGCACGCGCAGCCCGCCCTCGGGGTGCGCCAGCACGGCCCGCCCGATCAGGCCGCCCTTGGAGTGACCGACGAGCACGGTCCCCTCCAGGCGGTGTTCCTCCAGATAGCCCAGGACGAGGTCGCGGGCGGCTCCGAGGTCGGCGAGGTTCCAGCCCAGGCCCGCCACGGGGTGGACGGGATGCCCGGCCTCATGCAGTCGCCGATGCACGGTGCTGAGGAAGTTCCAGGGCTCCAGGACGCCCTGGATGACAACCACCGGGATCCGGGCGCAGGCCTCCGGCGCGCTCGCGGGCGGTGTCAGGTAGCGGTCCGGCGGGGTGCGATCGATCAGGCAGAGCCCGCGGCGGCCGATGGCGCGCGCCCAGTCGACGGCGCCGATGGCCAGCCGGGCCGCCCGCCGGGGAACCCGGGGCTCAGCGCCGCCGATAGCGGACGAAGGCATAGCCGTCGCGGGCCTCGCGGGAGACCTCGTCCCAGTCGGCGGGGTCAATGGTCGGGAAGAACGCGTCCGCCTCCGGGCTCTGGTCCACCTCGCAGATGTCGAGCTCCGTGAGCCGATCCCAGGCGAGGCGGTACACCTGCGCGCCGCCCCCGATCCAGACGGTCCGGGAGTGATCGGCGGCGGCGATCGCGGCCTCCAGCGAGGGCACCCAGACCACCCGGGTGGGCGGCTCCCCCTCGCGGACGACCTCGTCCGTGACCTCGGGGAGGCGGCGGGTGATGACGATGGAGGTGCGGCCGGGCAGCGGTCGTCCGATGAACTCGAACGTCTTGCGGCCCATGATGAGCGAACAGCCCGTGGTGACCCGCTTGAACCGGGCCCAGTCCTCGGGGATGTGCCACGGCACGTCGCCCGCGCGGCCGATGGCACCGTTGCGCCCCACGGCGGCGATCGCGGTCAGCTCCACGGGACTCCTTTCGGCCGAGGACGGCGTCGTTGCATTGGATCATGCCACGGGCGGCGAGCTGCCGTCCGCGGCCGGGTGCTCGGTTCGCGGGTGGCGCGCCTTCGCGGGTGGTTGGCCCGGCTCGCGCGGGCCAGCCGCTCGGGCGGTCAGACCGCGATCGGCGCCTTGATGCCCGGGTGCGGGTCGTAGCCGTCGACGCGGACGTCGTCGAGGGTGAACGCGTCGATGCTGGTCACCGCCGGGTTCAGCCACAGGGTCGGCAGCGCCCGCGGCTCGCGGGTGAGTTGCAGCCGCGCCTGCTCCAGGTGATTGAGGTACAGGTGTGCGTCGCCGAGCGTGTGGACGAAGTCGCCGACACCCAGGCCGGTGACCTGCGCCACCATGTGGGTCAGCAGCGCGTAGGAGGCGATGTTGAACGGCACGCCCAGGAAGATGTCGGCGGAGCGCTGATACAGCTGGCACGACAGCCGGCCGTCGGCGACGTAGAACTGGAACATCGCGTGACACGGCGGGAGCGCCATGTCGTCCAGCTCGGCGACGTTCCAGGCGCTGACGAGGTGCCGGCGGGAGTCGGGGTTCGTCCGGATCGCCTCGATCACGCCCGCGAGCTGGTCGACCGTGGTGCCGTCCGGCTTGGGCCAGCTGCGCCACTGGTGGCCGTAGATGGGGCCGAGCTCGCCCTCCTCGTCGGCCCACTCGTCCCAGATCGTGATGCCGTTCTCGTGCAGCCAGCTCACGTTGGTGGCGCCCTTGAGGAACCAGATCAGCTCCCCGAACACGCTGCGGGTGTGCACCCGCTTGGTGGTCACCAGCGGGAAGCCGGCATTGAGGTCGAAGCGCAGCTGATGCCCGAAGACGCTGCGGGTGCCGGTGCCGGTACGGTCGGACTTGACGGCACCCTCGGTCAGGACGCGGTCGAGCAGGTCCAGGTACTGCCTCATCGGCTCTCCTCCTCCGTGGAGTGCTCGCTCGCGCCCAGATCGCGAAGCACCGCCAGCATCGCGCGAACCGCCTTGCCGCGGTGGCTGATCTCGTCCTTGCGGTCGGGGGCGAGCTCGCCATTGGTGACGCTCTCCCCCGCCGCGATAAAGGCCGGATCGTACCCGAAGCCGTTGGCGCCGCGGGCCTCGACACCCAGCCGGCCGGGCATCTCCGCGCGGACCACCCGCTCCTCGCCGCCGGGCAGGGCCAGGGCCATGGCACACACGAACCGCCCACCCCGGTGCGGTTCGGGCACGTCGGCGAGTTGGCGCAGCAGCAGGTTGAGGTTGTCGGCGTCGCTCGCGTCCGGGCCGGCCCAGCGGGCCGACCGAACCCCGGGCATGTTGTTGAGGACGTCGATCTCGATGCCGGAGTCGTCCGCCAGCGCGGGGCGTCCGGTGTGGGCGAGGGCCGCGCGCGCCTTGAGCAACGCGTTGCCCTCGAAGCTGAACGCGGTCTCCGCGGGCTCGGGGTAGGCCGGCAGATCGGCGAGCCCCAGGACGGCGATGGCCAGCCCGGAGTCGGCCATGAGCCGCCGCAGCTCGGCGAGCTTCTTGGCGTTGTGGGTGGCCAGCACCACCTCAGGGATCATCGCGCCAGCGCCTCGGCCTGGATCCGCGCCAGGTCACCGCAGCCGCCGACACCCAGGTCGAGCAGGGCGTTGAGGGCGGCCCGGTCGAACGTGCCGTGCTCGGCGGTGCCCTGCACCTCGACGAACTCGCCCTTGCCGTTCACGACGATGTTGAGGTCGACCTCGGCGGTGGAGTCCTCCGGGTAGTCGAGGTCGAGGACGGGGGTGCCGCCGACGATGCCGACGCTGACCGCCGCGACGCTGCTGAGCAGCGGCTCACCCACGAGCCGGTCGCGGCCACGCAGCCAGGCCACCGCGTCCGCGAGCGCGACGTAGGCGCCGGTGATGGACGCCGTGCGGGTTCCGCCGTCGGCCTGGAGGACGTCGCAGTCGAGGACGATGGTGTTCTCCCCGAGCGCCTTGTAGTCGATGACGGCGCGCAGCGAGCGTCCGATCAGCCGGGAGATCTCATGGGTGCGGCCGCCGATCTTGCCGCGCACCGACTCGCGATCGCTGCGCGTGTTGGTCGCGCGCGGCAGCATCGCGTACTCGGCGGTGACCCAGCCCTCGCCGCTGCCCTTCCGCCACCGCGGCACGCCCTCGGTGACGCTCGCCGCGACCAGAACCCGGGTCTTGCCGAACTCCACCAGCACCGAGCCCTCCGCGTGGTCGAGCCACTGGCGGGTGATGGTGACCGGACGGAGCTGATCGACGGCGCGGCCGTCGTGGCGGGTGAACGTCATGCGCCCATCCCACCGGGCATTCCCCGGGAAGGCAAGTTGAGACGCATACCCCCTGGGGTATATTCTCGAGTCCGTCAACCCACGAGGAGTCGAAGAATGTGCCGTCCCGTCCAGTGCCGGACCTGCAGTAAGACCACCTGGGCCGGGTGCGGCCAGCATGTCGCGATGGTCAAGGCCAGCGTGCCGGCCAGCCAATGGTGCGGCGGCCACGCCGGCGAGGCGCCCGTCTCCGGCGGCGGCATCTTCGGCAAACTCTTCGGCCGCTGATGCCTCCACGTTGGGTGGCGGCCACCGCGTCGGCGGTCCTGCTGCTGTCCGGTTGCGCGTCCGGTGCCGCGGTGCAGACGTCGGCCGGCCCGACGGCGAGCGCGATCCCGACGGCGGGATCCACCCTGGATGCGGCTGCCTTCGCCGCCGCGATCAAGGTGCCCGGCACGGTGCTGCTCGACGTCCGGACTCCGGCCGAGTTCGTCTCGGGCCATCTGCCGGGCGCGATCAACCTGGACTTCGAGGCGGCTGACTTCGCCACCGCCGCGGCCGCCCTGGACCCCGGTAAGACCTACGCGCTCTACTGCCGGAGCGGAAACCGGTCGGGCCAGGCCATGGCTCAGCTGCGCGCCGCGGGCTTCACCTCGCTGTATCACCTCGGCGGCGGCATCGGCGCCTGGACGGCCGCGGGCGGCGACACCGTCCGCTGACGCCCTCCGCCGTCCCCCCGGCACCGCCGCGGTGAGCGACACCGCCCGCCGACCCTTCACTGGAGGCAGCCCCGGATCGCGGCAGGTCCGACGCCCTCGGCCGCCCAGTGGGGACCGCTCGGGCTCCCACAGGGCAGCCGCGGCAGCCGCCGTCACCTCGCGGCTGACGTCCACGGCGGCAGTCCTCGCGTGGGCCACCCGGGTTAGCGGCAGCGTCCGCTGACCCCCGCACCGACGCCGTCCTGGATCGCAGCGGCAGCCAGCCCTCCTTCTCGCTCCGCCTCGTTCCGCTCAGCGGTTCAGGCGGTTTGCGGCCTCGCCCCTCACCGACCTCGTGCCCTCCGGGCACGGCCCCACGGTTGGCCGAGCCTCAGTCGGCGACCGGCGTCCAGATCTGCTCGACGTCCGCGACGAAGCCGCCCATCAGGCGTCGTCCCAGCGCCTCGAAGCGCTCCGCATTGCCCGTGGTGAGGAACGTGCGGGACGCCGTCCGCGGCGAGTGGTGCAGCAGCCCGGCGTCGTTGAGGACGGCAAAGGTCTCCTTCGCGCACTCCTCGGCCGAGGAGACCAGCGTCACCGAATCGCCCAACTCGTACGACAGGACGCCGGTCAGCAACGGGTAGTGGGTGCAGCCGAGGATCATCGTGTCGACGTCGGCCAGCTGGAGCGGCTCGAGGTAGTCGTGGGCGATCCCCTGAAGTTCGGGACCGCCGGTGATCCCCGCCTCGACGTAGTCGACGAAGAGCGGGCAGGCCGAAGTCGACACAGTGATGCCCGGCACCGCCGCCAGCGCATCGTCATAGGACCGCGAGGTGGCGGTGGCCGTGGTGCAGATGACCCCGATCCGCCCCGACTTCGACACCTTCACCGCGCGTCGGGCGGCCGGCAGGATCACCTCGATGACGGGGACGTCATACCGCTCGCGCGCGTCCCGCAGCACGGCCGCCGAGGCCGAATTGCACGCGATGACCAGCGCCTTCACCCCTCGCTCGACGAGATGGTCAAGGCATTCCAGCGCGTACTCGCGAACCTCGGGCAGCGGCTTGGTGCCATAGGGCGCCCGCGCGGTGTCGCCGAGGTAGATCACGTCCTCATTGGGCAGCTGGTCCACGATCGCCCGGGCCACGGTCAGCCCGCCGAAACCGGAGTCGAAGATGCCGATCGGGGCGTCGGTGGCGGTCACGACCACCGACTCTAGCAATGCCCGCCGCCGCCCGGAACGGCCGGCCCCTGTCGGGAGCCGCGCCGTTCAGGCCGCCCGTTGGCCCGCCCGCCGGCAACGTCGACACCGGCCCGGCATCCCCGGCCAGCCCCGCCGCGACAGGGCCTCGCCCACCAGCAGCGCGGTGCCGCACGGATCCCCGACGACCTGGCGCCAGCCGAGGCGCAGCGTGCTCACACCCTCCAGCAGGAACGCGTTGTCCCTGTCCACGTCGTCGATCGCCGCCCGACCCAGGTGGTGCGCGCGCCCGTCCAACTCGACCAGCAGGCGGCACTCCTCATAGAGGACGTCGCCCCGGTAGCCGCGGCCGGAACTCACCTGTCGGCGCCCGCGAGGCAACCCGTGCGCCGCCTCGACGTCGCGGGCATAGCGTCGCTCCAGCGGCGAGTGAATCCCGTTGGACACCTCCCCGAGGATGGCCGCGATGAGCGCCCGGCGGCGCAGGGTCGGGCGCTCGGCGAGCCGCTGTCGCAGCCGGGGCACGCTCGTCCGGCGTCCGGCAATCGCGTCGGCCAGCAGCGAGACCACCTCGTCCGGGGTTGCCGCCCGCGCGCACAGCTCAAGCACGGTGTCGGCGACCTCGGTGCGCGGCGGTTCTCCACGGCCTTGGCGCCGTGACCGCACGAAAACCCACCCGGGGCGATTGCTGACGTCCCGGTCGCCGACGAAGGTCACGATGGTGTCGGGCTCCGCGACCTTGAGGCCCGCAAGGTGCGCCGCGGCGGCCCCGCCGATGACAGCCCCGGGCCCGCCCAACAGGATCGCAACCCATGTGCGGCCCTCGAAGCTCATCGAGGAGTCGACGCACAACACCCCGCGGATGACGCGATGCAGCACCCGATCCCTGGTCAGCCGGCGGAGCACGGACTGGGTGGCGCCCAGCTCGCGCAACTGCGCGGTCGACACGACGCCACCCTGCGCCGCCGCGAGGTCGAACACGGCGGCGAGGTGGGCGAACTTCGGATGCATGGAGCCGATCCTCACCCCTGGCACTGACACAACAGAAGGACCCCACCCAAATCTGTGGATAACTCGGCCGGAAACCTCGCGCCGCATCGACCGGAGGCCCTCCGGTTGGCTCAGAGCGCCAAGCGGCTGGTCGGCTCCGCGCCGGCCGAGTCGTGCCTCGCCCGCCGCAACGACTCGGCGATCACACGACGTCCGCGGAGAAGAGGGCGGCACTCGGCAACCTTCTCCCGACAACCTCCGCAAAGCGACCCCGGTGGGCCCCTGGAAGCCAGGCCGCCCCCAGGCCAGCTTCCGGGAACCGCTTCGGACATGGGTGCCGCTGTCGGCCATCTTCTCCGCACTGGTGTCGCCGAAGCCGGCGTTTGCGCGGTGCGCAAGCGGTTGAACGGATGGCGGCGAACGCGACCAGGACAGGTCCCAGGCTCGACGCGATGTGGGCGGCGTGGCGCATCAACCGGGCGCGCCCGGCGGCCAGGAGTGCGCGGAGAACGGTGCCGCTATCGGCGACCTTCTGCGTCACCTCTCCATCGGCGACGGAGGCGAGGCTCACCGGGGGTGGGGGCGATGGACGGCGAGGGTGACCCCGACCGGCCTTGGCGGGTCCTGGACCGGCCGGGAGCGCCGAGCCAACGGCGCCCCACCCGGCAAGCGGTTGCCGGACGGCGCCTGCGACCCGTTGGAGCGGGGAACGGGGCCGCTGTCGGCAACCTTCTCCGGACAACTGCGCCTCGGCGACGCCCGCGGGGCTCAGCAGGGGGTGACGACGGCGAGGTCCATGTGGGCTAGGGCCGGTGGACGGTGAGGGTGACCAGCACGGGGCCGCGGCGGGTGGCCGACGCGGCGGGGGCGCCGCAGCCGGGCGCGCCGTCGGCGCCGCCGGAGGCGCAGCTGCCGCAGCCGCCTGAGGGGCAGCCCAAGGAGAGTTCCTTCGCGTCGATCAGGCCCATCCGGACGAGGTGATCGACCGCGGCGTCCACCGCATCGCGCGCCAGACCCGTGCGGCGGGCGACCTCGTCGAGGGAGACCGCTCCGCCGACGAACGAGTCGAGCACCCGGCGCAACGGCCCCTGGCCCGCCGACGCCGGACCTGATGTCGGCGGAACGGGCGCTGCGGAGGCGGGTGATTCCCGCGCGGGCGCTGCCGCACCGGACGACGGCGAACCGCGACCCGCCGGACCGCGACCCACGGACGGGCCGGTCACCAGAACAGCCGGCCGAGCTGGAAGACGGCGACCGCCAGGGTCCAGGCCACCACGAGCTGCATCGCCACGCCGAAGATCGTCCAGCGCAAACCGATCTCGCGCTGCTGGGCCGCGAGGGTGGCCACGCATGGGGTGTAGGCGAGCAGGAAAACCAGGAAGGCCATCACAGCCGGCAGCGGATGCCCGCCGGAGGAGGCGGCGAAGTCGGCCAGGATGTGGGCCCCGAGGCTGCCGGGGCCGCTGGCGTCCGCCGCGTCGGTGGCGTAGGTCTGGGCCCACGACGAGATCACCGCCTCCTTGGCGACGAAGCCGACGATCAGCGCCGATGTCGTCTGCCACTGCGCGAAGCCGGTCGGCCCGAAGACCGGCGTGATGGCCTGGGCCGTCACGCCGTACAGCGAGTCGGCGACCGGCACGTCGCCGAACGAGCCGCCCTGCACCGGGATAGCCTGCAGCAACCAGACGGCGCACACCGTCGCCACGATGATCCCGGACGCCGTCTTGAGGAAGCCCTGCAAGCGCACCCACGTCACCGACGCGGTGAGCCGCAGCGTGGGGGCCTGGTAGGGCGGCAGGTCGAGGATCAGCGGCTCCGAGCCCATCGTCCGCCATAGCGTCGTGCGCAGCAGCGACCCGACGGCGATGACCAGCACAATGGAGAGCACGTACATCGCGAAGACCACGGTGCCCGCCCAGGGCCCGAAGAAGACCGTCGCCACCAGCACGTACACGGTCAACCGGGCCGTGCAGGACGTGAACGGCACCAGCAGCGCGGTCAGGATCCGCTGCCGGACGTCGCCGAGGATCCGGGTGGCGCTGATGGCCGGCACGTTGCAGCCGAAGCCCACCACGAGCGGCAGGAACGCCTTGCCCGGCAGCCCGATGGAGCGCATCAGCCGGTCGGTGACCACGGCGGCTCGGGCCAGGTAGCCGGAGTCCTCCAGCAGGGCCAGCAGGACGAACATCAGCGCCATCAGCGGGACGAAGGTCAGCAGCATCCCCACCCCGGCGATGAGGCCGTCGACCAGGAGCCCCTCCACCCAGCCGCCACCCAGGCCGACAAGGCCCAACAGGGCGCGGGCGCCGTCGGAGACCGGCCCGGAGAAGAAGCCGTCCAGCGCGTCCTGGAGCGGGGCGGCCACGGCTGTGGTGACCTGGAAGACCAGCCACATCAC
>CAZBMH010000019.1:0-34187 GCA_964492685.1 uncultured Micropruina sp.
CAACGGCCAGCACGCCTTCTACCAGCTGATCCACCAGGGCACCCAGCTGATCCCGTGCGACTTCATCGCGGTGGCCAACCCGGCGCACCCCACCAAGGACGGCGAGTACGACGTCCACGAGCTGTTCCTGGCCAACTTCTTCGCCCAGTCCAAGGCGCTTGCGTTCGGCAAGACCGCGGACGAGGTGCGCGCCGAGGGCACCCCGGAGGCGATCGTCAGTGCCCGGGTGTTCAAGGGCAACCGGCCCAGCACGTCGATCATGGCGCCCTCGCTGACCCCCTCGGTCGTCGGCCAGCTGATCGCCCTCTACGAACACATCACGTTCGTCCAGGGCATCGTGTGGGGCATCAACAGCTTCGACCAGTGGGGCGTCGAGCTCGGCAAGCAGCTGGCGATGCAGATCGCGCCGGCCGTCGCCGGGGACGCCGCGGCGCTGGCCTCCCAGGACGGCTCGACCAAGAGCCTGGTGGGCTACTACCTCGGGCATCGCGTAGCGAACTGAGCGCCAAGGTCCTCGCGGAGAATGGTGGTGCGTGCGTGGCTACGTCTAAACTTGGCCGCGCACGCAGGCCGCCGTCGCGGCTGATCTAACTGGGAGGGTGGCTGCGCATGAGCTTGGCCGAACAAGCTAGCGCGCTTGGCCTGCACCGTGTCGGTGCGCGTCCGCCATTGTGGGCCTACATCAAGGAAGCCTGGGCGAGGCGATCGTTCACGGTGTCGATGGCCCGCTATCGGGTCCGCTCCGACCTGGAGGGCAACCGCCTGGGGATCTTTTGGTTGGTCATTCAGCCGGCGCTCAACGCCGTGGTCTACGGGCTCATCTTCGGCGTGATGCAGGGCGACAACCGGCCTCCGGACTACGCCGCCTACGTGGTGATCGGCGTCTTCCTCTTCCAGTATTTCACCGGGTCCCTGAACAGCGGGGCGCGGTCGATCACGGGGAATCGGAGCCTGGTCCAATCGTTGGCCTTCCCCCGGGTGACCTTGCCGCTGGCGGAAGTCATCGAGCAGTTCATCCATCTGCTCCCCACCCTGGCGATCCTGGTAGTCCTTCTGCCGATCCTGGGCCACTGGCCCAGCTGGCATTGGTTGCTGCTGATTCCCCTGCTCGGGCTCTTCACCCTGTTCAACGCAGGGATCGCCCTCTTCTCGGCCCGGCTCACGGTGCACGTTCGAGACTTGACCAACCTGATCCCCTTCGTGTCGCGGCTTCTCTTCTACACCTCCGGCGTCTTGTTCGACGTGCATCGGATCTTCAACAAGTGGCCCTGGGCGGTGGAGCTCTACAACTTCCACCCGCTGTATCAGGTGCTCACCATCGCCCGTGGCTCACTGATGGTCGACCGGACGTACCCCCACGCCTACTGGCTCTACCTGGGGATCTGGTCGATCGTGGTCTTCGTGACAGGCCTGTTGTACTTCTGGGTGGCTGAGGAGCGCTATGGGCGAGATTGAGATCGACGAGGCCCGTCGTCCGGTCGTGATCGTTGACGGCCTTCATATCAAGTACCGGGTGTTCTCCAGCGGCAAGGCGGTGCGCAACAGCAAGACCGGGCTGCTGACCAAGACCCGCCGCGGCATTCGGACCGTCCACGCCCTGAAGGGCGTGACCTTTGTGGCCTACGAGAACGAGTCCATCGGCGTCATCGGGGCCAATGGGTCGGGCAAGTCGACCCTCATGCGCGCCTTGACCGGTCTGACGCCTCCCGCCGAGGGGGCTGTGTACGCCTCGTCCCGTCCGAACCTGCTGGGAGTGGGCGCCGCGCTGATGCCGGACCTCTCCGGTGAGCGGAACATCGTCCTGGGCGGTTTGGCCCTGGGCTTCAGCCGGCCCGAGGTTGCCGAGATGCGGGACGAGATCGTGAAGTTCGCCGAGTTGGAGAACTCGATCGATCTGCCGATGCGCACCTATTCCTCGGGGATGGCGGCTCGGTTGAAGTTTGCGATCGCCTCGAGTCGTGCCCACGAGATCCTGATCGTCGACGAAGCACTGGCGGTCGGGGACCGCCGGTTCCGGCTGCGCTCCGAACGACGCATCCGAGACATGCGTGACAACGCTGGCACCATCTTCCTCGTGTCGCATTCCATGGGGTCCATCCGGAGCACCTGCACCAGGACCATTTGGATCAACGAGGGCGTCATGATGATGGATGGCCCCACCGAGGACGTCGTCAAGGCCTACGAGCAGTTCCGCCGGGACGGCGACCCTCACTAGGGGGCGACGCCGATCGAGCCCTAGCCGTTGGCCTGGATCAGGAGGCGGCGCCCGCCGAGGGAGTTCCCTCGCCGCCACCGCGGCGCAGGCGGCGCTTCACAGCCGCCCCGAGCGCGTGAAGCGCTGAGGGGGTCGTGGGAGCGGCCTGCCGACGTTGCTTGCGGAGCCCGCGGACCTCGCGGCGCAGATCCCGGTTCTCTTGCCTCATCGCGTACAGATCCCGCAGCGGTAGTCCCGAGATTGCCTGAACCGCGGGGGGATACGTCATGGCCGCCAGGCGGCTGTCGAAGGCCGCGCCACGATCGCGACCCTCCTGGAAGATGTGCGCCAACTGCTGACCCTCGAGATAGGCGCGGAAGCGTTCCCATCTCTCTGGGTGAGCCGACAGCAGCGGTTCCAGGTCGGTCAGGTCGTACAGCCTCGCGATCGACTGCCCGGCGGACTGTTCGAGGGTGAGGTGGGGAATGCGGTGATACTCGGCGAGTTCGAGCGTCCGCGTGTCGTGCGCTAGCACGAGCGCCGGAGTCCCTGCCTGAAGCGAGGTGATGTTGCCGTGGATCCGGGTGCCCAGCGTGAAGTCGCAGCCGCTCAGGAAATCGAACCACGGTTGAGGGTCGAGGAACATCCGGACCCGGTTCTGTGCCACCAACGGGTGATCCAGGTGGACGGGAAGATCCGGATCAAGCGTGAAGCGCGTGCGGTACTCGCCGGTGACCAAGAGGCCCAACGTGACATGATCCTGAGCCACGTAGATGAGGTTGGGGAACTGCTCCGCGCCGTCCATCGACAGCCTCCCCAGGGCCGCGGTGTGCTCGTAGGGGGAAAGGTTCAGCGCGATCGGCGAGAGGCGATCGAGGGACTCCGCCCGTTTGGCCACGGTCAAGCTGCCGCCGCGCATGAACATCGACGGGCAGCCGATCACCTGGATGTGGGGTTCCCCGAACCCCAGCTCATCGAGATACCGGGCCGTTGCGCCGCCGCGAACACCGATCGATGCCGATCGGTCGAGCACCGCCGCGACAAACCGCTGCACCGACTCATCGATGACCGAGCTCGGGCGCGCCCCCTTGCCCAGCGGTGCCTGGATCCCCACGCCCAGGATCGTCACCGGGATCGTCAGCTTCTCGATTAGCGCCGACAACTCGTCGAGCTGGTGGCGGAAGCTCACGCGGAACGCGTTCGCCAGCGGGATGACCAGTGCGTCGTACTCCTCGTTGACCTGCTCCGCGGTGAGCCCCGTTAGACGGCGCGCGTGGATGTCGACGCCCTCCACGCTGAGGAGGCGTTGGGCCGCCAGGCTGAAGACCAGATTCCCCGTGTTGTTCCCAATGCGGTTCTTGGTCAGCGCCTCATGTGCGGACACCGTCGTGAAGGGGTCCTTGTGGGCGCGCAGAAGAATGCGGGTCAAGGGGAGCTCCTTATCGGCGACTTCCTGACGTTAGCAACTACGTGGGACGCTCGCAGCGAACTATCGCGATGCCCTGCATCGGGACCTGGACGCAACCGTCTCGGCCCAGCCGATTCAGCATGGCGGTGGCGCGGCCGGCTGCGCCGTCGGGATCGGTGCTTCGGTACCACACGTAGACCGACGCCCCCGCGCGTGGCGTAAGGACCGACGAAAACGCGTCCTTCTCCACCAGCTGGGCGTCGCCGAGCAACCAGGTCAGATACTCCGGCGAAGCGGGCAGGTCGGCCGACAGCATCCAGGCGTCGGGGTTGAGGGTGGAAAGCGCAAAGTGGGCCGACGGCTCTTGGGTGCGGACCTCGGCCAGGTATTCCATGGCTCCCGCGAAATCGGTCTTGTAGGGCGTGGCGAGGTCACGCTGCACCTGCACCAGGGCCAAGGTGCAGCAGGCCAGCAGGGTGGCGAGTGCCGCGATGCGCAGCGCCGGGCGGCGCAGCAGCTCCCAGCAGGCGGTGCCGGCCGCCCACGTGAGGGACGGCGCGACGATGATCATGTTGCGGAGGGTCCACAAATGCACCGCCTGGGATCCCACCCAACAGGCCCCCAGGAGCAGCCCGGCCAGGAGCCCCCAGAAGCCGGCCGGATGGGGGACCGGCTCATCGCCCGCGCGTCGACTCGCTCCGGCGACCGCGGCGACGGTGGACACCAGCACGACCGCGCCGGTCAGCAGGGCAAGCCAGGGACTTCTCCACACGAACCCCTCGTCCAGCATGCTGAGGTCGCCGGCGGCGAAGACGGTGGTGGCCAGGTCTCGCACCGACCCCCCGGTGGGGGCGGCGATCCACCGCGAGGCGCCGGCGGCGAACCCCGGCGTGGCCAGACCGATGCCGAGCCACAGCGCCTGGGGTGCGATGGCACCCAACGTGGCCAACCCCAGTGCGAGCGGGGCGGTGCGGCGCCACATCGCCATGGTCACCGCGGCGGCGAGAACCAGGATCGCCCCGAAGAGGTGGGTGGCGCTGGCGATCAGCCCCCACGCAAGGAAGGCGCCCAGCCGCCCGGGACGGGGTTCCTCGGCCCAGGCCCACGCCGTGGCCGTGACGCCTACGGCCGCAAGCCACAGGAGTGCATAGGGTCGCACCTCTTGCGCGTAAGTGATGGCGAACCCGTTCAGGGCGGTCAGGGCGACGACCGCGGCCCGCTGGGCCGCGGGAATCCTGGTCCGTCGCAGGGCCGTCCACGACACGGCGACGCCCAGGGCTCCGAGCAGGGCTCCGAGGGCCCGCGTCCAGTGGGGACCGCTGTTGCCCAGGTCGATCCACACCTTGAGCAGCGCGGGGTACATGGGTGGATGGATCTCGGTCCGGGCGACGTCGATCAGGTGACCCCAGGAGTCGGAGGCCTGCAGCACGCTGAACGTCTCGTCGGTCCAGTAACTCTGGATACCCAGTCCCGAGAAGCGGAGGCCGATCCCGGCGAGCGCCGCGAGAAGGGCAGCGAGCCACCAGACACCATCCCCAACCTTCCGCGCGCGGGCGGCCGGGGAGCTCATGCGGTGAAGGCTAGCAGGGGCGGGCGGACCGGCCCGGGCGGGCGCCCGGTGAGCTCCGATGCCGCGCCCTAGGATGCTTGCATGAGCCAGGCCGACCCCGTGAGCAGGACCGTCGAGCCGTTGGTGTCGGTGATTGTCCCGGTCTGGAACGTCGAGCAGCACCTGCCTCGATGCCTCGACTCCCTCCTGGCGCAGACGCTGCCGCCGGAGTCCATCGAGGTGCTCGCCGTCGATGATGGGTCGACCGACGCCAGTCCGGCGATCCTGGACGAGTACGCGGGCAGGTTCCGGGAGATGCGGGTCGTCCATCAGGCCAACTCCGGCGGACCAGGCGCCCCCCGCAACGTGGGTCTGGGGCTGGCACAGGGACGCTACGTCTTCTTTCTCGACGCCGACGATTACCTGGGACCCGAGGCCCTGTCGCGGTTGACGGATGCGGCTGAGCGTAACCGCAGCGACGTGGTGCTGGCCAAGATGGTGGGCGTGGACGGGCGCCCCGTGCCGCAGGCGGCCTTTCGGCGCAACCGCTCCCGGGCCACCCTCGCCCAGGTGTACAGCTCGCTGTCGGTGCTCAAGCTCTTCCGGCGTTCCTTGATCGAGCGCCTCGGCCTACGATTTCCCGAGGGGCTCCAGGGCGGCGAGGACGCCCCCTTCACGATCCGCGCCTATCTGGCCGCGGACGGCATCTCGGTGGTCGCCGACTACGACTGCTACTACGCCCGCTTCAGGGCCGGCAGCCAGAGCGCCAGCGGCTGGAAGTGGGGTCCCGAGTTGGTGGGGCACCTAGCCCGGATGGGCGAGCGGATGGACCTGGTGGGCACCGCGCTTCCCGACGGGCCGGAGCGTTCGGCGCTCCTGGCCCGGCACGTGGCCGATCTGGTGCGCCCTTTCAAGCCACAGTGGCGTCGACTCGATCCTGAGATTCGCCGGGCCGCCTTCGCCGAGGCCGCCGTCCATATCCAGCGGTGGGTGGACACCGAAGCGCTGCGTGCCCTGCCGCCATGGAACGCGGTACGTGCCTGGTGCCTGCTGCAGGGGAACCTGGAAGCACTCTTCGACATCGCGGAACTGCGCCCCCACCATGCCGCGGAGCGGGCCGTGGTCGAGGGCGAGCAGGTGTACCTGGGATACCCGCACTTCCGAGACGAGGTGGGGATCCCCGATTGGTGCTTTGAGGTGTCGGGGTGGATCACACCGGTGGTCTCGGGGCTTCACGTGAGCAGTGGGCCGGGCGAGGTGTCGGTGTCGGGCACCGCCTACCTACCGCTCTTCGGGGGTCGCTGCGAGGTGGTGCTGAACGGTCCCGACGGCCGCGAGATAGTGCTGGCAACCACGGCGGCGGCCACTCCCGACCTGCGGGACCGCCGCGCCGAGTACCCACTGGCGGCCTTTGCGGTCCGCCTGGACCCGGTTCAGGTCGCCCGGGAAGGCCTGGGCGCGGCACCGTGGACCGTGAGCTTGCGGGTTGCCACGGGGCGCGTGGCCCGGACAATTCCGTTGCCGGCTGCGGGAGCCCGTCTCGATCCAGCGGGGCCGCTCAGGCCTGGTGACGGCGGGTCGTTGATCTGGCGTCGGCGAGCCCGATGGCCCTGGGATCGCCGCGGGCGGTAACTGGTGAGCCCCGACTACGACGAGGGGAGGGTGGCCGATGGGCCACCCTCCCCTCGTGCTCGCGCCGGTCAGTACACGTAATACGACTTCGATGTGGTCGAACCGACGACGTAGCCGTACTTGCGGAAGGTGGCCGTGATGCTGATCCGGCGACCCTTGTCCGCACGGGTGAGCGTGTAACGAGTCCCGGTGGCGATGGCCACTCCATTGCGCTTCCACACGATCGTCCGGGTTCCGTAGCTGGCCGGGTAGGTTCCCGCCACCCACGGGGGAGCGACGGCGGTCAAGGTGGAGCCCACGCGCTTGGAGCCCTCGATGCGCGACCCGTATCGCCGGTACCAGTCCGCCAGGTCGAGGCGGGCATTGATGGCGAGGAACGGATTGTCAGGAGTGGTCACCACCGGGGTCGGCGATGTGGACACGCGAACGCTCACGATCTTGCCTTGGGTCAGCGTGAAGGCGATCGAGCGCACCTGGAACCCGTCTCCGGAGTAGATCATCCGCAGCCAGTAGTCGCCGTCGCGAAGCCCCACGACGGTGTAGTTGCCGTTGCTGTTGGAGACCGATGAGGTCACCACTTCGCGCTCGCTGGTCCAGCCGGTCAATACGGACACGTCGACATCGGCCACCGGGTTGCCGGAGGGATCCTTGATCGCGCCGCCCACGCTGACACCCTCGACCAGTGCGATGGGCGGGGCGTTGACGGTCTGGTCGGCGGCCACGGTCACGGCGGTGGCCGCCGAGGCCACCAGGCCGCCGGTGGAATCCGCGCGAGCCCAGGCGCCGGTGTAGTCGCCGGTTCCCACGTAGATAGCTCGGACCCGGTAGGTCCCCGGCCGAACCCTGAGGGTGAACTCACCGGACGCGTTGATGCTCGCTCGATCGGCGAGCTCGTTGGACGTGTCGTAGGCGCCCACCATCAAGTCCCCAGCCGGTGCGCCGGTCACGGTGCCCTTGATCGATCCGCGGGCGATGATGGACTTGGCCATGATGTAGCCGGTCCGGTCGCTGCGCTGGTTGCCGTTGGCGTCGATCACTCGCAATCTGACGTAGTAGGGCGTGTTCTCGGCCAACCCGGACAGGGTCATCGAGTTGGTCGACACCGGCGCCGACCACACCATGCTCTTGGTCATCGCGGTGTTGAGGGCGCGCTGCACCTGGTAGCGCCACCCGGTCTGCATCCCGTCAGGGACGTCCCAGGCCAGATCAACCGCGGTCGCTCGCTGAGCGGTGGCGCGGAAGTTCTGGGGTGCGCCCAGGTCGTAGGACGACGTGGTGGCACTCAGGGTCGTCGACCCCGGGCCCAGGATGATGCTGGGCCAGCCGTCCATCTCCGAGCGCGCCGCGTAGACCCGGATCGAGTAGTCGGTCGACTTCTTCAACCCGGTGATCGTGGTGTAGGTGCCGCTGGCGTCCGCCCAGACGTCAGGATTGCCGCTGGAGCGTGCCCGAATCTTGTATGCCCAGGTGGACGGCGTGCCCGTCCAGCTGAGTTCGATGGAGGTTCCGTTCGCGTTGTCGACGGCCACGTTGGTGGGTGCCGGGTGAGTCAGAACCGCCTTGGCGGAGGTGGCCGAGCTCCACGTCGACGTCGCCGAACCGTTGGTTGCCGCGACCCGGAAGTAGTAGGTGCTGCCCCCCACCAGTGTGTTGGCATACACGGAGGTGGTCGTTGCGGACACCGTGGTGGTCGACGTGGACGGGAAGGTCGACGACGTCGAGTACTGAATCTGGTAGCCCGTGGCGTCAGGAACAGCGGTCCACGACGCCTTGATGCAGGTGGCGACCACTTCTAGGGTGGGTTTTCCCGGGATGCCAACGGCCGAGGCGGGGTAGGCCGTCACTAGCGAAGTGACGACCACCAGGAGGGCAGTGATGAGGGCGGCCAGTCGGCGCGGGGTCAAGGTCATGAGTCGATTCGTCATCAGCAGCTCTTCGAGTCTTTCGCGAGGTCATACCAGCCTTGGAGGTAGTCCCCGTAGGCGCGCTCGGTTGCCTCCGCGAAGGCCGGAGAAGTTCGGCGGGTGTCGAATGTAAGGACGTGCTCCTCGCTGTAGCGCAGGCCAGCGACCGACATGTTGACCGTTCCGGTCAGCACGCGGCCACTGAGGCCGTAGGTGGGGCCGATGACGACGAGCTTGGTGTGCAGCGGGAGAGCCGTGCAGCGGAACCACAGACCGGAGTCCTTCAGCAGGCTGACAACCGTGGGTGCCACAAAGCTGCTGCCCATGGGCCCGGTCAGCACCAGCTTGACGCTGCAGCCCCGGTTCTTCAAGCGCTTCAGGCTCTTGATCATGGACGGAGCCTTGGCGACGGACAGCTGATACATGGCTACCCGAACCTTGTTGTCGACGGCGCAGTCCACATCGTCGAACTGTTGGATGTAGTAGTCACGGGTGCCGGTCGGGGCCGGCGAGAACGAGACCGCCGTGCCCCGCCCCGAGTCGGTGTAGTGGCGGTAGAACGGATCGACCCAGATCTTGTTCTGCAGGCGCAACTGCAGGATCGAGGGGAAGCCCGCGCTGGTCGAACAGGTCGACTTGGTTCCCGTCGGCGTCACCTGTGCGCAGGAGACCATCCCCTTGTAGCGGCCCACGAACTGGTCGTACAGCGTCTTGTCGTCGTAGATGAAGGTGGTCTCTTGCCAGAAGTTGCGCACCTGGCTGCGGGCCCAGTTCCCCGACGCGGAATAGATGAACGGGTGGGGACCGGCGGTGCTGTTGGGCCAGATCGTGTCGCTGATCGTCATGAACTTCTCGTGATTCACCGCGTAGGGGTACACGCTGCCGCCATTGATGTTGAAGCAGCCGTTGCGGCACCAATAGACATCTACCAGGCCGGCCAGCCGCTTCTTGATCATGGCTTTCGGCCCGGCGCCGGTGATGTCGCCATCCTCCAGGACGAGGCCAATCTTGACGCCGCGCTTGGCCTTGACGTACTCCATCGCGTCGTAGATGACCTCGGGGTCGGATTCGGGGCGCTCGCCCAATCCGGCGGCGGTCATGGTGCCCAGCGCACGGACGAAGAACATTCCGATCGTGATGGTGGAGCCGGAACTGGCGCCGCAGATGGCCTGCGCCACCTTGCTTGCGTAGTCCCAGGCGTCCTGATTTCCGGGATCCGCGAAACCACGCAACTCGGTGTCGGTGGTGTTGAAGAAGGCGGCGATCGGCGGGGGGGTCGCCGTGAACGTCGGGCAGGTCGTGCTGGTTGGCTCGGCCACCGTCCCGTCGTCATTGAGATCGAAGTCAATCGCGCTCGCGGCCGGGGCGAAGATCGCCAGCAGGAGGGTCATGACGAGGGTCGCGGACAGCCATCGGTGAGGATGTCGCTGACGTCTCTGCATGTGTACCGGCTTTCGTCTTGGGATACTCCGGGGGGTGAAGTATCGGCTACGTTTGCGTCCCCAAAGAGAGGCGAGCCTGGTCCTGCAGGCGCTCCCCCACGCCGTCAGACTTACTCAGCATAGACTGGGACTCCGGGGGCCGCCCAATCGTCTGCAGGATGTCCGCCCCGATTCGAAGGAGCGCCTCGATGAGAAGACTTGCCTGGGCTTCCCTGCTCACCACGGTCCTGTTGAGTGTGGGTGCGTCGCTGGCGGCCGCCGCCACCGACCTGGTCGCCTCGGAGCCGCGTGCGCACCAGGAGTTCTCGCAGCGGCCCAGCGCGGTGACGTTGGCGTTCGATCGCAAGCTGGACGGTGGTGACGCCAAGCTGTTGGTGGTCGACTCGGCCGGGGCGAACCACACCATCAATGAGCTCATTGTTGAGGGCACCAATGTCACCGCCCTGCTGTCCTATGACCTCCCCCGGGGTACCTACACCGTGTATTACCGGGTCGTCCTGGCCGATGGGGAGCCCGAGGGTGGCGCGTTCCAGTTCTCCTACGGGCCGGGGCATTGGACCAACGTGAAGAAGTCCTGGTCGGGGGCCGATGATGAGCCCGCGATCCTGCGGGACACCGACCCCAAGGGCAATAGCCTGCAGCCTTCGTCAGGGACCCAGCCCCCCGAGGCCGAGGTCAGCACGTCGGCATCCGCTGTTCCGGTCACTGGTACGCCCACCGGGAGTTTCGTGAGTCCCACCGCATCAGCCTCCTCGCCGGGGGTGTCCGGAGCGGCCGCCGGATCGGAAGGCGTAAATGGCGCGCTGTGGGCGGGCGTCGGGGTGGTGGTGTTGGCCGCCCTAGGTGGCGCCGGATACCTGGTGTTTCGGGCTCGACGTCAGCGCTGACGGGCCGCCGGCTATGCCAGCGAGCGGTACAGCGTCGCCCACCGGTTGAGGAAGAGTTCCCGCGAGAACCGTGAACGAATGTCTGGGGCCGCACGCGACATGGCCGCCCAGCCGACCGGATCGTTCAAGCAGGAGACGATCGCCTCGGCCAACGCAGCCACGGATCCTGCGGGCGTCAACCGGCCATTGACGCCATCGGTCACGATGTCGGCCGGGCCGTAGCGCACATCGCAGGCGATGGTGGGGCAGCCGTTGGCCAGGCTCTCCACCAGCACGAGGCCCAGGCCCTCGTACTCGCTGGTGAGCAGCGAGAGTGTCGCGCGCTGATAGACCGCGTCGACGTTCGTGGTGTAGCCGGCCAGCCTGATGCTGGCCTCCATCCCCAGCTCCGAGATGAGTTCCTGTAGTTCGACCTCCTGGTCGCCCTCGCCGTAGATCTCCAGCCGCGCCCCCGGCACCGCGCGCGTGACCTGCGCCATTGCCCGGATGGCCAGCGACATCTGCTTTTGGGAATGCAGCCGTCCGACCATGACGATCAGGCCGGGGTCGCGCGGCTCCCCGGTGGGCGGTGCGGTCTGCCGGGCGGCGTGCGGTATCACCCACCAGGTGTCGCTGGGGCCGTAGTGCGCCTCGGCGTCCGCTCGTTGCGCCTGGGTGAGGAAGACCGTGGTGACCTCGCCGCCCCGACTCAGGACACCCTTGAAGCCCCCGCGAATCCGGTCGACATCGTCGTAGGGGGGCAGCAGGTGCGGGTTGTGCAGGACGTAGACCTGCCGCACATCGCGGTTCCGCCAGCCCAGGGTGATGCGATCCACCACCCGGGCCTCGACGCTGGCGAAGACCGGACCCGGGTGCTCGCCAACGAGGCGATCCAGGAGGGAGCGCAGGAACACCGGCCACGGCATCGCCTCGTCCTCCTCCGCGCCGCTTCCCACCAGGACGGTGTCACGGACGCGTCCGGGGGTCTGATCGTCGGCAGTTCGGGTGCGACGGAAGAGTAGCCGGCCGGTGCTGTCGCGGAAGGTCTCGGCGACCGGTTTGGCGTCCCCCGGCGCGTACCGGCAGCTGTGCCGCGCGATGCCTCGCGCCGACACATCGTCCACCGCCCGATGGCCGTCGTCGGCGATGTGCTCAACAACCTCGCCCGGTTCGGTCTCGGTACCGGTCGGGTCGAGCAGGTCGTAGAGCGCCCGGATGGGCACCGAGGCATCGATGACGTGCCGGGCCCGGATGGAGGCGATGGCTCGTGGCAGGTCGGCGGAGTAGCCGATCACGACGATCTCGCAGTCGACCCCCGGCTGGGTGCTGAACGCCTGGATCTTGGCCAGGATGGAACTGGTTCGCCCGGCGTAGTTCGGCGGGATCGCCTCGACCAGAAAGAGGTAGCGACCCGCGGGCAACGGTGTGGTCGGCGGTGTCCAGTGGACGTCATGGGGCGCCGGTGCCGCCAAGGGGGCGTCCGGCGCGGGGGACCGATCGGTTGGCGGAGTGGCGCTGCGGAACCAGGCGCCAAGCCGGTCCTTCAGCCCCACGTAGCCTCCTCGGTCGTCGTTCAGTTTAGGCCCCGTCCGGCCTCACGTCCGCCTTGTCGGATGGGCCTGCCTAGACTGTCGCTCGAAGATGCTGAGAGGAGCCCCGTGCGCGTCATCACCTACGGGACGTTCGACCTGTTCCACGAGGGCCATCGGCGCCTGCTCCAACGAGCCCGAGAGCTGGGGGACTACCTCATCGTCGGTGTGACCACGGAAAATTACGACGAGTCCCGCGGCAAACTGAACGTCAAGCAATCGCTGAGCGAGCGGATGCGCCAGGTGCAGGAGTCGGGGCTGGTCGACGAAGTGATCGTCGAGGAGTACGAGGGGCAGAAGGTCACCGACATCCAGAAGCTTGACGTGGACATCTTTGCCATCGGCTCCGATTGGCAGGGCAAGTTCGACTACCTGGCCGACTACTGCGAGGTCGTCTACCTCGAGCGGACGAAGGGCGTGTCGAGCACCCAGCTGCGCAGCCAGAGCGAGGGCGTGTTGTCGATCGGCATCGTCGGCGCCGGCCGGATCGCCGCCCGCTTTGTCGCCGAGGCGCGGTTCGTTTCCGGGGTCAGCGTCGAGGCCATCTACAGCCGCACCGCCTGGCGCGCCCGTGACTTCGCCACCCGCTGGGAGCTGGGCGCCGCCCACGATGATTATGCATCGCTGTTGCGAAACGTCGATGCGGTCTACATTGCCTCGCCGCACGAGGCCCACGGGGCGCAGGCGCGGCAAGCAATCGAGGCCGGGGTGCACGTGCTGTGCGAGAAGCCGTTGACGCTGACGCGCTCCGAAACCGAGGAGCTGTTCGCCCTGGCCCGGACCCGCGGGATCGTCCTCCTCGAGGCGGTCAAGACCGCCTTTGCGCCGGGCTTCCAGCGCATGGTAGCCATCGCCCGTAGCGGCTCCATCGGGGACATCCGTTCGGTGGATGCCACCTTCACCAAGCTGGTGCGCGAAGGCCGTGAGCTGCAGGAACCGCACGGGGGCAGCATCTCGGAGTTGGCCACCTACCCGTTGCTGGCAATCGTCAAGCTGCTGGGGCTGGGGCCGACCCGCGTCCGGACGCGCTCGTTTCGGCCGCACGGCTCGTCGGTTGACCTGTTCTCGCGCATCGACATCGACTATCCCCATGCCGTGGCCTCCGCCCGCGTCGGCCTGGGGGTGAAGGCCGAAGGGGAACTGGTGGTCGCCGGGACGCGCGGCTACCTGTTGGTGCCGGCCCCCTGGTGGTTGACCGAGTATTTCGAGGCCCGCTTCGAGGATCCTCGCCAGAACAAGAAGTACTACTACAAATTTGATGGGGACGGCCTGCGCTACGAGTTGGCCGAGTTCGCGGGCATGATTCGGGGCGGCGTCACCGAGACCTTCAAGTTGCGGCCCGCGGAGTCCATCGAGATGGCCGGGATCCTCGAAGCGGCCCGGTCCGAGGCTGAGACTTTCGCCTGAGAGGGGAGCGCACGTGGTGTGGAAGAAGGCGGTGGGCCGGGCCGCGCGGTTGGTCGGCAGGTTCCGCGCGCTGTCCCGCGGCACGGCCGAACCAGGGCGGGCCGAGCAGGGGGTCGACGCGGGCTGGGTCGGTCGGCTCCACGCCCTGCGGTGGGAGGACGGCGTCCTCGTTGTGCGCGGCTGGGCCCTTGATCGGGGCGTCGACTACACCCTCGCGCCGCCACAGATCATCGTCGGCATCGAGGGCACCCCGCTTCGGGCCGAGGTGACCGCCGTCCCCTCGCCGGAGCCGAATCTGAAGTCCAACGGGGCCGAGCGGCCCTGGGACTACTCCCACACGGTCTTCGAGGCGCGCTTCCCGGCCGTGGAGTTGGTGTCGCTCCCGGGGGCGCGGTGGCCCCTGGTCGTTGTCTGCGAGGTCGGAACCGGGGAGTCGTACCGCGCCGGCCGATTCACCGAGATTTCCGAGGGGAGCTCGGCCGGTTTCCCCACCGGCCACGAGCTGGACGGGGCGTGGCTGAGCGCGGCCTTCACCCCCGGGGCGGGGCTCACCCTCACCCGCCACCCGGCGGCCCCGGTGGTGACCGGAGCCGAGTTCGCCGGCGATGTGCTCAGGCTGCACGTGGGCCGCCCGGTTGCCGAGGCCCGCGGTCGGGGGACCGGACTGGCCGTTCGCCCGCGTGGCTCGACCGTCGAGATCCGCGTGGTGGACGCCCTCGGGGGCTCGATCACGATGGAGGGCCCCAACGCATTGCGCCTCGGGGACGATCAGGAGGTCCTGGGGGAGGCGTTCGGACTGGCGGTCCTGGTGGAGAGCGGTCCACAGGGGCGGTGCCGAGTGGTGACCGCGCCGGCGCTGGCGGTGGTCGATGACGTCCTCGTGGGCGGCGAGGAATCGGCCCCGAAGCTGCTGGTGAGTGGACGCGCCGTCGGCGTCAGGGAGGGGGCGCGGATCGCCCTCGTGGGCCGCCGGGACACGCTCACGGGCGCCGTCGAGATCGACGGCAGCGGACGGTGGTCGGCCACGGTGCCCTTGCTGGTCAGCACCTGGGGGATGGCGCCTTTGCCGCCCGCGACCGGAGGCTACCGAGTTCGGATGATGACCGCCGACGGTGACCCCCTGCGATTGACATGGACCGCCGCGGCCGCCCGGACCCTCCCGCTCAGCGCCTGGAGTCCCTGGTTCCGCTACTCGTTGGAGATCTCGGCCGGCCGGACACCCGTCCTGCGCCTCAACCGGCCGTTGCGCGATCACGAACTGGGCATCTACCACCAGTCCCTCTTGGAGCGGCGGTACGCGCAGGGCGAGTTTGGGCAGCAGGACGCCGTCTACCTCGAATCCTTCTACGAGCGGGTCGCCACCTGTAACCCGCGCGCGCTGGATCGGGAGCTGGCCCGTTCGCGTCCCGACCTGCCGCGCTATTGGGGGGTTCGGGACCGATCGGTGGCGGTGCCGGAGGGCGCCGTCGCGGTGGTCGACGGTACCGAGGAGTGGTGGCGGGCGCGTGGGTCCTGCCGTTGGGTGATCACCAATGATTGGCTGCGAGCACGCTTCGTCCACCACGACCACCAGGTGGTCCTGCAAACCTGGCACGGAACCATGTTCAAGCGCATCGGCCTCGACCTGGAGCGAACCACGGGCGATCTGGTTCCCAAATTCCTCCACGAACAGAGCCTCTGGGATCTGCTGCTGAGTCAGAACCCCCACTCCACGGAGGTGTTCAAGACGGCCTACGCCTGGGATCGCGAGTTCGTGGAGGAGGGCTATCCCCGCAACGATCTCCTGGGCTCCGGAGACGGGCGCGCCATCCGCGAGCTGCTCGGGATCTCCGCGGATAAGACGGTCATCCTGTACGCGCCCACCTGGCGGGACAACACCGCAGAGTTCGTCTCCTACCTGGACGTCGACCGGTTGGCCGCCGACCTGGGTGATGACTATGTCGTCCTGCTGCGGGCCCATTCCCGGACGATTCGGGGGGAGGCGGCCTCCGTCGGCTCACGAGTGATTGACGTCACCACCTACCCCGACATCTCGGATCTGTTCCTCGGAACTGACGCGATCATCACCGACTACTCCTCGATCATGTTCGACTTCGCGGTCACGAGCCGACCGATGATCTTCTTCGTCCCGGATCTGGATGCCTACCGGGACGAGCTGCGGGGGGTCTACTTCGAGCTGGGTCCGGTGGCGCCGGGCCCCGTGGTCATGACCCAAGACGGAGTGCTGCGCAGCATCCGATCGATGGACGCCGACCGGCCGGTGTACGCCGACCGGTATGACGCCTGGCGGCAACGGTTCGTCCCCTGGGACGACGGTCGCAGCGGAGAGCGCGTGCTGGCCCGGCTGTTCGCCACCGAGCCTCAGCCCCGTTCGAAGTCGCTGGCCAGCGGGTAGTAGGCGGCCAGGAACTCCCGGATGCGGCGGTCCCGATCGACCGCGGTGACGAGGTCGCTGGCGGAGTCGTTGAGGCAGAAGCACTGGAAGGGGCGGCGGGCCAGCCAGTCGTCGAATTTGGCGCCGGTGGTTTCGGCTGACAGATCCAGGTAGCCGTAGTCCAGCGTGCCGACGACGGCGCGGCCGGTCGCGTAGGCCCAATAGAGGGCGAGCGACGAGGGCACCGCCAGGTCGTCGGGATGGCGGAACCTTGACCGCATCACCCGGTCGAACTCCCGGGGAAAGCGCTGCTCGAGTTCGGTCAGGACCGCCTTCACCTGGGGCAGGGCCACATGTTGGGTCTTCTGCGAGAAGGTACGTCCGAACTCGGCCTCGACCAACGCGCGGCTGCGCTTTGCGGCGGTGAGCACGGGGACGTCGCGCTCGTTGAGGCCCTCGGGGTCCAGGAGCGCCGACGAGGGGAAGAGCTTGGCGAGGCCGTTGCCACAGAAGAAGTCCTCGGGCCGGACGGGCTGGCCGAAGAAGACGTCGTCGTTGACGTAGAGGTAGCGCTCACTGAGACCGTCGATGTGGTGAAGCTGGGATTCGATCGCGTGGCTGTTGAAGACCGGGAGCGCCGAGGGGTCGGCGAAGATGTCGCGATGATCCACCACGGTGAGCCGCGGATGATCGGTGTTCAGCCAGTGGGGGGTCTGGCCATCGGTCACCAGCCAGATGTGGCGGAACCAGGACGCGTACGCCTGGACCGAGCGCAGGGAGTAGCGCAGTTCGTCGTGATCGGTGAATCGGGCCGCGATGAAGGCGTCGGGGTTGTGCGCGGCGTCGGGCAGCATCCCCAGGGCTGCCGCCTTGCGGGCCTGCCAGGCCTCGTCGCTGCCATCCACCCACGTGTACACCAGGTCGATCGGCTCGACCACATCGAAGACGTGCGGACGGGGTGGGGTCGGCCAGCGGTTGGGAGCCGACTGCGCCCGCCGCCATGGGTCCGGCTCCAGGTAGTCGACCAGCCGATTCCGACGGGCGGCCACCAGGGTACCGATCGGGAAGGTGCCGCCGTCCCGCCGCGGCGTGGTGTCATCGGTGACCCGTCGCCAAAGTTCCAGGTCGACGGAGACCGCCGGGTCGGTGAGGCTGCGACCGTCGGGGGTCGCAACGGTGCGGATCAGCGTCAGCGCCTTCAGGCCGCGGGTATCGGGTAGGTCGAGCAACCGGCCAGGCTCACCCGCCTCACCCCGGCGCGGGTGGGCCACGACCTGCCAGGAGTGCGTGCTCGCGTTGCGTGCGAGGGCGGTCAGGGCTCGCCGTCCGTCCGCCGCCGCGACGATGAGTGTCGCACGCCGGGTGGTGCCCTCGGGGAGGATCGCATGCTCCACGCCCGCCTCGGCCAGCAGGCGGCTGAGCAGGGTGGCCTGCTCGTTCATGAGGCCCCAGGCGTCGTAGCGCTCAAGTGGTTCGCTCGGCGTGCTGGGGGCGGGGGGCGGGCCACCGGGCACGACTGACCCCGCGGCGGGTGCCGCGACCCCGGATGGTTTGCCGATCCGCTCCCCCCAGCGCTTCAGCAGGTTCATGACGACCGCTCCCAGGGGCTCGCGTAGGGGAAGTAGCTCGCCAGAAAGTCGCCGACCAGCCGCCGGCGCGCGTCGACGTCCAGTGCCTCCGAGGCCGTGTCATTGAGACAGAGCTGGTCGAAGTTGCGCAGCTCCAGCAGAGAGCGAAGCTTGCCGGGCGCGTCGGGGTTGGCGATGTCGGCGTAACGGGCGCGGATGCGCCCCGGGACGGCCTGACCCGTGAGGAAGCCGTAGTAGTGGGCCAGCGGAACCACCGACAGGTCGCTGGGGGAGCGCAGCCGGGCCGAAGCCGTTGTCGCGAACTCCCGGGGGAACCGCTCTTCGACCTCGGCCATGACCGAGCGGCGCAGGGGATGCGCCACGTGCTGCATCCGCTGGGAGATCTCGACCCCCCCGACCTCCCTGACGAGGGTCCGGTTCTGTTTGGCTGCCGCCGCCACGGGGGTGTCGCCGGCCCGGGCGCTGCCCAGACCGATCGTCAGCGACGAGGGGTGGAACTGGGTGATGCCGTTGGCCAGGACGTACTGGTCGGGCGTGGCCGGGGCGGTGAAGAAGACGTCATCGTTGAGGTACAGGAAGTGCTCGCTGAGCCCGTCGATGTGATGGAGCTGAGACTCAATGGCGTGGCTGTTGAAGACCGGCAGCACCGAGGGGTCGCGGAAGATGCTTCGGTGATCGACCACCGTGAGCCGGGGATGGTCGAGCGTTAACCAGCAGGGGACCTGCCCATCGGTGACCACCCAGATGTGGTTGACCCAATCGGCGTAGAACGCCAGCGACCGCAGCGAGTAGCGCAGCTCATCGTGGGATTCGAAGCGGGAGGGGTTGCCGGAGAGCCGATGAGAGTCGGACTCGAGGGTTCCCAGGGCGGCGGCCTTGCGCCGCTGCCACTCGGGGTCGTCCCCGTCTACCCAGGTGTAGACGACGTCGATCGGCATCGCGGGATCAAAGATGTGCCGGCCCTGGAGCCCCGGCGGCGCGGGCAGCGTGCGTTCGGCCACCTGCACCTGAACGAAGTGGCGCTCCTGGGGGGGCAGCACGTGCGTCCACCGGTTGGTGAAGCCCGGTGCCAGCAGCGACCCGACCTCGAAGAGTTCATGGTTGCCCAGGGGCGGGGTGTCGGCGGTGGATTCCGTCCACAGCTGGACCTCGCAGGCGGCGTCCTCGGCAGCCAAGGGTTGGCCTTGAGGCGTGGTGAACAGCCGATGAATGAGCCAGCGCGAACCCTCGAACCCGCTGCCCCCGAGGGGCTCAGGCGCCGGACGCTTCCGTCCCGTGCTCGGCTCGGACAGGTAGACCGCGTCGCTCTCCTTGGCCGCGACCAGAGCCTCTCGGGCCGCGCGCCGTTGGGTGTCGAGGATGACGACCTGGCGGCGACCGCTGCGGGGGGCATCCAGGAGGAACGGCTCGACCCCACCGGCGCGCAGCGCATCCACCACGAATCGGAGGTTGGCGTCGGCGAGGTCATCCCAGTGTGCGGCGTTCGCGGGGGTTCCCCAGAGCGGTTCGCCGCCGCGAATGATCTCGACCATCCCGGGCCTCGGCGGCGCCGGGGTCGGGGCAGCCTGCCCGGTGCCGGCTGGCTGGGTGCGGTCGCGGGCGAACCATTGTCCGATGCGCCGGCCGAGGTCAGCCATGGACGGTCCCCTCTCCGGCAGCCACGGCGGGGGGGCGCCGGCGGGTCAGGACCCGAAGAGCGAAGTCCGCCAGCGCTGCGACCGACAGGGCGATGGTCACACCGCTCCACGAGAATAGCCGCCGGGCTTCCCCTAGATCGGGGTGGGACAGCACATTCCCCACGGCGACCAGCAGGGGCACGGCTACGGCGAGGGTGGCCGGCAGGGTGCGAGTGGCGGCGATGGCCAGGCCAAGCATGGCCAGGACGCCGACCGCGGTGAGCAGGAACGTCCGGTCGGTGACGAGGTCAACGGCAAGCTGCGCTGCCTGCGCCAGCAGGAGTCGGAGGGGTTCGGGGCGGTCCGGCTCGGTGAAGTGATCGGCAACCACGTCCTGTAGCGAATCCGCCCCGCCGGCCCAGCCGAGCGCCGGCGGCACCACGAGGGCCGCGATCAATCCAACCGTTGGCCCCACCAGGGCGGGTCTCTGGCTGGTCACGGACGATCGACGCCAGGGCAGCCACAACAGCGCGAGACCGAGGCTGCCCAGGCCAATGAAGAGCGCGGTGGGGTATCGGGCGAGGACCAGCAGAATTGCCGCGACCGTGCTGAGCCCGATCCCCCCGGCACGGTGACGCGTTGACCAGGCCGAACCGAGCAGGATCAGGGTGCCGAGCAGCCAGGTGGTGCCCTCGGTCAGGGGCCGGGCGCCTTGGGAGCCGATGGGCAGCAGGAAGACCAACACCTCGGCAAGCAGGGCCGCCCACGGGGACCACCCCAGCGCGAGCGCGAGGCCGTAGAGCGCGAGGCCAGCGAGGGCGGCGAGGGTCGCGGAGACGGCGACCAGCGCGACGTCCGGAGTCCACCAGGTCAGCAAGGGTGCCACCAGCGCGGGGTACAGCGGGCGCGAATCGAAGATCCGGGAGTAGCGAGGATCATCCGTGACCGGATGATCCAGAACATAGGCGGTGCAAGGATCCATCCACTCTGCGGGAACCGCTCCGTAGCGCCCGGCTCGGGCGCTCGCGATCGCGGGCAGTCGTTCGGCGACCCCGGCCTGCGCCCCATAGGCGGGAACCGCCGTGGCGTAGCCGCCGACCGGATCGGCGGCAAGGCTGGCGCAGCGGGCCAGCGCCGCCTCGGTCAACGACACCGAGAGGCTGGCGCCGCGCATGGTCACCGCGATCCGGGTGTACTCCATGGAGTCGGGCGTCATTCGTTGGGGATGAGCCACATGCCACATCGCAAACCCGAGGGCCAACAGCACGGCGACCGCCGACAACGCCATCGCGGGGGAACGCTTCCTCATCCAGCCTTCGTGTCCTTCCGGGGAGCGTCTCGCCCGAGGCGTCGCGGCTTGGCACGCTCCCAGAGTCGGGTGCTCAGCCTACGGCGTCGATGGCTGACCCGCAGCGTACCTTCAGGGGAGTACTGCAACGGTCCCTTGGGTGTTGTCACCACCGCCGCCGAGGCCGGGATTTTCATCGTCCGAAAGACCCCGTTCTTCCCGACCACGAGGGAGACGTCCCAGGGCCCGGGCCCCAGCGGCCGGTCGTTAGCGACCCGGGACAGGGGGATCTGCAGCCGGAAGCCGGCTGTAGGGTAAGCGGCCTGCTTGTCACGCAACCCCGGGGTTGGTACGGCCTCGGTGGGCAGCTCAAGACGTTCCCCCGTCCGGCAGTCGGTCAAGACGAGGGTCGTGGCGCCGCCCAACAACTTGACGTACGCGCGGCCCTCTAGGCGAAGGATCCCCTCGCTCACCGTCAGCTGCTCGAGCGTCAGGACCCCGGTCATGCGCCGGCCCACCTCGAAGTAGCGGTCCGGGATCTGGGCCTCATCGCGGAAATGGGGCCAGCGCCCATAGATGAACCTTCCCTCGATCAGCGGGTCGCGGGTCGCGTGCCGGGTGCGAACCGCGGCGATGTCTTCCAACTCAGGCCTCAGCCCGTGGAGGAGACAGTAGGCCCGCAGCGCATGCCAGGGCGCCAGCCGCTCGTGGAGCTCGGGGCTGAGCCACCGCTGAAGCAGTTCGGCGGTCTGATCGAAGGTGGCTTCTTTCGTCTTGGAGTCGAGGCCCACCCATTGCAGCTTGAAGATTCGCAAGATGTCGTCGAGGTGGCGCAACATTAGGAGGTCGCGATCGGGGTGATCGGCGGCCGCGCCAGCGACGAGTTCCAGGCGACCACCGAGCCGGCCCAGATGCTCGGTCAACGCCCCGCGCGCGTACTTCCAGCCCGAGGTGGTTTGGCTTCCCGGTCGCAGCCGGACGAAATAGCACGGGTAGTCGCCCACCACGGAGATAGCTCGGGCCGCGAAATAGGCCCGCATGGTGAAGGGTGCGTCCTCGCCGCCGGCTACGCCCTCCTCAAAGCGCAGGCCAAGCCTGTGCAGCAACTCCCGTCGGAACAACTTCAATACCGAAAGGGATGAGTACACCGAGCCGAGGGTGGCGTGCGGAGCGGTCTTTCGCAACGCCGCCTGGGGAACGGCCCGTCCGTCGATGCCCACCATCTTGGCCAAGACGATGTCGGAGTCGGCGCGGCGAGCCATGCCGACAAGGCGCTCCAGTGCTTCGGGCCCCAGGTAGTCGTCGGCGTCCAGGAACAAGACGAACTCGCCGCGCGCGTCGGCCAGGGCCAGGTTCCGTGGTCGGCCCGGCCCGCCGGAGTTGGCGATGTGCGTCACATGCACATGCTCGCAGCGTTCGGCGTACCGGTCCGCAATGGCACCGCTTGAGTCGCTGGATCCGTCATCGACCACCAGCAACTCCCAGTGGCCCGGTCCGATGCTCTGGGTCATCACCGAATCCAGGCACTGCTCGAGGTAGTTCTCCACATTCCAGACCGGGACGATGACCGATACCAAGGGTGGGGGGGTGGGTGGCATGGAGTCGAGGGGGGCGGTGTCCATGCCCTCCACTCTAGAAGCTCGATGAGGCGGCGGGCGCCATGCGCGCGGGCGTTGGGTTAGGGAAGCACCAGGGTCGCGCGGATCATGTTGTGGTCCGAGGGGATGACCCCGATGAAGGAATCATCCGGCGCAATGTTGACCACCGTTTCCCATTCCCTCGTCGCAATCTCCGGCGAGGTGAAGATGTAGTCGGTGTAGGTGCCGTTGATTACCCCCGCCTTGGGGGCGATGAGGTCGAAGTGGTTCATGCTCGAATACTCGGTGCGGATGCGGTTCTCCACGGTGGCCGTCGCTGCCGGGGTTCGAGAGCCGAACGTGTTCCCTAGTGGATCAACCAGACCCGCCGCGACGGCCACGTCGTAGGGGCCGTTGGACGGGGAACTCCACTTGGTGGAGTTTAGATCGCCGAGCAGCACCACGGGATCGTGGTTCACATTTCTCCGGGCCGCCTCGGCAAGGGCTTCCCTCGCCTGCGCTAAGCGGAGGGAGTAATACGTCGTGGAACCGGCGACATCACCCTTCGACTCCAGGTGCAGGTTCACCACAAAGAAGTCGGTGCCGCTGTCCAGTTGGGTCATGTGGGCCCACACCATGTAGCGGTCTTTCGTGTCCCCGACAATTTTACTCAAGAGCAGCGAACCCTGGGCTTTCACCGACGTGGTCGCCGTATTGTAGATCAGCTTGGTGCCCTTGGAGGCCCCCTGGTCCTTGTAGATGCATTTGTAGGAAGTGCTCGGGGATTCGCAGTTGTAACGGGCGGTATTCACCGCCTTGTACGGGCTGCCCAGATGCTGAACCAGGTCCTCGAACTGGGACTCCTTTGTCAGGGTGCCATCCGTGGTACGGAGGCGCGCCTGAGATGCCTCCTGGACGCCCAGGACGTCCAGCGACTGAGCGCGGACGGCCTCGACCAACGGGCCCACGCGCTGGGCCCAGGGCAACTCGTTGCGGTCGAGCTGGGTCACGCAGCCCGCGCACCGCACGTTGTAGGACCCGACTCGCAGAGGCGCACTTCGTGCCGACGTCCGGCCGGAGACGGTGGGGGAGTACTGGCTTTGGGCCAGGCCGGCATCGCTGACCACTCGGACCCGCAGCCAATACGTCCGGTTGGCGTCCAACGGAGTTACGGTGGCCGCGTTGGTGGTCACCCGAAGGTAGCCCGGGTTCGTCATCGCCTCCGTCGTGGAGTACGCGACATCATAGGCGGTGGCCCCGGGGCGGGCGTTCCAGGAAACTGACAGCGATTGCGGCGAGCTCGCTTGCACCGCGAGGCCAGTGGGGCTCAGGGAGGGGAAGCTCGTGCTGGGGCGGGTCGTGGCGGTCCACCCGGCGGAGTAGGGGCTGAGTGCCTTCCCGGTCTCGTCGGTGGCTCGCACCTTGAAGGAGTAGCTGGTGCCGGGAGCGAGGCCGGGCACCTCGGCGTAGGCGTCGCCGACACGATGCGTCTTGATCGATCCGTTCAGCAGGTAGCGCACGCGATAGCCGGATGCGCCGGCGAGGCGGTCCCAACCCAGCGCCACGGCCGTGGCGGAACGCGAGATCGTGCGCAGGCCCGTCGGCGCCGCCATCGTGAAGGCGCTGGCCGCTGTGCGTGCAGGAATCGCCGGCGAGTACTGGCTTTGGGGCACCCCGTTCGCGTCAACCACCCGGACTTGGACGTAGTAGTCGGTGCCTGGGGTCAACCCTGCCACGGTGGCCGTGCTCGTGGTCGCGCGCTGGGTGCTGGCCGCCGCCATGGTGGCCGTGGTCGCGTACCGGATTCGATACTGGTAGCCGGCCCGGGCGGTCCAGGCGAACGCAAGCGAGGTCGTGCCGGCCGCCGTCTGGCGCAGCTCCAGGGGAGCCAGCGCCGCATAGCCGTCGGCGGGCAGGGTGGTCGCGACGCCAGCGGGCGAGTAGGCGCTGAGTCGAACCCGATCGCTGCTGAGGACGGCCACCTTCACCCAATAGGTGCGGGCCGACCCGAGCCGGGTCAGCTCCGCAGCCGTTGCGCGTGTCTCGAGGTATTGGGCACCGGTGAACGACTCGTTGGCTGCGTAGGCCACGCGGTACGAGGCCGCGCCGCTGATGGGTGCCCAGGTGAAGGCGAGGGCCGTCCGGGACTGCCCGATGCTGGTGGGGGCTGCCGGCCTGGCCACGGAATAGGCACTCGCAGTGGGGGTCAGGTAGGCCACCAAGGCCAGCGCGAGCGCGAGCGCCCACAGCGCGCGCGGAACGCGCTGGACGGTGCGGTCGGGGCGCGTCGACATCCCAGTGGGTCCTTCCTGCGTGAGCGGTGGCGGCAAGCGGTGTCGTGGGGAACGTAGCAGCCGTGTCCCCGACCTGGCACGGGGCGGCGGACGAACTCTCAACCGGCGCTGAACAGTTCCAGAGCCTCGCTAGGCTGAGGCAGCGGACGAGCAGGAGGCGACGATGATGCGGCCCCGCGCAGCCATGGCAGGCCTTGATTCCGGGGCGTGGCCCCTTGCCGGAGCCTGGTTGCTCGTGGCCGGAACGATCGCCCTGCAGGCGTTGCCGAGTGGAGACCTGGCGGGTTCGTGGGTCGCCGCCGGGCTCTTCGGGCTCTTGGGGTGGCTCGCCTGGTCCGGGGTCCCAGACCGGTTCCTAGCTGCCCGGGCAGCGCTGGTCGCGGGGGTGGGGGTTCGGGTCGGTCTGGCGACCGACGGCGACCCCGCGGTGATCCTGGCTGCGGGCATGCTCCTGGTGGCCACCCTTGCTGATCCCGCCGCCGCCCATCGCCTCAGGGTGATGGTGGCAGCGCGCAACCTTGCCAGCGTGACGGACCCGGTGATCGGCGGGGGACCCTTTGCCCGCTGGGTTTCGCCCCTGGGGGTGTTGCTGGCATTGTGGCCGCGGCTCTCCCTCGGCCGATGGTTGCTTGCCCTGCTGTGTCTGGCGACCCTGGTCGCGGTCGCCGGGTGGACCCTCAACCGAGCCCGGGGTATCCGGGCGCGGGGTGGGGCCGAGCGCGTCGGGGCGGCGTTGCGCAACTACCGTCCGCAGTTCGCCATCTACTTCAGCGGGAAGCCCGATGGCGCCTATCAGGTGGCGATGTGGTTGCCCTACCTGGAGCGAACCGGGTGTCGTTACCTGGTGATCGTGCGCGAGGAGGCGGCCCTGCAGGCGCTCGGCGCGGTGACTGAGGCCCCAGTGGTCTTCGTCCGCTCGTTGGAGTCCCACCAGCACGTGATGGTGGACAGTCTGGGCGCGGTCTTCTACGTCAACAACGAGCCCCGCAACGTCAACGGGGTGCGTTTCCTGGGGGTCACCCACGTCCAACTTGGTCATGGCGACAGCGACAAGCCGGCGAGCTACAGCCCGACGTTCGCCATGTTTGATCGCGTCTTCGTCGCCGGTCAGGCGGCCATCGATCGCTTCGCAGCGCACGGAGTGACGGTGCCGCAGGAGAAGTTCGTGATCGTCGGACGCCCTCAGGCCGAGGCGATCGAGTGCCTCCCCGACGGTTCGCGTCCCCCTGTTCGGGCGGTGCTCTATGCGCCCACCTGGAGGGGAGGGCTGAAGGACATGGCGCTGGGCTCGCTGGGGGTGGGCGAGGCGATCGTGGCGGGGCTGCTGTCGCGAGGGGTCCGCGTGTGGTTCCGGCCACACCCCTATTCGTGGCGGGACCCGCGCGCCGTGGCGTGGATCGCGGCGATCGACGGGTTGCTCGCCGCCGCCGGTGACGGCTGCCAGCCCAGCGGCGCAACGGCGACGCGGTCGATCGCGGAGTGTTTCAACGCGACGGATGCCCTCGTCACGGATGTCTCGAGTGTGGCGACCGACTACCTCGCCACGCGCAAACCGCTGGCCATTGTTGACCTGGCCAGGGACGGCGTCGCCTGCAGGCGGGCGCACCCGGTGGCTAAGGTCGCCTACCTGTTGTCACCCCCGGACGGGCTGGCGGACGGACTGGATGCTCTCCTCGGTCCCGATCCGCTGGCCGAGGCGCGGGACGCGGCCCGCCGCTATTACCTGGGGGACGGGCCCGCGGACGGCCACGCCGACCTCTTTGTGGCCGCGGCCCGGGAAGCCATCGACAACTCCATCGGCCGCGCCCGGCGCGGCTGATCAGTCGTCGAGGGGGCGGCTCGCCTCGCGCTCGGCGTCCGGCCACTCGAGGTTGGCGCGATCGATGAGGTCATGAAGGGCGACGCGCCAGGGCTCGACCGGGTCGTCATAGCGCGGACCGAGAAGTGCGAGCTGAAGGGCCTGGCGGTCCGGGCGTAGCGAGTCCGGCCCGGTGGCATCGGCGAAGACGTCCGCCCACCCCTCGGACTTCGGATCAAGCAGGTAGGCGCCCCGCGCGCTGGCCAGGGCGGACCGAATCTCGGCATGGTCCCGGCCGGCAGGATTGGGAATGATGTAGGGCTTCCCGGTCGAGAGGAAGTCCGGCACCACGCTGGACACGTCACCGATCAGGAGGTCGGTCCGGTTGAAGCACTCGTAGAGGTCCGGCTCGGTCCTGCTGATGACGAGGTGCTGCGCTTCCGCGGCGGCCCAGGCGGCGGCGCCGGTGCCGCTCAGGGAGCCGGCCCGCGGGTCGTCCTCGATCATGCTGATCACCTGCGCGTTGGCCCTCCGGGCGGCGGCCGACACCTTCCCGGTGAAGGGGTGTGGCTTGTAGATCACCCGGACGTTGGGTTGCTTGAGGAGCCAGCCCACCAGGCTCGGGCCCATGGTGACCAGCGAGCAGGCAAACGGATCCAACGTCCACCCCTCCCAGGTGGGGGCGTACAGCACGCTGATCGGCCGCTCGGTCGGCATGCCGCCGCCCTCGTGGATGCCGGCCAGCTGTGGCCGTCCGACCTCCACGATGGCGTCATCGCGGACCCCTACCTTGGCGGCCGCCCATCGTTCCCGCGAGACTCGGCCGGCAACCCACACCTCATCGAATCCCTTGGTGATGGGGTTGATGCTGGCAACCTTGTCCGACTCCCCGTGGCCGATGAACACATGCTTGATGCGCGGTTCCCGCATCAGATGGATGTTCTTGCCGACGTGCGCGACGTAGAAGGCCACCCGAACGGTGGGGAGGCGAAAATCCATCAGATCGGCAGCCCCGGGGATGCACACGATCGGCAGGGTGGTGGGGGCGACGAGGGGGAGGTTCGCCCGCTCCCGCAGCAGGATGATGACGGGAACGCCGAGTTGTTCCATCACCCGGAGCCACACGTTCACCTGGTAGATGGCGTCAGCCTCGCCACTGAAGTACAAGACGGCCTGGGGGCGCAGCCGGGCAACCTCGTCCGCGGCCTGGAGCATCGTCGAGGTTCGGTCCACCTTGCGGCGATGTTGCACCATCGATGCCAGCCGCCAGATCGTCCACCCCAGGGCGCCAACCGAGAACAGGGAGGCAGCCACTAGGTAGGGCCACACCAGGCCGAAGGGAACCGTTGCCGCCGCCACGAGGACGGGGACGCAGGCGGCCAGGGCGATCCGGGACATGGGGACGGCCGGCACCGGCGCGGATTCCTCGATGGCGTCGAGGTGGAGGTTTCTGGTGGCGATCTTGGGCATCTGCCGCTGCGTTGACTGCCATTCCGCGGCGATCATGGCGGAGCGGACCACGATGACGATGAACGTCAGCGCCGCGACCAGCAAGGTGTCCCGATCGGGGAAACCCATCCGGGCCAGCAACACCACCAGGCTGAACTCCCGGATCATCGAGCGGGCCACGAGGCCGAGCCAGCAGCGCTCAAAGAGCAGGCAGAGCCATTGCATCCGCTCGGCGAGCTGATCTGTGAGGACACCCAGCACCGCGCTCACCAGGAACAGCCAAGGAAGGCCCCAGACGGCGGCCACCATGCCGCCCAGATGGGTGAGCCCGACCATGGCCAGGACCCCCAGGCCCAGCGGGGCCTGGAGCGGCGTGGTGGCGAGTCCCTTGAGCCACTGGCGCAGCGGCTCCACTCGTGCGCTGAGGCGACGCTGAAGGCTCACGGTTCGTCGGGGCTGTCGGTGCCCGCCGCGGATAGGGCAGCGGCAATCCCACGAGCCTCCAATTCGGTCCTCGAACGCGCGCCCCCGTCCGGTTCGATGCGCCGCACGTCAATGACGTGGCCGGTGAGGTCGGACAGCAGAACGTCGATCGCGGTGAGGGCCACAGCTTGGGAGCTGAGCAGCGAATCGGCGGGCTCGTCGCCGAAGGCCTTCTTCCGCAGGGGGGTTGCCGTCCGCTCCGGGTTGATGACGTTGACCCGAATGCCATCGGGGGCCCACTCGTCCGCAAGCGCTTGGGTGAGGTTGACCACGGCCGCCTTGGACGAAGAGTAGATGGAGTACTCTGCGCGGCCACGGGTGTAGGAGCTGGAGGTGAACAGCAGCAACTGCCCCCCCGTCTCCTTCAAATAGGGAAGCGCGGCGCGCGCTGTCACGATCGGCGCGAGGTAGTTCACCTCGACGCCGAGCATGATCTCCTCCATGCTCGAGTCGCTCAGGCGGTTCTTGATCAGGACACCGGCCGTCACGACCACATAGTCAATGTGGCCCGAGATGGCGTGAGCTTGCGCCAACGCGGCCTCGATCGCCTCGGGATCCTTGACGTCGGTCCCGGTGCCGCTGCGTGAATAGCTGAAGACTGTCGCCCCGAAGCCGCTGGCGAGGGACGCCATGTCTGCGCCGATGCCGTAGCTGCCTCCGAGGATGACGACGACCTTGCCGGCCAGCAGCTCCGCATACTGGTTCGGGTCCGACGAGGGGGCGACTGTCGACCCGATCTGAAACAGCTTGTCGGCGATGAAGACGTCAATGGGTTCGGTGATCTTCATGTTCTGATCGGAGCCCTCGACGACCGTGATCGGAACGTCGGGGAGGTATCGCAACGTGACGGTGCAATCGTCGGTCGCGACGAAGTTCGGATCCTCGAAGGCGATGCGGTAGGCCTCCATCAGGGTGCCCAGGCGGAAGGCTTGGGGGGTCTGCCCGCGACGAAGCCGGCTCCGATCGGGGATGTTGGTGATCACCTTGTCCTCGTTGACCTCGATGATCGTGTCGGCCGACGGGATGGCGACATCGGCCGCGTCGAAGTTGTCGAGCGCATCGACCAGGTCGTTGATGATGCGCGGTTCCAGCAGGGGACGTACGGCGTCGTGGAAGAGGACCTTGGTGTCTGCCGAGCGATCGGCTAGGCCGGCAAGGGCGGCCCGCGTCGATTCGTTCCGGGTTTCGCCGCCCGCCAGGACGCGGGTGACCTTGGGGTACTTGGCCGCCATGGCCTCGGCCGCGTCCAGGTGGTCGGGGTGCATCAAGATGAAAATCTCGTCGATCACCTCGGAGTCGGCGAAGACGTCGAGGGTGTGCTCCATGACCGCCTTGCCGGCGATCTTGAGCAACTGCTTCGGGATTGCCAGGCCCACGCGCGAGCCCGTCCCGCCCGCGAGGATCACTCCGATGGTGCGCGTGCTCGATGCCATGGCGTTCCTTTCTGCCTCTCGGCGAGCCACTCTACTGCGGTGGATGACCCTGTGGCGGGGCGGTGCCACTCGGGCCGCGGGGCGCGTGAGCCGGCCCGCTCGGTCACCGGGACTCGGTCGGACATCGATTTGGGGTGGGCCCCGCGTAGGTGCCGGGTGATAGCGTCTGACCTGGCTGCGGAGACAAGGATGGAACAGTGCAACGGATTCTCATGCGGGGCCACAAAAGCCCGTTCCGGGCGGCTTCGGCGAGGGAGACCCTCCGTCAGAACCTCATCGGGAACAACGTCGGCAACCTGATCTTCGCTGAGTCGTCCTTCCGCCTCCTCAATACCAGCCGGTCCACGGTGGACCTGCGTCGCTTGACCGATCTTTCGGCCGACGCGATCAACGAGTCCTACGACGCCGTGGTGATCCCGCTTGCGAATGCGTTCCGGGCGTCCTTCGTCACCGAACTGCGACGCATGACCTCCGTCATCCAGCGACTGACAGTGCCGGTGGTCGTGTTGGGCGTCGGGGCCCAGGCGAACCTTGGCGCCGACCAACGTCCGGGCGGGGACATCGACGTCGACGTTCGGGCGTTCGTCGCCGCCGTCCTCGATCGGTCCGCGTCCATCGGAGTGCGGGGCGAGGTGACCGCCTCCTACCTTGCCGGTCTCGGCTTCGGGCCAGATGTCGTGGACGTCATCGGCTGTCCTTCGATGTTCATGCGGGGTCCTCATCTGGCCATCAAGAAGCGCCCCGAGGGGATCACGAGAACCTCCAGGATCTCCCTGAACGTTTCGCCCTACCTCAACCGGATCGGCCCGCTGTCGCTGCAGTTCGCGGCCGAATACCCGAACCTGATCTATACCGCGCAGGATCACCTCACCCTTGGCCTGATGCTCGACGGGCGCTACAAGGCGAAGTCAGAGCCCCCCGCCGGAGTGCCGGTCACCCTGGACCACCCTCTGATCCGCGAGAACCGAGTGCGATTCTGTCTCGACCCGAAGGTGTGGATGGATCACCTGGCCGGGGTCGACTTCTCCGTGGGGACGCGCATCCACGGAAATATCGTTGCTCTCCTTGCCGGAACGCCGGCTCTGGTTCTCGCCCACGATTCCCGCACCCTTGAACTTGCGCGCTACCACGCCATCCCCCATCGCCTGCTGCGCGAGCGGACTGTGGCTGGTGCCGACCTGGTCCGTTGGTATGCCAAGGCTGACTGGGCGCCCACGGTGTCCGGCCACGCGGCCCGCTGGGAGCATTTCCAGGCCTTCCTCGCCAACAACGGTCTGCACCACGTCTACGCCGAGGGTGAGGATCCCGCCGCCTTCGACCGCGAGCTCGCGGCCGTCGAGTTTCCCGCTCCGGTGCAGATGGGTGGCATCGAGGACTGGTCCGAGATCTTCGGCTATCGGGGCGAGATCGCCGCGCTCCGCAAGCAGAATGGCTCGTTGGCGGCGCAGCTCAAGGTGTCGAAGGCCAAGGAATTCAACTGGCGGGAATTGCCTCAGAAGGTAGCTCGCAAGGTGCGGACCGTGGTGCGCCCGCCGCGTGAGGGGACGTCCCCCAACGCATCGTGAGGCCGCTCGAGCGCGCGGGTCGCTAGGGCAGGAGGACCGTGGCGCGCACCATGTTGTGGTCGGACGGGATGGTCCCCGCGAAGTTTCCGGAATCCGTCAAGTTGACGACCGTCTCGGTCTCGAGAACCGATATCGCAGGGCTTAGGTGGAAGCGATCGGCGAAGATCCCGTTGGCCTTGGGTCGAGCCAGGTAGTTGTTCCAGCTGGACAACGTCGCCCTGATGGGGTTGTCGACGGTGCCGGCCGCAATGGGATCGACCAGCCCGGCGGCGTTGAAGATGTCGGCCGGGGTGTCGGACCGGTTCGAGTTCATGTCCCCCACCAGAATGACCGGAAGTCCCTCCGGATTGGCCGCCTTGAGTGCGCGAACAATCTGACCTGCCTCGGAGCGGCGCTGTGCCTTGGCCTTGGCGCTCTTCCCGGGTACCAGGTGAGTATTGGCGAAGAGGAGACGCTCCTTCGATCCCTTCATCTCGAAGACGCCCCAGGAGACATAGCGCATGGCGCCGAAGCGCGTGGACCCGGCCAGCGGGTGCCAGCCCTGCCGAATCAGCTTGAGGCGCGCCGAGTTGTAGATGATCCGCATGCCGGAGGGGCCGCCGAGCCCCTTGGTGGTCGCGGCCCGCCAGCCGCCGCCCAGGAGGTTGACGACGTCCATGTATTGAGAGACGTTTCGGCCGGGAACCTCCTGCCAGCTGGCCTCTTGGAGTCCGACCACGTCCACCTGTTGCGAGCGAATCTGCGAGGCGACCACCAGGCGCCGCTTCGACCAGGGCGACGCCAATCGTCGCTTGTCGCCAGCCTGCGCCTTCCGGACGTTGAAGCTGCCCACGCTCAACGGGGTGCTCGCCAGCAGCAACGCGTCGGAGGCGGTCTTCGGAGTGCGCAGCGTCAGCGTTTCCGAGGGGGATCCCAGCGGGCTGGCGGAGGCATCCAGCGCTGTCACCCGGACGTTGTACTTCTTGCCGGGGTGCAGCCCGCCAATGACGGCCAGGGTTTGCCGGGTCGAGATCGTGCGGGAGGACCCGTCGCCGGCTGCGTCCGTGAGGGTCACCGCGTAGCTCGCGGCGGTCGCCGTCGGGGTCCAGCCGAGGGCCGCCATCGTCGGCCGCACCGAGGGGAGGCCAAGACGGGGCGCGGCGAAGGTTTGGGTCGGTTCGGCAGTCGCCAAGGGGAGTGCTGCGCTCCAGGTCGCGACACATGTCGCGACTGCGACTGCGACTCTGATGCTTCCCCGCATTGATTTCTCCCATGGCCGGCAGAAGAGCCGAGTGCGAACCTGAGGAATCGTACCACTGATCTCTGCCGAGAACCCGCCCATCCTGAGAGTTCTCAAGCGATTCTGAGAGTGTTTGGTCCGAATGGGATGATGCCGCTCATGGCCAGACGTCCTCAGGCAACCGCGCGCGACATGATCGTCGCGCTGCTGGTGCTGTTGGTCCCGATGATTGCCATCACCGTCTTCTTCACGCGCACCCCGGACCCCCAGCCGACCCGGGTCGACTGGGCGCCGCCGGCGGCGGCGGGCGAGCTGGCCTCGCCGTACCGGCTCGCGATCCCTGAGGGGCTCCCGGACACCTGGACGTGCGTCCGGGCCCGCTGGACGGCCAAGGGCGATCCGGGCCTGAACGGGGAGCCCGTCCCCGGCAACACCTGGCAGCTCGGTTTCCTCGGCCCCGAACAGCGCTACCTGGGGTTGGACCAGCGCGATGATGCCGCGGCCTCGCTGGTGGCCAACGTCACCCAGGACGGTCGCCGCGACGGCACGAGCGCGCTCGGCGGCGCCTCCTGGGAGCGGTGGATCAGCCCGGACGGGCGGACGAGGGCGCTGGTGATTGCCGAGGGCGGCAGCACCCTGGTGCTATCGGGCGACGTGCCCTACGCGGCGCTCGAGGCGTTCGCGACCACCCTGCGACGCTGATCTGGGACGCGTCCCTTCCGGGAGGACGGCGACGGGGCTAGTCTCGGCGAAATCCAGTCCCGGTTGCTTGGAGGATTCGTGAGCGCTCTCGAAGGCGATGTCTACTACCCCGACCCGGCGATCGCCGCGTCCTCGCACGTCCCCGACGCGGACGCCCTGCGCGCCGCCGCGCTGGCCGACCCGGTGGGGTTCTGGGCTGCCGAGGCCGCCGAACTGGAGTGGTACCAGCCGTGGGACAAGGTGCTCGACGACAGCGAGGCACCGTTCTTCAAGTGGTTCACCGGGGCGAAGACCAACATCGTCCACAACTGCATCGATCGGCACCTGGCGGGGCCGAACAAGAACAAGCTGGCCCTCATCTGGCTGAGCGAGGACGGCAAGGAGCACAAGACGTTCAGCTACTACTCGCTGAACCGCCAGGTCACCCAGATGGCCAACATCATCAAGAGCATGGGCGTCACCAAGGGCGACCGCGTGACCATCTATCTGCCGCGCATCCCCGAGGTCGTCTTCGCGATGCTCGCCTGCGCCAAGATCGGCGCCGTCCACTCGGTGATCTTCGCGGGCTTCTCGGCCGACGCGCTGGCCAGCCGGATCGACGACTCCGAGTCGAAGCTTGTCATCACCGCCGACGGGTCGTGGGTGAACGGCAGCATCTTCAAGCTGAAGGACATCGTGGACGAGGCCGTCCGCTACTCGCCCTCGGTCGAGAACGTGGTCGTGGTGAAGCGGACCGGCAACGAGGTGAAGATGGACGCGCTGCGCGACCACTGGTACCACGACCTGCTGGCGCTGCCGATCGCCAAGGG
>CAZBMH010000020.1:0-33894 GCA_964492685.1 uncultured Micropruina sp.
GGACGAGGGCGCCGAAAGCTCCCTGTCCACCGACCCCACCGCCTGATCCACCCCCATCGTCGGGCGGGATCCCCCCGGGTCCCGCACCGACCTCCCACGCCGCGCGGGGTTCCCCGGTCTCGCGCGGCGTCGGGTCCGGGCGGGCCCCCCCAATCCCGCCCGGACCCACCCCCCGCTCCCGATCGGCCGAGCAGCGGGCCCACGGCTATTGTTGGTGCCCACACGTCCGGGCACCCGGGCGGACCTCGGGCGGAAGGGCAGCCCTCCATGGAGCAGACGATCGTTCACGTGGCGCGGCACGGCCAGGTGCACAACCCCGATGGCGTCCTCTACGGGCGCCAGCCCGGGTACCACCTGAGCGAACTGGGCCGTCAGATGGCTGACCGGCTGGGGGAGCACTTCGCCGACGTCCCGCTGACGCTGCTTCGCTGCTCGCCGTTGGAGCGGGCCCGCGAGACCATGGAGCCGATCGCCGCCCGCCATCCGGAACTCTCGGTGGGGATCGAGGACCGGGTGATCGAGGCCGCCAACGTCTTCGAGGGCAAGTCCTTCGGCCGCCACAACGGGCTCCTGTTCGATCCCCGCAACTGGTGGCACCTGCGCAACCCGCTGCGTCCCACATGGGGCGAGGCCTACCGCTCTGTCGCCACCCGGATGCGCGCCGCCATCGCGGACGCCGCCCGGGACGCGGGGGAGGGCGGTCAGGCCGTCATCGTGGCCCACGAACTCCCCATCTGGATGGCCCGTCTGTCCGCCGAGGGGCGCCCGCTGGTCCACGACCCCCGACACCGCGAGGCGCGCCTGGCCTCGGTGACGTCGTTCACCTTCCTGGACGGCCGGGTCGTCCGCGTCGACTACGTCGAACCCGCCGGGGATCTCGTGCCGGTGAAGAAGGGTCGCAAGTTCCGGCCCGGGGCGTGATGGACCGGCTCGTCCGCGTGCTCGCGGCCGCCGCGGCACTGGTCGCGCTGGCCGGCTGCGGCGCGCGTCCCGCCAGCGGCGAGGGCTTCGTCGCCGGGGACGGCAGCATCACGGTCATCCCGGCCGCCGAGCGTCGTCCCGCCCCGCCGATCGAGGGCACGACGTTGGACGACGAGCCGTGGAGTAGCGCCGGCACGGCCGGCACGATCGTCGTCTACAACGTGTGGGGCTCCTGGTGTGCCCCCTGCCGCAAGGAGGCCCCGGCCCTCGAAGAGGCCGCCCTCAAGACCGCCGGCCGCGCGGTCTTCGTCGGGCTGAACACGCGCGACATCGACCCGGTGCCCGCGCGCGCCTTCGTCCGGGCTTTCCACGTGACCTACCCCAGCCTGTACGACCCCGACGGACGCCTGCTGCTGCGCTTCGGCGGCCAGCTGCCGCCGAGCGCGATCCCGTCCACGTTGATCGTGGACGCCCAGGGGCGGGTGGCGGCGCGGGTCATCGGCGAGGTGACCGCGGCCACCCTGGTGGGCCTGGTGGACGACCTCGCGAGCGAGGCCCGATGATCCCGCTCGAGGTGGGGGACTGGGTGCGCCAGGCGGTCGGCGGCTCGATGCCGCTGGCCCTTCCGGTGGCGATGCTGGCCGGCCTGGTGTCGTTCTTCTCGCCGTGCGTGCTGCCGCTGCTGCCCGGCTACCTCTCCTATGCGACCGGCCTTGGGGCCGCCGAGATCACCGAGGGCACCGGCGACCGGCGCCGGGTGCTGACCGGGACCCTGCTCTTCGTCGCCGGGTTCGCGCTGGTCTTCGTGTCGTCCGGGGCGCTGTTCGGCTGGCTCGGGACCGCCCTGCTGGAGTGGCGCCGTCCGATCACCGTCGCGGTCGGGCTGCTGGCCATTGTGCTCGGCGTCAGCTTCATGGGGTGGATCCCGTTCGCCCAGCGCACCGTCCGCTGGGGCGGCGCGCCCCGGTTCGGGCTGGCCGCGGCGCCCCTGTTGGGCATCGTGTTCGGCCTCGGCTGGACGCCCTGCATCGGTCCGGCGCTCTCGGTGGTGCTGTCCCTGGCGCTGAACGAGGCGACCGCCGTCCGGGGCGCGATCCTCGCGTTCGCCTACGCGGTCGGGCTCGGGCTGCCGTTCGTGGCGTTCGGGCTGGCCTTCGAGCGGCTCCGCGGCACCCTGGCCTGGGTGCGGCGGCATCACCGTCCGATCCAACTCGTCGGCGGCGCCATGATGGTGCTGGTCGGCGTGCTTCTGGTCACGGGCGGCTGGGACGTCGTGATGGGTGTCCTGCGGCAGTGGGCCGCCGCCTTCGGGACGGTGATCTAGTGGCGGGCGGAAGGGTTGAGCCCGGCACGTCGGATCCGAGGACTCCGGCGGACGAACTCGTCCCGGACGCGTCCGGCGACGCGCCACGCGGGCTGCGTCCCTCCGAGATCGGCCGGTTCCTGTGGACCCAGCTGACCTCCATGCGGACGGCGCTGGTGCTGCTGTTCGCGCTGGCCTTGGCCGCGATCCCCGGGTCGCTGGTGCCGCAGCGACCCACGAGCCCGGTGCGGGTGAGCGACTTCATCGCCGCCAACCCGCAACTGGGGGCCGTCTACGAGCGCATCGGCATGTTCGACGTGTACGCCTCGCCGTGGTTCGCCGCCATCTATCTGCTGCTCTTCGTGTCGCTGATCGGCTGCATCCTTCCCCGGATCGGCACCTACCTCCGCTCCGTGAAGGCGCCGCCGCCGCGCACCCCGAGCCGGCTCTCCCGGATGCCGGAGTTCCGCTCGGGTCCGTCGACCCTCGCGGGGGAGCAGGCCCTGGACGCCGCCGAGCGGCACCTTCGGTCGCGGCGGTTCCGGGTCGTCCGCGACGCCGACTCGGTGAGCGCCGAGCGGGGCCAGTTGCGCGAGCTGGGGAACCTGGTGTTCCACCTGTCGCTGGTGTTCGTGCTGATCGGGTTGGCCTGGGGTTCGCTGTTCGGCTACAAGGGCACGGTGGCCGTCGTCGAGGGGCAGGCGTTCTCCGACACGCTCACCCAGTACGACGACTTCAGCGCCGGGGCCGCCTTCACGACCGACCAGCTGCCGCCGTTCACCGTCTGGCTGGACACGTTCGAGGTGAAGTTCGAGACCGGCCCGGTGCAGCGCGGGGCCGCCCGGCAGTTCACCGCCCATATCCGGTGGGCCACCGAGGGTGAGCCGCAGCCCGGGGTGTTGGAGGTCAACAGCCCGCTTCAGGTGCAGGGGACCTCGATCCACCTGGTGGGCCACGGGTATGCGCCGGTGGTGACCGTGCGCGATGGCTCCGGGCAGGTGGCCTTCGCGGGGCCGGTGGTGTTCCTGCCGCAGGATGGCAACTTCCGCTCCGCGGGGGTCATCAAGGCGCCGGACGCCCGGCCGCTGCGGCTGGCCTTCGAGGGGATGTTCCTGCCCACGGCCGTCCTGGACGAGGGCGGCGGCCGCTCGGTCTTCCCCGACGCGCTGGCGCCCGAGCTGTTCCTCAATGCCTGGTCGGGGCCACCTCGTGACGAGACCGGGCGCCCCGAGAACGTGTACTCGCTGGACAAGACAGGCCTGACGCAGCTGTCGAACGAGGCCGGCGACAAGCTGCGGCTGCGGCTCGTCCCCGGCAGCACTGTCGATCTGCCCGGCGGCGGCTCCCTCACGTTCGAGTCGTGGAAGCGATGGACGAAGCTGCAGGTGTCCTCCACGCCGGGGCTGTGGCTGGTGCTGTTCTCGGTGATGGCCGCGGTGGCGGGGCTGTGCGCGTCGTTGTTCGTCCGGCCGCGGCGGGTGTGGGTCCGGGTGAACGCGGACGGCGTCCAGGTGGCCGGGCTCGACCGCACCGAGGGGCGTGGCGGGCTGGACGAGGAGGTCGACGCGCTGGCGCGCGTGGTGGGGCTCGGCGAGGATCCGTCCGCCGACGCCCCCGACCAGGGCCAGGACCCGGACGCCGCCTCGACAAGGGGCGTCGCCGCGGGCAAGACTGACGGGGTCGTTGCCGGTTCCCATCTCGAGATTGCCGGTCCCCATCACGAGGAGGAGCGATCGTGATCGCCTATTACTCCAACCTCGCCATGGTGAGCGCGGCGGTCATCTACCTGCTGGCCCTCGCCGCGCACGCGGCCGAGTGGGCCTCGGCCCGGGGTGCGGTGTCGGCCCCGGCGCGGGAGGCCGTCCTCGTCGGCGCCGGTGGTCCGTCCGTGGCGCCCGCCGTTGGCGCCTCCGACGAGCGGCGCGAGCGGCGCATCGACCAGTTCGGCCGAGTGGGCCTCGCGCTCACGATGGTGGCCGCCGCCTGCCACCTGGCGGGCGTGGTGCTGCGCGGTGTGGCGGCCAACCGGCTGCCCTGGGGCAACATGTACGAGTTCGTGAGCTCGGCGCTTCTGGCCGTGGTGATCGCCCACCTCGTGCTGGCGACGCGGTACGGGATGCGCTGGCTGGGGCTGCCGGTGACGCTCCTGCTGTCGGTCGGGCTGGGCGCCGGGGTGACCGTCTTCTACGTGGCCGTGGCGCCGCTGGTGCCGGCCCTGCACTCGGTCTGGTTCATCATCCACATCGTGGCCGCCGCCGTCGCGGGGGCCGCCTTCAACGTGGGCGGCCTGGCCTCGATCCTGTACCTGATCAAGGCGCGGGCCGAGCGGCGGGGACGGGTCGGCGGCTACCTGGCGCGGGTGCCGGACCTGGCCCGCATCGACGAGGTGGCCTACCGCGCCCACGCCTTCGCGTTCCCGCTGTGGACGTTCGCCGTCGCGGCCGGCGCGGTGTGGGCGGAGTTCGCCTGGGGTCGCTTCTGGGGCTGGGACCCCAAGGAGACGTGGTCGCTGGTCACCTGGGTGGTCTACGCCGGGTACCTGCACGCCCGGGCCACCGCCGGCTGGCGCGGCACCCGAGCCGCCTGGGTGGCGGTCGTCGGCCTGGTGGCCTTCTGGTTCAACTTCGTCGGCATCAACCTGCTGGTCAGCGGCCTGCACTCCTACGCCGGGATCTAGCCCTCCGAGGACCAGGGCGGGTCACAGGCGCGGCACAGCGAACCCAGGGGTGAGCCACGGTCCTCCCCGGTGCCATGGACCCATGACGAATCAGCAGCTGTCCCGCCGCAACCTCCCCCGGTGTGCCGGGGTCGGGCTCGTCGGGCTCTCCGGCCTGGCGGCCTGCCAGTCGAGCACCGCGGTCCCCGGGGCGGCCAGCGCGAGCCCCCCGGCGGCGACTGCGGGGTCGGGCGTGGGCGGCTATCTCGCCGCCGGCGCGATTCACCAGGTCGCGATCGCCTTCGCGGCGGCCGACTATCGGGCGATGCTCGCGGCGTACCTGCGGGACGAGTCGAAGGAGTGGCTCACAGCCACCGTGACCATCGACGGCGCAGAGCACCCGAACGCCGGGATCCGGCTGAAGGGGAACTCGTCGCTCAAGGGCGTCACGACGTCCAGCAAGGCCGAGGAACTGCCCTGGCTGGTGCGGCTCGACAAGGCCACCCAGGGGGCCAACCACGACGGGATGACGGAGTTTGTGATTCGGTCGAACTCGTCCAAGACCGCGCTCAACGAGGCGGTCACCCTCGACCTGCTCGCCGCGGCCGGGCTGCCGTTGGAACGCGTCGCGTACGTCGCACTCACGGTCAACGGCTCTGATCCGGTGCTGCGGCTGACCGTCGAGAATCTCGGCGAGGCCTGGGTCGCGCGCACGTTCCCGGCCGCCGGCCTGCTCTACAAGGCCGAGGCCACCGGTGACTACAGCTGGCGCGGCAGGGACGCCGCCGCCTACGACGAGGTCTTCGACCAGGAGACGGGGGCCGACGACCTCACCCCGCTGATCGAGTTCCTGGACTTCGTCAACAACACCAAGGACGAGGCCTTCGTCGGCGGCCTGGGTAAGCACCTGGACGTGGCGGCGTTCACCACCTACCTCGCCCTCCAGGCGGTGATCGACAACTTCGACGACATCGACGGGCCCGGCAACAACTCCTTCCTCTGGTGGGACCGGGCCGCCGATCGGTTCACCGTCGTGGCCTGGGACCACAACCTGGCGTTCGGGCTGCGCCCGGGCGGCGCGGGCGGCCCCGGCGAGGGCGGGCGGACGATGGGCGGGTCCCCGGGCACGGGTGCCGTGCCGGTCGGCGGTCAGCCCCCGTCGGGCCAACGCGGCGGCCCCCCGGCGGGCGGCGGAGGCGGCCCGGGCGGGAAGGCGAACCCGCTGGTGACCCGCTTCACGTCGCTGTTCGATGGGCAGGCGAAGGTGACCGCGGCCCAGGCGGTGCTGAAGGCCGACCTGTACACCTCGGGGCGGGCGTCCAGCTCCCTGGACGCCTGGAGCGCCCTCTTGACCGCGCAGGCCGCCGAGTTGGTCCCGGCCGCAACACTCGCCTCGGAGCGGGACGCCGTGGCGGCCTACTTCTCCCGCTAGCGGCGGCCGCCGGCCGGGGACGGTCCGGGGTCCTCGAGCTGGCCGAGCGCCATCGCCGTCCACGACGCCATGGCCTTGTCGGCCCCCCGCCTGTCCCCGGTCACCGCGACCTCGAACAGCAGCCCGCGAGCCATGGCGAGCGACTGCAGCGCCAGGATGCGGGCGCGCTCGGCCGGCACGCCCAGGCCGAGATAGGCCGCGCGGATCGCCTCGGTCCAGCCGGTGCGCAGCCATGACCTCAGGACGGCCGCGTGCGGCTCGTCGCGCATGGCGTGGGTCGACAGCTCGAAGAACAGGGGCGCGAACACTTCCGCCCGGTCGGCGACGCGACCCCAGAACGCCAGCGCGGCCTCGCGCGGGTCGAGGCCGCTCTCGGCGAGGTCGAGCAGCGCCGCGTGCTCCGACCGCTCCACGGCCTCGACGACGGCGCCGAGCAGGCCCGCGCGCGAGCCGAAGTGGTAGTTGAGCATCCGGTGACTGGTGCCGATCCCGGCCGCGAGGGTGCGCAGGCTGGTGTCCCCGACACCGTGTTCCGCGAACCACCCCACGGCACGCGCCAGCAGGTCCTCGCGCGGGGTTCGGGCGGTGTCAGGCGAGGCCATCGGGCCCCGAGTCCGCGATTCGCTCGGTTCCGGCACCGGCGGCCGTGGCCTCGAGGGAGGCCGCCTCCTGGGTGACGTAGTCGAGGGCTCGACGGCCCGTCGTCCGCCGGACGATCGGCGCCAGCATCCCCGACCAGGTGAGCCGCAGGACGATAGTCGTCGTCCCGTCCTCGCCGCGTCGAAGCTCGTGTGCGGCCACGGAGCGGAGACCGGGGACGCTCGACTCCCAGGTGAACGACCGCCCCTCATCGATCGCCGTGATCGTCCAGACCGCCCGGGCCAGGCGCGGCTGCTCGACGGCGTACCGCGCGCCGACCTCGTCCGGCCGCCCCGGCTCGAGCGGCGTGACGGCATCGACGGTGGGCATCCACTGCGGCCAGCCCCTGACCTCCGACATGAGCGTCCACAGATGCTCCGGGGATGCTCCGGTCGTGCGCGTCACCTCGATCATGTACCAAACGGTACATGTGGGTGGGGCGTTGGTCGATAGTGGCAGCGGCCGACTGACCCTCGGCGCATCCGCCGGGGGAGCGGGAGTCGAGGGGCAGCTGGCGGGCGACCCTTCGACAACGGCGGAGCCGGACGGGAGAATGGGGGGCATGCAGTCCTTCGACGTGTGCGTGATCGGCTCCGGCTCCGGCAACTCCATCATCGACGAGAAGTTCGCCGATCGCCGGGTGGCGCTCGTCGACAAGGGGGTTCACTTCGGCGGCACCTGCCTGAACGCGGGCTGCATCCCCACCAAGATGTTCGTCTACGCCGCCGAGCTGGCGCGCACGCCCGAGGAGGCGGAGCGCCTCGGGGTCTCGTTGGGCACCGCCCAGGCCGACTGGCCGGCGATTCGGGATCGGATCTTCGGACGGATCGACCCGATCGCCGAGGCGGGCGAGCGGTGGCGTGAGCAGAACGCCAACGTCACGCTGTTCCGCCAGGAGGCCCACTTCGTCGGGCCCAAGCAGCTGCAGGTGGGTGAGGAGATCATCACCGCCGACTCGTTCGTGCTGGCCGCCGGCTCGCGGCCGATCGTCCCGGACCTGCCCGGCCTGGACGACCCCGAGATCGCGGCCCGCGTCCACACGTCGGATTCGATCATGCGGATCGACAACCTCCCCGCCTCGCTGGTCATCGTCGGCGGCGGCGTGGTGGCCGTCGAATTCGCGCACATCTTCGCCTCCTTGGGCACCAAGGTCACCGTCCTGCATCGCTCCGAGCGGCTGCTGCGGCGGCTCGACGACACGCTCGTCGAGCGGTTCACCGACCTGTTCGCCGCGGACGTGAACCTGCGGCTGCGGCAGCGCGTGGTCGAGCTGGCCAAGACCGACCGCGGCACGCTGCTGGTCGGCACCCTGGACCCGGACGGCGTCAGCTACGACTTCGAGACCGACGCGGTGCTGCTCGCCACCGGCCGGGTGTCGAACGCCGACACCCTCAACCTGGCGGCCACGGGCGTCGCCGTGGACGAGGAGGGCCGGGTCGTGGTCGACGCCCACCTCCGCACGACGGCGAAGGGCATCTACGCGCTGGGGGACGTCTCGTCCCCGGACCAGCTGAAACACGTCGCCAACTACGAGGCCCGGGTCGTCCAGCACAACCTGCTGCACCCGAGGCGGCCCATCGCCGCCGACCTGGGGCCGGTGCCCGCCGCGGTCTTCACCCGGCCGCAGCTTGCCGTGGTGGGGCTCACCGAGCGGGAGGCGGCCGAGCGCAAGGGTCGCTACGTGACCGCCGTCCAGGAATACGCGTCGGTGGCCTACGGCTGGGCGATGGAGGACGAGCGGCACTTCGTGAAGCTGATCGCCGACCCGGACACCAAGAAGCTCCTCGGCGCCCACCTGATGGGCCCGCAGGCCTCGACGCTGATCCAGCCGCTGATCCAGGCGATGGCGTTCGGGCAGGACGTCGAGAGCGTGGCCCGCGGCCAGTTCTGGATCCATCCGGCGCTCACCGAGGTCGTCGAGAACGCCCTGCTGGCGCTGCTGCGGGCCTGAGGCCGCCACGGGTCGAGCTGACCGTGACGCGGGAGGCTCGTCACCGACCCGCCGAGCGGGGGCACCGCAGCCGCGGGGGCATGGCTCTCATCCGATCGACGGCTCCCAACGCACCGACCGCGGCGGCCCCAGGGTGGTGGGCCGCCGCGGTCGAGGAGGGCGGGTAGGTCAGCGGACCAGCACGTCAGCGGAACAGCAGCGTGGCCAGCTCGTGCCCGGACGCGTCATAGGCGGTCGCGGTCGCCAGTGCGGAGCCATACACCGTCACGCCCGGAGTGGGTGAGTCGTTCGTCTGGGCGACGGGAATGCGGACGACGAACAGGCCCCCGCTGATACTGGCCCGGTAGCGCTTGCCGCCGGAGGACACCTGGAGCTCCGTCACCGAGGGATGCACGCGGCCGACCGTCGTTGAGACGCTCTCGATCCCCTTCGCGGCGCCGTCGTCGGACATGGTGTACTCGGTCATGCCGTAGCCCGCCTCGACCTCGAAGGGTTGCTCGGCGCTCAGGGGGGCGGGTTCCCCGCGCCGCTCGCTGACGATGGCGCCAACCACGTCCTCCTCGCCGCGCCCGACGCGCCACCGGCCGTCCGCCCCGCGCAGGGCCGTGCAGGAGGTCATCACGGTGTCGGTCACGTACACCGCCTGGGCGCCGTTGTCGGTCGACTGGGTGAACGTCGGGCGGGTGCTGGCCATGATCGCCGCGTCGCCGCCCATCGCGAGGCCGCGGGCGGCACAGGCCGCCTCCACCTCGGCGGCGGCGTCGGCGGGCAGGGAGAGCGGCTGGGGTCCCCAGCCCGCCAGCGCGTCCGGCAGTCGTTGGCCGGGGACGCCGGGCAGCCCCAGGGCCAGCGCCGCGGTGAGGGCGGCGGCCAGCGGAACGGTGCGCAGCAGCCGGCGCCGGCGGCGGATCGTGGTGCCGCGGCTGAGCACAGCGTCGAGGTCGCGGTCGAGGCGGACGTCCTGGGTCGCCTCGTCGAGCAGCTGGGTGGCGGCGGCCACCTGGGTCGGGTCCTCGCTGGTCATGACAGGATCTCTTCTCTGATGGAGGGGTGGGCGCGCAGCGTGCTGAGCGCGCGGTGCAGGTGGGCCGTGACGGTGCCCGGGGCGATCCCCAGGCAGGTGGCCGTCTCGGCGGTGCTGAGGCCCAGCAGTAGCCGCAGCGCCAACACCTCCCGCTGGCGGGCGGGCAGGTTGGCGATGACGGGTGGCAGCTGCCAGGGGGTTGCCTGGGCCTCGGTGGTGGCCTCGGGGGGCGTGGCGTGCGGGAATTCCCGGCGGCGGCGCCGCCACCAGGAGATCTGGGCGTTGAGGGCGGTGCGCACCACCCACGCCTTGGGGGCCGGGTGTCGTTGGAGTGATCCCCAACTGGCCCAGGCCCGCGCGAACGCCTCGGCGAGCGCGTCCTCGGCCTCCCCGGACGGGAGCCCCGCGACCAGGACCGCCCGCAGGCACTGGTCCTTGGCCACGGCGTAGAAGTCCGCGAAGCTCGAGTCGTTCACACCCGGAGAACGTCCGGACAGGGCGATCCACTTACCGCCGCGCCGAGATCGTCGTGGTCTCGTCGCGGCCCCTCGTCCATCGCCGGCTGGGCGCTTACGCGCCGACCTTCAGTTCCGCCATGGCGCGGCGCGCGTCCGGGAGCAGCTGGGGGGAGGTGTCGGGGATCGAGGCGTAGAAGATGCTGGAGGACGATTCGCCGGTCGCCACGATGAGGACGATCGCCGTCTCGCCCTTCGTCTTCAGGTCGGGGATGTCGAAGGTGAGGTGCGTCTCGACCAGCCAGGCGTCCTTGCCGTCCACTTTGGTGGCCTTGTTCACCTTGTCCTCGCGGCCCACGTTGGCGTCGGCGTAGAAGACGCCCGTGAGGCACTTCACCACGATCTCGGAGCCCTCCTGCGGGGTGAAGAACCCGTCGCCGGCGATGAGCTCGCCGACCAGGACGGAGGCCACCCAGCTGCTGGTGAACGAGTAGTTCTCCTCGATGACAACGATCTGGGTGAGCACGTCGCTGCCGAACGGCACCCGGTCCTCGGACTCCGGCGCCCCCCAGGGCTCGCCCAGCTGCGGGTAGGACAGCATGCCGCCGTGCACCCGGCCGTCGTTGGGGTGGGCGACCGGGGTCAGCTCCACGGTGCGCTTGGGGCACACCGACGCCGTCGGGTTGGAGCCCGGCTCGGGCGTCGTGCCGTTGATGAGGCCGCCGATCCACCCGAAGGCGTACCAGAGCGCCACCACGAGCGCCAGGACGAGGGCCCCACCCCCGAGCCACCACCCCGCCGCGACGCGCGATTTCTTGGTGGGCTGCCATCCCGGGCCCTGCCCGCCACCGGTCGCCTGCCCGCTGAACGGCTGCGGCGCCGGCGGCTGCCCGAGCCCGCCGGCCGGCGGCGCCTGCCGCGGGTCGGCGGTCAGGGCCGAGGACCAGGACGTCCCGGTCCAGTAACGAAACATGCCAGGCTGACCGCCCGGATCAGGGAACCACCCAGCGTTACTCACCCGGCGATTGTACGGCGTCCCCGGGGCCGGCTTCCGCCCCGCTGGCCCCGGGTGTCGTCCTCGCGTGGGGGGTCGACGTCCGCCGTGGACCGGCCTTCAGGTCGGCGGGGCCAGGGTGCCACTGTTCGGCCGCCGGTCGGTGAGGCAGTAGAGGTGCCCGGACGGGGCCAGCAGCACGCTCCAGTGGGCCTGGTCGTCGATCGGGGTGGCGCCGAGCCGCAGGTGCCGGGCACGCTCCCCGGCGCGATCGCGGACGGCGAAGTCGGGGTGGCCCCCGACAGCCGGGGTGTCGCTCAGCAGCCGCTGGAGCATGAGGCGGGGCGCGCCGGAGGGGTCGTCGGCATCGGCCAGCAGGACGAACTCGGGCCGGCTGCCGGCGCGCGGCGTCCGTCCGGTCAGCGTGGCCCAGAACGCCACCTCCGTCTCCCACAGCCGCCCGGGGACGTCCAGGCACACCTGGTCGAGGACGAGGTCGTCGTCGCCGCGGTGCAGCGTCGCTCGCTCGGGCCCGGCGAGGGTGTGGCAGAACAGCAGCCCTCCGGGGGAGCGCATGACCGTGACGTCGTCGTAGACCCAGGCCGGCCGGGCCCCCGCGGCCAGCGCCCGGTCGATCTCGCCGTCCCGGTCGCGGGAGTCCAGGTCGAGGTGGATCCGCGCGTCGGCGTCGATGGCCTGGAGCTTCACCCAGGGGGTGCCGCGCGGCGGCAGCAGGGTGACGAATTGGTCGTCCTCGCCGCGCGCGGGCGAGACCGCCCACCCGGTCGCCGCCGACCAGAAGCCCAGCGACTCCTCCCATCGCGGGCGGGGGACGTCAAGGAAGAGCTGCGGCCAGGTCATCGCCATGGGGTCATCCTGCCCGCCCCGCGTGGGATCGGTCGCCCGACACCGGCGTCCGCGCGGGCCGGAATCCCCACCCCACCAGGTACACGCCCAGGGCGAACTCCCAGGCGGCGATGGGCAGCGCCGCCAGGCCGACGATCGCCGAGAACCGGTCGACCACCCCGAACAGGGTGAGTCCCACGGCGATCAGGTGCAGCGGCGCTCCCGCCAGGCCGATGAGGGGCAGCGCGCGGGGGACCAGGCCGGAGCGCAGCAGCAGCGTGCCCAGCAGCAGCGCGTTGAGGCCGGGCATCAGGCTCTGCGAGAGCAGGAAGACGGCGTCGTAGTGGGCGACCAGCGTTTCCCCCAGGAGGCTGATGGCGCCCGGCTCGGGCCCGCCCTCGGCGCGGCGCAGGTGGATCAGGGTGGTGATGTCGGCGACCCCGACGAGGATCAGCGCCGCCTCGACCGTCCGGGCGCCCACGAAGCCGAGGGCCAGCGCCTCGTTCTGGCGCCGGACGTAGGGGTATAACGCCACCGCCGTCCCGACGCAGGACAGGGCGACCACCACCTCCAGGAACGAGCCCAGCAGCGCGTCGGACGCCGCCCCGGGGGCGCTGGCGCCAGCCCGGACCCCGGAGTAGAGCCACAGGGTGGGGATCGAGGCGAAGCTGAGCAGGTACGCAAGGCCGGCGACCGCGGCGCCCCGTCGTGGGTTGACCATGGAACTCTCCTCTCGGTGTACGGCGTACACCACACAGTGATCGCCAGGGTACGTGTACGCTGTACACCTGTCAATCGAGCCGCCGCGCGGCGTCCGCGAGAGAGGTGGCAGCGCCTATGGGCCCGGAGTCGACGCGACGCGCACAGCTGACCAGGGCCGTGGTGCTGGCCGCCGCGGTGGCGCTGGCCGACCGCGACGGCCTGGACGCCGTGAGCATGCGCAACCTGGCCCAGGAGCTCGGCGTCGTCCCGATGGCCCTCTACAAGCACGTCGCCAACAAGGACGAGCTGCTGGACGGCATGACGGACGCGATCGTGGCCGAGATCGACCCACCGCGGGCCGACCTCGGCTGGAGAGAGGGCCTGCGCGGCCGCATCCAGTCCGCCCGGGACGTGATGCTGCGGCACCGGTGGGCCTCCCGGGTCCTCGCGACCCGCACCCAGCCCTCGCCGATCGTCCTGGCCGGCCTGGACGCGGTCATCGCCACCCTGCTGGCGGGCGGGCTGTCGCCGGGGCTGATCCATCAGGTGATGCACACCCTCGGCAGTCGGCTGTGGGGGTTCAACGTCGAGGTGTTCCCGTCCCCGCCCCCTTCGGAGGACCCGGCCGAGCGCGAGCGGTTGCTGGCCCAGCTCGGCGCCGCGTTCCCCCACGTCCTGCTTGTCGCGGGCGCCGCTCACCATCGTCCGGACGCGATCGTCGGGGACGGCTGCGACGACGACGCGGAGTTCGCGTTCGGTATCGACCTTCTCCTGGACGGCATTGAGCGGCTGCACCGGGCCGAGACCGCGGCCCCACCGCCACCCGGCTGAGCCGGACGCCATCCGCGGGCTCCGAAGGGCAGGGCGGGACGGGTTGCTGGGCCCCGTCGGGGCACTCGTGGGGCCCGTGCGGCCGGCGCCGGCGGGCGCTACGCACAACTACCCCCTGCCCCCTGCAGCGGCACTGCGGTAGGTAGTCATCAGGACGCCGGACGGTCGGCGGGAGAGGGATGGTGACCATGCTGTGGTTCAGCAAGCGGCGCTCGTTGACCGGTGCCCCCGCCGCCGAGGCGACGACCACGACCACCCGTCCCACCCCGGCGGCCCCCGCGTCGGCCCGCGCGGCCGCCGGCCCGCTGTTCGAGCGGGAGGCCGAGCTGGCCCGGCTGCTGGCGCGCTGGCAGCGGGCCCGCGAGGGCCAGGGCGCGGTCGTCCTGGTGGCCGGGGAGGCCGGGCTCGGCAAGTCGTCCCTGCTGAACCGCTTCGTCGAGCAGGCCACCGAGTCGGGCACGCCGCAGAAGCTGGCGCGGGCGTCCTGCTACCCGCAGACCGGCCGGGACGAGCCGTTCTGGCCGTTCGCCGACGTCATGAACCAGCTGGTGGGCGACGAGGGCGCGGGCCGCACCGGGGACGTGGTCGACCTGGTGTTGGAGCTGGCCCCCTCCTGGGTCGGGCTGATCCCCATCGCGGGGGACCTGGTCGGGGCTGGACTGAAGACCGCCCAGGTCGTCCGGGAGCGCACGAAGGGGTCGGCCGGCCCCAACCCCGAGAAGCTGCTGCGCGAGTACTCGGGCGCCCTGGCCTCCGTCGCCCAGCGGCAACCCGTCCTGGTGGTCGTGGACGACCTGCACTGGAGCGACGAGGGGTCGATCCGGCTGCTGTCCCACCTGGCGCGCACGCTGGTCGACGTGCCCGCGCTGGTGGTGTGCGCCTACCGACCCTCCGACATCGCGCTGGAGGGGCATCCGTTGGTGGGCCTCATCGACGAGCTGGTGCGCTATGACGGCGAGGTGACCGTCGAGCTGCCGCCGCTGACCGTGGACGGGGTGGCGGGGCTGCTGCGGGCCCGCTACCCGACCAACCGGCTGCCCGAGACGCTGGTGGCCGACCTGCACGAGCGGACGGGCGGCGCCCCGCTATTCGTGATCGAGTCGCTGCGGCTGATGGAGAACCGGGGGGAGCTCGTCCGCGACGCCGCCGACGGCCAGTGGGTGCTCACCCGCGAGCTCAGCGACGAGGACCTGCCCCGCAACGTCGACGCGGTCGTCCGCAAGCGGATCGAGCGGCTGCCGCCGCCGCTGCGGCGCGCCCTGGTGATGGCGTCCGTGCAGGGGACGGTGTTCGAGACCGAGGTGCTCGCCGCCGTCCTCGGGGTGGAGGAGACCGAGCTGCTCGACCTGCTGGAGGAGGCGGAGGACCCGCACCACATCGTGGCCTACCTCGGCGACGTGGAGGTCGGCGACGAGCTCACGTCCCGCTTCCGGTTCACCAGCGCGCTGTTCCAGCGCAACCTCGCCGAGAGCCTGCGCGGCAAGCAGCTGATGCTCGCGCATCGCCGGACGGCGGCCGGGATCGAGCGGTTGTGGCGCCACGAGACCGACGCCTACGCCGCGCAACTGGCGCAGCACTACGAGACCGGGCGGCAATGGTCCGAGGCGGCGCGCTACTGGATCGACGCGGCCCAGCGCTCAAGGCGCTCGGGGGAGACCGCGGTCGGCATCCGCCGCTTCGAGCATGCCGAGGCCCTGCTCCGCAAGACCGAGGCGGGCCCCTCCCTCGAGCAGCAGATCGAGATCGACGAGGGGTTGAGCTACCTCTACGACACCGACACCCGCTTCGACGAGGCCGAGGACCGGATCCGGCACGCGCTGGCGCTGAACGTGATGGATACCAAGCTGGACTGGCGGCGGACGACGCTGCTGCAGCTGCGGCTGGCCAACCTCACCAGCGACAAGGGCCGTCACGCCGAGGCGCTGCAGCTGCTGCGGCAGCTCTACGACGAGCTGAACACCGACCACCCCCAGCAGGCGGTCACGCTGGAGGCGTACCGGCTGCGCGCCGCCCTCGCGCTCGCGCTGACCCAGATGGGGTCGGACGAGGAGGGCATCAAGCTGGCCGAGGACGCGCTGGCCTCGCTGGCCGCGATCCCGCGGACCTCCCGCGACCGCGAGGAGATCGAGGCGTGGAAGTCGGTGGAGCTCGAGCTGCGGAGCGCGCTGGCCGCCAGCCACTTCGGCCGCGGCAACTACCAGCGGGCGATCACGCTGGCCGAGGAGGTGCTGGTCGACGCCCAGGGGCTGCACCAGCTCGACCTGCAGCTGCTCGTCCTGGAGCGGCTCGCCGAGATGAACCTGGCCGTCGGCTCCTACGACGCGGCGGAGCGCTACGTCGAGGAGATGATCGTCCTGGCGCGCTCGGTGGGCAACGAGGCGGGCGAGGCGGTGGCGCTGGTAGTGCGCGCCCGGATCCTGCGGCTCAACGACGACCCGGCGGCCGCCCTGGCGGAGCTGGACCGCGCCCAGGCCCTGGTCGCCGACCACGACTGGTTCACCGGGCACCCACAGATGTTGGCCATCCGCGCCGCCTCGCTCATCGCCCTGAATCGGCTGGACGAGGCCGCCGACCTGCTCGCCGCCGCCGACGAGGTGGCCACCACCAGCGGCATCGCCGAGTGGGCGGCCTTCGTCAAGCTGATCCACGCCCGGCTCGCATTGGCCCAGGGGAACCCGGATCTCGCGGCGGACGAGGCGGGCGACGCCGCCCGGATCTTCGAGGCCGAGTGGGCCTACTTCGAGCAGGCGCAGGCGCTGCGGCTGGAGGCGCAGGCGCACCTCACCGCGGGGAACGCCGGCACCGCGGCGCACTACTTCACCCTGGCCGCCGCGGTCTTCGAGCGCATCGGCAATGCCGCCCAGGCGGGCCGGACGAGGCTGATGGCACTGGCCGGGGACGTCAGCCGTTGAGGCGCAGGTAGGCGCGTCCCGGATGCTTCCGGCAGGGTTCAGACGCCGGCCCGCCGCCGTTCACCATTCGTTCACCTGACCCCGTTGTGATGGGTCTCGGCGCGATGTGCGCCGCCCGTCCCAGGAGGGGACGGTCCCCCTCGAAAGGAACAAGCGTGTCTCGCTCCTTCGCCCTTGTCGGCCTCGCCGGCATCACCGCTCTTACCCTGACCGCCTGCGGCGGCCAGCCGGCCACCAGCACCGGCGCGTCCGCCTCCGCGCCGGCCGCCGCCGCGACGGTCACCCTGGACGGCTCCTCGACCGTGGCCCCCCTGGCCGAGGCGGCCGCCGCCGCGTTCGCCGCCGTCGAGCCCAACACCCGCGTCACCGTCGCCACCTCGGGCACCGGCGGCGGCTTCAAGAAGTTCTGCGCCGGCGAGACCGACATCTCGAACGCCTCCCGCGCCATCAAGGACGAGGAGAAGAAGGCCTGCGCCGACGCCGGGATCGACTTCACCGAGATCGTGATCGCCAACGACGGCCTGGCCGTCGTGGTGAACAAGGAGAACGACTGGGCCCAGTGCCTCACGGTCGCCCAGCTGACCACGATGTGGTCGCCCGACTCCGAGGGCAAGGTCATGTCCTGGAAGGACGTCGACCCCGCCTTCCCCGACGAGAAACTGACGCTCTTCGGCGCCGGCACCGACTCCGGCACCTTCGACTACTTCACCGCCGCCATCAACGGCGAGGAGGGCGCCAGCCGCACCGACTACTCCCCGTCCGAGGACGACAACATCACCGTCCAGGGCGTCTCCGGTGAGAAGGGCGCGCTCGGCTACTTCGGCCTGTCCTACGCCGAGGAGAACGCCTCGCTGCTCACCACCGCCAAGATCGACGGCGGCAAGGGCTGCGTCAGCCCGACCGTCGCCACCGTCCAGTCCGGGGAGTACACCCCGCTGTCCCGGCCGCTGTTCATCTACGTCGCCAACAAGGCCTACACCGGCAAGCCGGCCGTGAAGAGCTTCGTCGACTACTTCGTGAAGCAGTCCGACACGGTGGCCAAGGCCGCCAAGTTCGTCCCGATGACCGCCGCTCAGCAGAAGACGGCGAGCGATGAGCTTGCTTCGCTCGCCTGAGCCTGCAACCGTCGATCGCGTGACTGCACCTGTGCCAACGGAAGGCCCCGTCTCCGGACGGGGCCTTCCCGGCGGCTTCCTGAAAGCCCGACGTCGGCCGCTCGATGCGACCGTCACCTGGGCGATGCGGCTGTCGGCCTGGGTGTCGATCGCGATCACGGTCGGCATCCTGGTCGCGCTGGCCCTGCCGGCGATCGACTTCTTCCGCCAGGTGTCGGTGTGGGACTTCCTCACCGGAACCCGCTGGGCCCCTCGCTTCGCCAACAAGAGCTTCGGGGTGGTGCCGCTCATCACCGCCACGCTGTGGACGACGCTGATCGCGCTGCTCACCGCCGTGCCGATCGGGTTGGGCGCGGCGATCTACCTGTCCGAGTACGCGCCCTGGAAGGTGCGCCAGGTGCTCAAGCCGATCCTGGAGATCCTGGCCGGCGTGCCCACCGTGGTCTACGGCCTGTTCGCGCTGACCTTCATCCAGCAGATCGTCTTCAAGCGGTGGCTCAACCTCGAGACCGGCGCGTTCAGCGTGCTGGCCGCCGGGTTGGTGATGGGCATCATGATCGTCCCGACGATCGCCTCGGTGTCGGAGGATGCCATGGCCGCGGTGCCCAATGGCCTGCGGCAGGGCTCGGCGGCGCTGGGCGCCAACCGGATGCAGACCACGGTGAAGGTCGTCTTCCCGGCGGCCCTCTCCGGCATCGTGGCCGCCTTCATCCTGGGCATCTCCCGGGCCGTGGGCGAGACCATGATCGTGGCCATCGCCGCCGGCAACCAGGCCAAGATCGTGACCGGCCCGCTCGACCAGGGGCTCACGATGACGGGCTTCATCGCCAACGCCGCGCTGGGCGACTCCCGGGTCGGCTCGCTGGAGTACGACACGCTGTTCGCCGTCGGCCTGCTGCTGTTCCTGATCACGCTGGTCGTCAACTGGATCAGCATCCTTCTCGTCCGCCGCTTCCGTGAGGCCTACTGATGTCCGCCACCACAACCCCGATGCCGCGCCGCCTCGGCCGCGCGAAGGGCGGCGACGATTCCCCGGCCGCCATGGCGTTCATGATCGCGCTCTGGTTCTGCCTGTTCATTGCCGTGCTGTTCCTGGTCGTTCTCATCGGGCAGACCATCATGGACGGCCTCCCGCGGTGGGACACCGGCCTGCTGGTCAACTATCCGGGGCCCGATCCCGTGGTGGCCGGTGCCCGTCCGGCGATCCTCGGGTCGATGTGGGTGATCGCCACCACCGCCGTCCTGGCCATCCCGCTCGGGGTCGCCGCGGCCGTGCACCTGGAGGAGTTCGCCGACAACCGTCACCCGTTCAACCGCTTCGTCGAGCTGAACGTGCAGAACCTGGCCGCCGTTCCGGCGATCGTCTATGGCCTGCTCACCCTGTCCTTCACCGCCCTGGTGGGCGTGGAGAACAAGAACATGGTCATCGTCGGCGCCACGTCGCTGGCGCTGCTGATCCTGCCGGTCATCATCATCTCGACCCGCGAGGCGCTGCGGGGGGTGCCGGCGGAGATCCGGCACGGCTCGCTGGCGTTGGGGGCTTCCCCGGTGCAGACGGCGCTGCGGCAGACGCTGCCCGCCGCCGTTCCGGGCATCGCCACCGGCTCGATCCTGGCGCTCTCCCGGGCGCTGGGCGAGGCGGCCCCGCTGCTGCTGCTCGGCGGCCTGGTCTTCCTCCGCTTCGATCCCAACGGGCTGCTGAGCGGTTACACGACCCTGCCGATCCAGATCTTCAACTGGAGCTCCCGGCCGCAGGCGGGCTTCCACAACCTGGCCTCGGCGGCAAGCATCGTCCTGCTGGCCCTCCTGCTTGCGATGAACTCCCTGGCCATCTACATCCGCAACCACTTCCAGCAGCGCTGGTGAGAACAAGGAATCGCTGACATGTCACGCACCTACACCTCCGGCGTTTCGTCCCGGTCGTTGTCGGAGACCCCGAACACGGTGATTTCGTGCTCCGACGTCAACATCTACTACGGCAAGTTCCGCGCCGTGACCGGTGTGTCGCTGGACTTCCACGACCGCGAGATCACGGCCCTGATCGGGCCTTCCGGCTGCGGCAAGTCCACGCTGCTCCGGTCGCTGAACCGGATGAATGACCTGATCCCCGGCGCCCGCGTCGAGGGGGTCATCGACTACCACGGCCAGAACATTTACGAGCGTGGGGTCGATGCCATCGAGGTCCGTCGCCGGATCGGCATGGTCTTCCAGAAGCCGAACCCGTTCCCCAAGTCCATCTACGACAACATCGCCTACGGACCCCGGGTCAACGGCATGAAGGTCGACAACATGGACGACCTGGTCGAGAAGTCGCTGCGCGACGCCGCCCTGTGGGACGAGGTCAAGGACAAACTGAAGCAGTCCGCCTTCGGTCTCTCGGGTGGCCAGCAGCAGCGGCTGTGCATCGCGCGGACGATCGCCGTCCAGCCCGAGGTGATTCTCATGGACGAGCCGTGCTCCGCGCTGGACCCGATCGCCACCATGAAGATCGAGGACCTCATGAAGCAACTCTGCGAGGATTACTCGATCATCATCGTCACCCACAACATGCAGCAGGCGGCCCGCGTCGCCGACCGCACCGCCTTCTTCACCGCGCTCGCCTCCGAGGAGACCGGTGATCGCACCGGCCTGCTGGTCGAGTACGACACCACCCAGGTCATCTTCGAGCGTCCCGCCGACCAGCGGACCGAGGATTACATCTCCGGCCGCTTCGGCTGATCCCACCGACGAGGAACAGAGGAAAGACAACTCATGCGTGAGAGCTATCACGAGGAACTGAGCTCGGTGGTGACCGACCTGGTCGCCATGACCGAGACCGTCGGCGTGGCCGTGACGAAGGCGACCACCGCGCTGCTGGGCGCCGACCTGGCGGCGGCCGAGGACGTCATCAGCAGCGACGCGCAGCTGGACGAGCTGCACGACGACCTGGAGTCCCGCTGCTTCACCCTGCTGGCCCGCCAGTCGCCGGTCGCCGGCGAGCTGCGGATCGTCGTGGCGGCGATGCGGATGGTCGCCGACCTGGCCCGGATGGGCGACCTGGCCGCCCACGTCGCCAAGATCGCCCGGCTGCGCTACCCGAACCACGCCGTCCCCGAGGGGTTGGTGCCGAACTTCGAGCTGATGGCCCGGGTGGCAGGCGAGATGGTCGCGACCGCCGGTCGGGCCCTGATGCAGCGCAACGCCCACGACGCGGCGAAGCTGGCCGACAGCGACGAGGAGATGGACGAGCTGCGCAAGAGCCAGTTCCGCGTGCTGCTCAGCGCGGACTGGCCGTACTCGGTCGAGGCCGCGGTCGACGTCGCGCTGCTGGGCCGCTACTACGAGCGGATCGCCGATCACGCGGTCATCATGGCCAGCCGCGTGATCTACGTGGTCACCGGCCTGCACCCCGAGGGCGAGAACTGGACGGTCGCATGAGGCCGATCCGCGCGTGAATCCGGTCGTCGGCGGGCTGATCGCCCTCCTCTTTGGGGGGGCGGTCGGCTTTGCCGTCGCCACGCTCATCTGGATGGGCCGGGCCCGGCGCACCGAGATCGACGCGCTGCAGGCCGACCACGTCCTGGTGGCGATCAGCCAGCTGCGCTCGGCGGCCGCCGTGGTGAACGCCCAGGGCAGCGTGCTGGCGTCCAGCCCGCTGGCGCGCGGCGCCGGGCTGGTGCGCGGCTCCCACCTGGCCGACCCCGCGGTGGCGGCCCTGGTGGCCGAGGCGGCGGCGGCCAAGGACTCGCGCTTTCGCGAGCTCCAGTTGGTCCCCGGACCCGGGCGTCCCAGCGTCCGGCTGGCGGTGAGGGTCGTTCCGCTGCCGGACGGGACGGCGATCATCCTCGGCGAGGACCGCTCCGCCGAGGACCGCTACGACGAGACCCGGCGCGACTTCGTGGCGAACGTCACCCACGAGTTGAAGACGCCGATCGGCGCCATCCTGCTGCTCGCCGAGGCGATCGAGTCGGCGGCGTCCGACCCCGAGGCGGTGGTGATCTTCACCGGCAAGATCGCCGGCGAGGCCGACCGGCTCAACGAGCTGGTGTCCCAGATCATCGCCCTGTCGCGGCTCCAGTCCAGCGACCCGCTGCTCGCCGCCACCCCGGTGGCCCTGGACGACGTGGTGGCCGAGGCCGTGGCCCGCTGCCGCCAGCTGGCCGAGGGCAAGTCCATCAGCATCACCGCGACCCCGGGCCAGGGCATCACCGTCGTCGGCGACGCCGAGCAACTGGAGACCGCCCTGGCCAACCTGGTGCAGAACGCCGTGGCTTACTCCGAGCCGGGGGCGCGGGTCGTGGTCGCCCAGACCTGCCCCGACGAGGACACCGTCGAGCTTCGGGTCTCCGACACCGGCATCGGCATCGCCGCCGACGACCTCGATCGGATCTTCGAGCGGTTCTACCGGGTGGATCGGGGCCGCAGCCGCGCCCACGGCGGCACCGGCCTGGGGCTGTCCATCGTGAAGCACGTCGTGACCGCCCATGGCGGGACGGTGACGGCCTGGAGCAAGCCCGGCCAGGGCTCGACGTTCACGATCCGGCTGCCGCGCCGAGCGGCCGACGCGCCGGCGTCCCGCTAAGCGGCGCAGCCCCGAACGGGGCCGCAGCGGTCGCCCCGGACGCCCCGGCCGGCCGTCGACCCTCCCCCATTAGGATGAGGGCCACGGGGGAGGAGAGCGGATGACGGAGTTGGGCCGGGAGCCGACGCTGGCCGACGTCGCCGAGCGGGCCGGTGTGTCCCTCACCAGCGTCTCGCGGGTGCTCAACAACCGCGGCTACCTGAGCCAGCGGATCAAGGACAACGTCGCCCGGGCCATCGACGAGCTGAACTACCGCCCCAACCAGGTCGCGCGGGCGCTGGTCGACCAGCGCACCCGGATGGTCGGCGTCATCATGCCGTCGGTCGCCTTCCCGTTCTTCGGCGAGGTGAGCGCCGAGCTCGAGAACCGCCTCGCCGCCGCCGGCTACCAGATGATGCTGTGCAACAGCTTCGGGCGCGCCGACCGCGAGCGTGACTACCTGATGCTGCTGGCGGGCAACCGGGTGGACGGCATCATCTCCGGGGCGCACAACCGCGCCATCCCCGAGTACGACACGCTACGGCTCCCGCTGGTGACCATCGACCGGGAGCTGTCGGCCTGGATACCCAACATCCGCGCCCAGAACGAGGCCGGCGGCCGGCTCGCGACGGAGACCCTGCTGCGGCGGGGCTCCCGGCGGCCGGCGCTGCTCACGTCCACCATCGGCCCGCTCAACCGACGCGAGGCCGGCTACCGGGCCGCGCTGGCGGCGGCCGGGATCGAGCCTTACGCGATGACCGTGGAGTTCCACACCCCCGAGCCGGAGCGGACGCAGCGCATCTTCGCCGCCCTGGACGCGGCACCCGGGCTGGACGGGGTGTTCGCCACCGACGACCTGCTGGCGGCCACCGTCCTGGACTGGGCGCAGCGCCGCGGCCGCGACGTCCCCAACGACCTGCGGATCATCGGCTTCGACGGCACCCAGGCGATCCGCCGGGCGCTGCCCGGGCTCAGCACGATCGTCCAGCCGATCGGCGAGATCGCCGGCCGCGCGGTCGAGGTGTTGCTGGCGCAGATCGAGGCCCGCGTGAAAGGTGAGAACTCCCCGGCCGGGGGGTCGATCCCGGCCGAGGAGTTCGCGGTGGCCCTTGCGGAAGGGTGGACCACTGACCCGTCGGTGGCCGGCGGCGGAGCGAGGCCGCCCGCCACCGGGAGGGTGGGCTAGCGCGAGACCGCGGTCGCCTTGGTGTTCACGAGGAACATCGGGGCACCGGTCGTGACCGCACCTGGGGCGTCGGGCACGACCCCGTCGAAGTCGGCGGCGTTGGTAACCACGACCGGGGTGGTCAGGTCGTAGCCGGCGGCGGCGACCTCGGCCCAGTCCACGGTGGCCAGGACGTCACCGCGGCGCACGATCTGCCCCACCTTGACGGCGGACGTGAAGTGCTGGCCCTTGAGCTGCACGGTGTCCATGCCGATGTGGATCAGGACCTCGATGCCGCTGCCGGAGCGGATGCCGTAGGCGTGGTGCGTCGGGAAGGCGACCATGATCTCGCCGTCGCACGGCGACACGACCGGCCCCTGGGTGGGGATGATGGCCGCGCCCGGGCCGAGGATCGCCTGGGCGAACATCGGGTCCTTGACCTGGTCGAGCGGGATCAGCCGGCCCTCGGCGATCGCCGTGAGGGCGAAGTCGTGGGCGGCCGAGGCGGGCAGGGCGGCGGCCGGGTCGGCGACCGTGACCTGACGGGGGGCGTCCACGTCCTCGTCGACCTTGGCGCCGGCCAGCGAGGCCTTGCCGCGGGTGGAGGCGTAGAACAGCGAGCCGCCGAACGACAGGGCGAAGCTGACGGCCATGCAGACCAGGTACATCGGGATGTCGGCGGGCATGATCGAGACGAAGCCGATGAGGCCGGCGGCCCCCAGCGCGATCGCCCGGACGTCGAAGATCGAGATCAGCGCCGAGGCGATCGAGGCGGCCGCGATGCCGATGAAGAAGGGCCAGCGCAGCCGCAGGTTGACGCCGAAGATGGCCGGCTCGGTGATGCCGAACAGGGCGGAGGCGGCGGAGGCGCCCGCCATGCCCTTCAGCTTGGCGTCGCGGGCCCGCATCAGGACGGCCAGCGTGGCCGCGCCCTGGGCGACGTTCGCCATGGAGGCGATCGGGAAGATGAACGAGCCCACGCCGCTGGCGATCAGCGGCAGCTCGACGGCCGGGAAGGACTGGTGCAGGCCGGTCACGACGATGGGCGAGTACAGGGCGCCGAAGATCAGGCCGCCGAGCGGGCCGGCGGTCACGTAGATCCACTGCAGGCCGGCGGTGATGGCCACCGCGATCTCGCGGGTGATCGGGCCGACGACGACGAAGGCCGCGAAGCCCGTGATCAGCATGGTGAGCAGCGGGGTGAGCAGGAAGTCCGCGGTGCCGGTGAGCAGCTTGTGGAACTGCTTCTCCACGAAGCAGAGCAGCCAGGAGACCGCGAGCACCGGGATGACCTGGGCCTGGTAGCCGATCTGCGCCACCTCGAGGCCGAAGACGTGCCAGTAGTTGATGTCGCCGGCGGCGGCCAGCTCGACCGCGCTCCAGGCGTTGGCGAGCGCGGGGCTGACCATCGCGGCGCCCATCGCGGCGCCGAGGTAGACGTTGCCGCCGAATCGCTTGGTGGCCGAGAAGCCGACCAGCACCGGCAGGAACGCGAAGGCCGCCGACGAGATGACGTTGATCATCGCGGCGTAGTCCGCGACGGCCGGGTACATCGCCACCAGCGACTCGGGCCCGAACAGGCCGGCCGCGGTGAGGACGTTGTTGATGGCCATCATCAGGCCGCCGGCGATCAGGGCCGGCAGGATCGGCACGAAGATGTCGGAGATCGTCTTGATGAAGCGGACGACGATGTTGTCCTTCTTCGCCGCCTCCTGCTTGGCCTCATCCTTGGAAAGCTCCCGGACGCCGCCCTTGACGAGCTCCTTGAAGACGACGTCGACATCGCCGGGGCCGACGATGATCTGGAACAGGCCGCCCGCGGTGAACGTGCCCTTGATGTCGGGGTCGTTGTCGAGCGCGTCGTTGTTGACGATGTCCAGGTCGTTGAGGACGAGGCGGAGCCGGGTGGCGCAGTGCGCCGCGGCGGAGATGTTGTCCGGGCCGCCGACGGCGGTCAGGACTGTCTTTGCTACTCGTGCGTGATCCATCGGTTGGTTCCTCCTTGAACAGGCCGAGCGGGGTGATTCGGGGCCCGCGGCCAATGTGTCAGACGTGAGTCTGTCAATCGTTTGACATACTAGCCCCGGCCGAACTGGGCCGCAATGGTTTTCGACTCACTCGTTCGGCATCGCGGCGTCGGCCCGCACCAGGAACACCGGGTCGGTGGTCCGCAGCGAGACCGAGCGGACGCCGGGGGCCAGGTAGGTGCGCAGCGTGAAGACGGCCTCGCCGTCGCCGACGAAGATCTCCGTGATCGAGGAGTCCTGGACGACCCGCAGCCGCACCCGCTCCGCGTCCGGCAGGGCCACGCTGCGTCGGCCCCCGCGGGGGTAGCGCGTCCGGCTTCGGTCGACGGTCAGTTCGCCGCCCTCGATGCTCACGACCAGCCGGGAGGACGCCGGGCTGGAGTCGAGGATCAGGTCGCAGCGGGTCTCGGCGGCGAGATCCAGCTCGAGGTCGAGGACGAACGAGCGGACGCCGAGCAGCCGGTCGAACGCGTGGGAGCCCTCGACCGCGGTCCACGGCTCGGCCAGCGGGGTCGCCGCGAGCTCGGTGATGCCGCCCGTGGGTCGTTGTCGCAGCAGGCCGTTGTGCAGCGTGAGCGCGCGCGGCAGCGTCAGCAGGTGCACCCAGCCGTGGTCGGCCAGCGAGGGCTGGTCGTCCTCGTCCGGGTTGCCGGCCCAGCCCATGAGGATCACCGGGTCGTCCTCGCCGCCGGGGCGGGCGAAGCACTGGGGCGCGTAGAACTCGAAGCCGCGGTCGAGCTCGTGGAAGGCGCCCGCGTCGTGGAACTCGGTGCCGTCCAGGGTGCCCACGACGTAGCCGGCCGGGTAGGCGTTGTGGCCGCGGCCGTCGTCCAGGCGGATGCCCTGCGGGCAGAAGATCAGCACCGTGCGGCGCTGCCCGGTGACCGCGTCGATCATGGGGATCAGGTTGGGGCACTCCCACATGAAGCCCAGCCGCGTGAACCGCTCCTCCTGGCCGGGGAACGTGAGCTCGCCCTCGAACGTCCACGCCACGAGGTCGTCGGAGCGGTACAGCAGCGCGCAGCCGGTCTCGTCGTTGCGCTGGCCGCCCAGGCACATCCGGAAGCCGTCGGCGGTGCGCCACACCTGGGGGTCGCGGAAGTGGGCGGTGTAGCCCGGCGGCGGGCCGGGGATCAGCGGGTTGGCCGGCAGCTTGCGCAGCGACCCCAGGTCGGGGGAGATCGCGGCGCACTGGGACGAGTCGCGGCTGCCGTCCGCGTGCTTGAGGTTGCCCGTGTAGTGCAGCCAGACGCTCCCCTCGTGGTGGATCGCGCCGCCCGAGTACACGCCGGTGTGGTCGTACGGGTCGCCCGGCGCCAGCGCCGGCGGGCGCTGCTCCCAGCGCAGCAGGTCCGGCGAGGTGGCGTGCCCCCAGAACACCAGCCGGCGCTCGGGGAAGAAGGGGCCGAACTGGTAGAACGCGTGATAGCGCCCCTCGTGGAAGATCAGGCCGTTCGGGTCGTTCAGCCTGCCCGTGGGCGGCGCGACGTGGAAGCGGGGGAAGTCCGGATCCCGGAGCGCCCGGCCGGCGGCGATGGCGACCCCGGCCGCCGCGAACAGCTCGTCGTTGACTGTCACGCGCGCCACCCTAGGGCATATGACGTGCGATTGACATAGCCGTCCGGCCCGCGACGTTGGCCGGGTTGGCTGAGGACTCAGCTGCGGGGCTTGTGGTACTCCACGGCGACCGTGCCGCCCTGGCGATCCAGGTGCGCCACCACGACCGCGGCGGTCTGCAGCTGCCGGTCGGGGATGCCGAGCGCGCCCAGCATCAGCGGCAGCACGGGGCGGTGGCCGCACACCGCCGCCGGGACGCCGGTGCTGGCGGTCTGCTTGACCAGCCGCTTCATCAGCGTGGTCACGGCGTCGGGGTGCTGCTTGGCCTGCTCCTCCGACAGCGTCGACCAGCCGTTCACCTCCAGCCGCTTGGCCTTGGCGTAGGGCGCGAGCGTCCGCATGCACCGCATCGAGGACGAGCTGGCGAGCTCGGCCACGCCGTAGGCGGCCAGCAGCGGGATGAGCTGGACGCTCTGCCGCCGCCCGCGCGAGCTGAGCTGCCGCAGCTGGTCCTTGCCGGACCAGTGCTTGCGGTCCATCGCCTTGCCGTGCCGGACGATGAGCAGCGGGGTGGTCTCCGGCAGCTCGAGGCTCTGGGTGACCAGCGCCCGCTCGTCCTCGTAGCTCAGGCGCTTCAGGGCGGTCGGCACCGTCAGCCAGGCCGTCTTGTCGATCTCGGCGTCGGCGACGTGGCGACCGATGGCGGTGGCGGTGGCGGCCCAGTACGAGACGGTCTTGCGACCGCCGCCCACCGGGTAGCTGATCCGGTCCACGGGGACGCCGAGGCGGACCGCCACCGCGGTCTCCTCCAGCGTCTCCCGGACGGCCGCGGCCGCCGGGTACTCGTCGGGCACGAGCTTGCCCTTGGGCAGCGACCAGTCGTCGTAGGAGGGCCGGTGGACGAGCAGCACCTGCGGCTTCTTGCCCTCGCGGGTGCGCACGACGACCGTGCCGGCCGCGGTGATCAGCCGGGCGCCGTTGCTGGGTGTCGTCGTCATGCTGTGGTCATCCGTTCCGGCCGGCAGTGGGTGACGAGGGGAGTCGGGTGTTCTCGGGGCGGTCGGGGGCGGCGGGCGGGGCGGCCCGGGGCCCGGACGCGGCGCGCGGCTCCGGGCGCGCCGGTCATCGGGTCACCCCGGTCGGATCGCCCGCCTGGTACAGCACGTCGGCGTGGACGACGCGGAAGCCGTCGCGGTCGTAAAGGTCGCGGGCGCGGGTGTTCACGCCGTCCACGAAGAGCGAGACCGTGGTGCAGCCGGTGTCGACGAGGTGCCGCAGCCCGGCGGCGAGCAGGCGCCGGCCCAGGCCCGACCCCTGGGCGCGGGACGCGGTGGCGATGATGTACACCTCACCCATCCCGCGGCCGTGCCGCTTGGTCCAGTGGAAGCCCGCGACCCCCTGGTCGTCGACGGCGACCAGCAGCCCGGCCGGGTCGAACCAGTCCTCCGCCATCCGGTCCGCCAGGTCGGCGCGGGAGAAGTGGCGCTGCTCGGGATGCCAGGCGAACGCCTCGGCGTTGACCGCCAGCAGGCCCTCGGCGTCGGTGCCCAGCTCGAACGGCCGGATCAGGGGTGCCGCGGCTCCCGTCGGGCCGTGACCCCCGGGATCGCCCGCGGCGTCGGCGGCGGTCAGTGGTCGTTCCATCTTCAGCAGGCTGCGGGCCGCCCTGAGGCCGAGGCGGGCGGCGAAGGCCCGGGCCGCTGGGGTGTTGCCGAAGGCCCAGACCTCGGTCACGTCCCGGTTGAGCTCCCGCCACAGGGCCGTGCCGTGGCCGCGCCGCCGAAAGCCGGGCGACACCAGCAGTTGACCGGTGCCCAGGCGTGGATCGCCCTGGGCGTACCCGACGATCTCGGTGCCCGCCAGGGCCAGGTGGTGCCGGGCGCGCTCGCCGTCATCAAGCTGCAGCAGGGCCTGCTCGTTCAGCGGCCGGGTGCCGTCGCTCTCGGCGCAGGCGTCGGCCAGGGCGCGCACGGTGATCACCTGCTCGGCGGACAGCGGGGACATGGGGGTCACGCTATCGCCCCCGGGTGAACAGTCCAGGCGATCGTCCGGTCTCGCGTTGCGTCGGTGGCCGGTTCGAGCGCGTGGCCATCGCAAGCCCCTCGGCGGGTCCTCGCGAATCGGGCGGGGTTGACCGCGTGATCGACGGCGCGGACGCCTGAAGGGAGGTCCCCGACGATGGCCGCCACCCCGTCGTTGCCCAGGGCGTGGGTGCCCGGGCCGCGTCGATCGATGGCTCCCGTCAGGAGGGGGAGAAGCGGTAGCCGACGTTGCGGACGGTGCCGATCAGCGCCTCGTGCTCGGGGCCCAGCTTGGCGCGGAGGCGGCGGATGTGGACGTCCACCGTCCGGGTGCCGCCGTAGTAGTCGTAGCCCCACACGTCGGCCAGCAGATGCTCCCGGCTGAACACCCGGCCGGGGTGCTGCACCAGGTACTTCAGCAGCTCGAACTCGGTGTAGGTGAGATCGAGCGGCTGGCCCTCCAGGACGGCGGAGTAGGCCGCCTCGTCGATGGTGATGCCGCCGCCCGAGATGGTGCCGTCGCCGGCGGCCGAGCCCAGCATCAGCCGGATCCGGGCGTCGAACTCGGACGGGCCGGCCGTGGACAGGATGACGTCGGCCAGGCCCCACTCGGGGGTGACCATCGCCAGGCCGCCCTCGGTGACCACCAGCAGCAGCGGCAGGGTGATGCCGCTGGAGCCGAACAGCCGGGCGATCACCCGGGCGCCCGCGAGATCCTCGTGGCCGTCGATGATGACGACATCGGCGCGGGCCGACTCGGTGAGCGCGGTGGAGTCCGCGGGGGCCGTCCGGACGTCGTGGGGGAGCAGCGAGAGCGCGGAGACCGCGGCGCCGCCGGGTGGGGTGGCGTTGCTGACAACCAGGAGGACCGCCATCTCACCTCCCTTGGAGCGGGTCGGACGCGATCAGGATAGTGGAGTCCGCCGTCGGCGAGCCCAGCGACCCCGGCGCGCTCAGCCCTCGGAATCGAGGATCAGCGTCACCGGCCCGTCGTTGACCAGCGACACCGCCATCATCTCCCCGAAACGACCCGTCGCCACCTCGGCGCCGCGCCGCCGCAGCGCCTCGACGAAGGCGTCGAAGAGCGGCTCGCTGACCGGCCGGGGAGCCGCCGCCGACCAGGACGGCCGCCGCCCCTTGCGGGTGTCGGCGTAGAGCGTGAACTGGCTGACGGCCAGGATCGGCGCGCCCGCCTCGGCGCAGGACGTCTCGTCGGACAGGATCCGCAACTGCCAGACCTTCTCGGCCATCCGGTCGACGACCGAGGCGTCGTCGGTGTGGGTGATGCCGACCAGCAGCAGCAGGCCGGGCTCCGCGATCGCGCCGACCACCTCGCCGCCCACGCTCACCGACGCGGAACTGACCCGCTGTGCCACGATTCTCACCCGCCGAGGCTAGCCTCCTCGGGTGCCCGCGCCCGGGAATGCCGCCGAGGGCCGGACGGTTAGGATCGGATGATGGTGAACCTCCTGCTTCCGTTGGTGGGCGTGAGCGTGATCGGGTTGCTCGTGATCGCGGCGCTGGTGCTCGGCCTGGCGGTCTTCGCCCTCGTCGTCCTGTTCCGCTCCCCGAAGGAGAAGCCGTGAGCTTCGAGATCCCCGCCGACCTCAACCCGTCCCTGATCGGGCTGGCCTGGCTGCGAGGCCGCTGGGAGGGCACCGGCTACCGGCAGTGGCCCGGCGAGGAGAAGCAGGCGTTCGCCACCCAGGTCGACTTCGCCGACAACGGCGGCGACTACCTGCACTACCTTGCCCAGTCGTTCGTGGTGGACGAGGAGGGCCGCCCCGTCCGCGCGCTGATGATGGAGACCGGGTTCTGGCGCCCGCTGGCCGACGGCACCGTCGAGGTGATGATGTGCAGCCCGGACGGGTTCGCCGAGATCTGGTACGGCAAGCTCTCCCCGGGGCGGGTGGACCTGACCACCGACGCGGTGGTCCGGGCCGCGAACGCCGGCGTCGCCTACACCGCCGGCCGCCGGCTCTACGGCACCGTCGAGGGCAAGCTGATGTACTCCTTCGACCGCGCCACGGAGGACCAGCCGCTGCAGCCGCACGTCTGGGCGACCCTCGAGCGCCGATGACCGCCGTCCGGCTCACCGAGGGCCCCGATCTCGGTGGCGTGTGGCACTACGGCGACCCGCTGCGCGAGCAGCGACTGCTGGCCGCAGGCGACGCCGGGGTCGACCTCTCGCACCGCCCGGTCTTCGTCGTCCGGGGCCGCGACCGGCTCACTTGGCTGAACGCCATCTGCACCCAGCAGTTCGACGGGCTGGCTCCCGGGGCGTGGACGACCTCCTACATCCTCGACGCGCACGGCCACGTCGGCCACGTGTTCGGCGGGGTCGACGACGGCGAGGCCTTCTGGGCGACCAGCGAGCCCGGGCACGAGGGGCCGCTGCTGGCCTGGCTGAGGCGGATGGTGTTCGCCGCCCGCGTCGAGATCGCTGAGGTCTCCGAGACCCACCGGCTGGGCATAGCCCCCGGCCGCGGGCCGGTCATCGTCCCCCGCGAGGAGCTGGACGAGGCCATCGGCGACGTGCGGGCCGGCGTCTGGGCGGCCGAGGCGCTGCGGATCGCCGCGGGCGTCCCGCGGGCGTTCGTCGACACCGACGAGAAGACGATCCCCAACGAGCTGGCCACCCCCGAGGGCGTCACCCTCGGGCCGGCGGTGCACCTGAAGAAGGGCTGCTACCCCGGCCAGGAGACGGTCGCCCGGATCTACAACCTAGGCCGGCCGCCGCGGCGGCTGGTGCTGCTGCACCTGGACGGCACCGCGAACTCGCTGCCGACGGTTGGTGCCGAGCTCACCCTGGACGGCCGGGTCGTCGGCCGTGTCGGCTCGTCCGAGCGCCACTACGAGTTGGGCCCGATCGCGCTGGGCCTGGTGAAGCGGGGCATTTCGGTCGACGCCGAGCTGGTGGTCGACGGCATCGCCGCTGGCCAGGAGGCGCTCGTCGATCCCGAGGTGGGGCTGCACGTCCGCGCCCGCCTGGGCTGATCAGCCCCGCTCGGGAGTTAACTGGCGGTCATCAGCGCGGCAGCCCCAGCGCGTCGTAGCCCAGGATCTCGTCCGCCGTCCGCGTGTCCAGCTTCGGCCTCCTCCTGCCACGGTCAACGAGTCGCTGGACCTGCGCCGGCTGACTGGTGGCGGCACCCCCGCGCCGGAGGCGCCGGAGCCGTTCCTCCAGAGCGACCTTGACCGCGGTCGTGATCGACTCACCGGTGGTCCGGGCCAGCTCCCGGGCCAGCCGGTCGATCTCCGGGTCCTTGATGTTCAGGGCCATGCAGCCAACCTACGAGCCCGCGGGGTGGATGGCCAGGAAGAATCCCTACTGCGGCACGCGGCCCAGGACGTAGAGCCGCCGCGTCTGGGCCTCGCTCGGCTGCGGGCCGCGCTCGTACCACTCGACGTCGCTGAGCCCAGCAGCGGCCGCCGCGGCCACGACCTGCTCCCGGTCGTGCAGGACGAAGTCGAGATCCACCGCGACGCCGGTGAGCTCGTCGACGTGCCGCACCTCGTCCCCGAGGTGGACGGCGAAGGCGACCACGCCGCCGGTCGCGGTCGCGGCGACCCGGCGCAGCACCTCGGTGAGCTCGGAGGGGGCCAGGTGGACGAAGCTGTACCAGGCCACCACCGCCCCCCAGGCGGGGGCCGTCCGCGGCCGCAGGAATTGGTGGAAGCGGACCACCTGGAAGTCCAGGTCGGGGAAGTCGGCGCGGGCGCGGGCGATCATGGCGGCCGACGCGTCGAAGCCGTGCACCTCGGCCCCGGTGTCGGCGAGGAAGGCGGCGATGTGCCCCGGGCCGCAGCCCAGGTCGGCGATCGGGCCCTTCACGAGGTCGGCGATGCGCTCCAGCAGCCAGAGGTCGAACGGCTTGTCGATCAGCTCGTCGCCCAGGGCGTCGGCGTAGGCGTCGGCGACCGCGTCGTAGGCGGCGACCACCTTGGCGTCCCGGGCGCCGGCCCCCTCCGCCAGGATCGCCTCCCGATCGACCGCGACGGCCCCGGCGGCGGCCGCCTCGGTGGGCACCGGCCCCAGCAGGTGGACCCAGCGGCGGTCCTGCTGGCCGGCCCGGCGCTCGAGCTCGCGCACCAGCGGGGGCTGGGCGGCGGCCATCCGGGCCAGCGTGGCCTCCACCTCACCGCGGTCGGCGAACGGGTGCAGCCGGTCGGTGCGGGTCTTCAGCTCGCCGGGCGCCTGGGCGCCGCGCAGCAGCAGCACCGTCAGCAGCGCCCGCTCGTCCGGCTGCAGCGACAGCTCGGCGTCCAGCAGCTGGTGGTACTTCAGCGTCCGGGTGCCCTTGTCGGCCCACACCACGCGCAGCAGCCCGCGCTCCTTCAGCGCCCGGCACGCCTTCTGCAGGGTGTCGTCGTCGTAGTCGCTGATCGGGTCGCGGCTGGACGTCTGGTTGCACGCCAGCCGCAGGCTGTTGAGCGTCAGCGGGTAGCTGCCGGGGACGGTGCGCTGCTTCTCCAGCAGGCTGCCCAGGAGTCGCTGCTCGACGGGATCCAGGACGGGCAGATCGGCCATGGCGCGAGCGTAGCGGCCACGGACGCCCGCGTCGTCAACTCGCGGTCGAGCGGCCACCACCATGGTCCCTCACGACGACGGTGACTCGTCCGAGCTCACCCTCGTCACAGCTAGACCCCGCGGACGGGGTGCGGCTCAGGCCTTCTTGGCGCGGTTGCGGGACTTGGCCCGCTCGTTGGCGTTCAACTCGACCTTGCGCATCCGGACGTTCTTCGGCGTGACCTCGAGGCACTCGTCGCCGCGGCAGAACTCCAGCGCCTGCTCCAGCGAGT
>CAZBMH010000021.1:0-33800 GCA_964492685.1 uncultured Micropruina sp.
CAAGCGGACGGTCGACATCGAGTACAACTTCGGCTTCGCCGGGGGCGACGGCTGGGGAGAGCTGGAGGGCATCGCCAACCGCACCGACTTCGACCTTGGCACCCACTCCAAGCACTCCGGCACCGACCTGTCCTACTTCGAGCAGGCCACCGGCGAGCGCTACCTGCCCTACGTGATCGAGCCGGCGGCAGGCCTGACCCGGTCGCTGATGGCCTTCCTGGTGGAGGCCTACACCGAGGACCAGGCCCCCAACGCCAAGGGCGGGGTCGACACCCGGACGGTGCTGAAGCTGGACCCGCGTCTTTCTCCGGTCAAGGCCGCCGTGCTGCCGCTGTCCCGCAACGAGGCGCTGTCGCCCAAGGCACGGGCGTTGGCCGCCGAGCTGCGCGCCTACTGGAACGTGGAGTTCGACGACGCCCAGGCGATCGGTCGGCGCTATCGCCGCCAGGACGAGATCGGCACGCCGTTCTGCATCACGGTGGACTTCGACACCCTGGACGACCAGGCGGTCACCATCCGGGAGCGCGACACGATGGCACAGGAGCGCGTGGCGCTCACTCAGGTGCGGGACTACCTCGCCACCCGGCTCATCGGCTGCTGACCCGAGGAACCGTTGGTCGGCGGAACGATCGGCGACCAACGGCTCGGAGTTGAACCGGGCGCCGGTCGCGTGGGCCCTCTCGACCCGGTGCGGCTAGAGCACGAAATTGAGGGTGTAGGGCCCGGTCCAGACGCCGTTGACGAGGAGGTAGTAGGTGACCTTCCAGGTGGTGCCCTGCCAGTTGTTGTTGTTCTTCAACGCGATGGCCGTGGAGACGCCGCCGGTCACCGTGGCGTAGATGGGGAAGGGGCCGGAGAACGTGCCGGTGTTCTGTCCGGACACGTAGGTGATGCTGTCGATGCGGAGCTGCGTGGCCCCGGTGAGGTTGTGGAACGTCAGCGTCGCCGCGCGCCCGCCGCTCTCGGTCGCCGTGATGTAGGGGTCCATCGAGGAGGCCATGGCCGGCGCGGACGACACGAGGGCGATCGCGGGGGCGCTCCAGGCCACCCCCACCAGCAGCTGTCGACGGCCCAGGCCGGAGCGTCGTTCGAGGGGGGGCAGCATGGTGACCTTTCGTGGAAGCCCGGTTAGTCTATGAGGCCAATATGGCCGCCCCTATCACCCGTCTGGTTGATTCAGTGGTGAAAGAAACTGCATCTTCCCGGGCATTGTCCCCTGTCAGGGTGACATTGGAGGATCGCAGATCCCTGCGATGGGGCGTGAGTGTCGCCCAGGCCCGGATCGCTAGGCTGGGGGGATGCGCTCGTTGGCCCTGGGTGGGAACGTCATCGACCCGCCGGTGATCCTGGCCCCGATGGCGGGGATCACCAACGCCGCGTACCGCCAGTTGTGCCGCGAGCAGGGGGCCGGCCTGTACGTCTGCGAGATGATCACGTCCCGCGGGATCGTCGAGCGGATCCCCAAGACCTTCGACATGCTGCGCTTCGACCCCGGCGAGTCGGTCCGTTCGGTCCAGCTGTACGGCGTGGACCCCGACATCCTGGCCCGCGCCGCCCGCATCCTGTGTGAGGAGTTCGCGGTCGACCACATCGACCTGAACTTCGGGTGCCCGGTGCCGAAGGTGACCCGGCGCGGGGGCGGCGGCGCGCTGCCCTGGAAGCGGGACCGGCTCGCCGCCATCCTCGAGGCGACCGTCGAGGCCGCCGGGAGGTTCGGTGTGCCGGTGACGATCAAAACCAGGATCGGCATCGACGAGGACCACGAGACGTTCCTGGAGGCCGGACGGATCGCCGCCGAGGCCGGGTGCGCCGCGATCGCGCTCCACGCCCGGACGGTCAAGCAGGCCTACTCCGGCGAGGCGGACTGGTCCCGGATCGGCGAGCTCGTGCGGGCGGTGCCGATCCCGGTGCTGGGCAACGGGGACATCTGGGAGGCCGCCGACGCCCTGGCCATGATGGAAAAGACCGGCTGTGCCGGGGTGGTCGTCGGTCGGGGGTGCCTGGGTCGGCCCTGGCTGTTCCGGGACCTCGCCGATGCCTTCGCCGGGGAGCAGCGGCGGACGCTGCCTACGCTGGGCGAGGTCGCGCAGATGGTGCGCCGGCACGCCGAGTTGCTGGCCGGGCTGTACGGCGAGCGCCACGGCCTGACCGACCTCCGCAAGCACATGGCCTGGTACTTCAAGGGCTTCCCCGTGGGCGGCGAGCTGCGCCGCCCGTTGGCGATGGTGAGCTCGCTCGCCGAGCTGGACGCGCTCCTGGCCCAGCTCGATCCGAGCGTCCCGTTCCCGGTCGGCGAGCTGGGTGCCCCCAGGGGGCGCCAGGGGACCCCCCGCGACAGGGTGGTGCTCCCGCACGGCTGGCTGGCCTCGCGCGAGCTGGGTGACGCCGACATCGCCGACGCCGAATCCGACGCCTCGGGCGGCTGATCAGCCGATCAGCGTGTGCTGCGGCTCGCGGCTGTGGCCGAGGCCCGCCAGGGCGGCCCCGAACACCGCAACCGGATGCCCGCCCGGCAGGATCGTGATCCGCTCGGCTAGCCGCAGCGAGGCGAGGAACGGCGATCGGGCGCCCCACTCGTCCAGCAGGCGCTGCGCCCGGGCGACCAGCCGCGGGGCGGTGTGGACGACGCCACCGCCCAGCGCCACCCGGGCCGAGCCGTGGGCCAGGACCATGAGCTGGACGGCCAGGGCGATGCCCGAGGCGATCCGATCGGCCTCGGCGACGGCGCGCGGATCGCCGGCGTCCGCGGCCCCGGCGAGATGGGGGAGCGCCAGCTCGGGGCCGAGGGCGGCCAGGCGCGCGGCGATGTTGCCGCCGCCGGCGAGCACCTCGATGCAGCCCCGCTGGCCGCACTGGCAGACCTGGCCGTGCGGATCGACCGGGAAGTGCCCGATCTCGCCGGCCAGGTTGCCATCGCCGCGGCAGAGCCGGCCGTCGACGACCGCCGCGGCGGCCACGCCGGTGCCGAAGTTCAGGTAGGCCAGGTCGCCGCCGACGTCGCCCAGGTAGTGGGCCGCCCCGAGCGCCGCGGCCTTCACGTCGTTCTCGAGGGTCACCGGCAGACCGGTGAGGGCGGCGAGCCGCGGCCCCAGGTCGAGCTCGCTGATACCCAGGTTCACCGCGGTGCGGACGATCCCGGCGTCCGGATCCACCTGCCCCGGGATGCCCACGCCGACCACCAGCGGCGCGTGCTGGGCGAGCTGTTCGCCGAGGCAGTCGGCGATCACGTCGACGATCGTGGCGATGACGCCGTCCGTGCCGGTGCGGGTGGCTCGGAGACTCTCGCCGAGCCGCCGGCCCTCGGGGTCCAGCAGGATGCCATGCGTCTTGGTTCCGCCGACATCGATGCCGAGGCAGCATCCGGCGATGGGCAAGCTGGTCATTCGATCCCTTCGGCGAGCAACGCGATCAGGCAGATCGCAGCACCTCTGCCGCTGCCGAAGGTGGCGATATCGACAGGCGGGACGCCGGGGAGCTGGGGCCAGCCGAGCTCGACCAGGATCGCGTCGGGTCGCTGGGCGCGAATCAGGGCGGCCGCCCGGGACAAGAAGGCGACCCGGGTGAAGTCCCGCGCCTGGACGACCAGCGGCCGGTCGGGGTGGGCGGCCAGGGCGGCGCTCACCTCGTCCAGGGTCGCCGCGGCGAGGCAGTCTGCGCCGGGCAGGTGGGCGTCGAGCGCCTCGGCCAGGTGGGGGCCGATGCCCCAGACGGTGTCGCCGGAGGCGATGTTGGCTGGTGAGTCGAGCTGCAGCAAGAGGGGAGCCACCAGGGCCGGCAGGGGGCCGGCGATCCAGAACCCCTTCGGGGAGTGCGGCGGCGGCACGGCCGGACCCGGGCGGCGGGCCAGGCGCAGCGCGGCGATGCCGGTGGACAGCGACTGCACCCGCCCGGCCGCCTCGGCGACGCGCTCGGACGAGAGGCGCCCGTCACGCACGGCGGCGGCGACGTGGTCGATGATCCCCGCGAGCTGGTCGGCGGTGTTCTCGGTGCCCAGGCAGAGCAGGTCGACGCCCGCGGCGAGGGCGAGCACGGCCGCCTCGCCGATGCCGCGGCCGGCGCTGGCGCCCGCCATGTCGAGGGCATCGCTGACGACCGCTCCCCGGAAGCCGAGGTCCTCGCGCAGCAGGCCCAGCACGGGGGCCGACATCGTGGCCGGGGACACCGGATCGAGGGCGGGCACCAGGATGTGCGAGGTCATCACGCCCAGCGTCCCGGCCCCGACGGCGGCCCGAAACGGGACCAGCTCCCGTCCGGTGAGCACCGACAGGTCGGCGTCGATCCTCGGCAGCTCGCGATGCGAGTCGGTGGCGGTGTCCCCGTGCCCGGGGAAGTGCTTGGCGACGGCGGCCACGCCGGCACCCTGCAGCCCGCGGGTGTAGGCGGCGACATGGCGCGCGACCAGGGCGGGGTCCGCCCCGAAGCTGCGCACGCCGATCACCGGATTGTTGGGGTTCGAGTTCACGTCCGCATCGGGGGCGAAGTTCAGGTCGACCCCGACCGCCACCAGCTGGCCGGCGATGCTGGCCCCGACGGCCTCGGTGACGCGCTCGTCGTCGAGGGCCCCCAGGTAGGCGGCCGAGGGGTGCGGCGAGCCGAGGCGGTGGTGCAGCCGGGTGACCGTGCCGCCCTCCTCGTCGATCGCGACGATGGCGGCGGGCCGGGCGGCATGGATGGCGTCGGTCAACGCCAACACCTGCTCGGGGGTGTCGACGTTGGTGCCGAAGAGGCAGACCGCGCCGAGGCCGGCGCTCAGCTCCTCCGCCAGCCACGCTGGGAGCTCGGGCCCGACGAAGCCGGGCATCATCGTCGCCCGGATCGAGCGGCGCAGGTCCACCTCGCTCATGTCAGCCCTTGACCGCCCCGGCGACCAGACCGGAGGTCAGCCGTCCCTGGACGATGAGGAAGAAGATGATCACCGGCACCGCGACGAGCGTGGAGGCGGCCATCACCTGGCCCCAGTCGGTGGCGCGGGTGGCGCTGGCCTGCACGAAGCCCCGCAGCCACAGCGGCAGCGTGCGGTACTCCTCCTTCTGCAGGATGACCAGGGCGACGGTGAACTCGTTCCAGGCCTGCAGGAAGGCGTAGACGCCCGAGGCGACCAGGCCGGGGGCCAGCAGCGGGAACGTGATGCGGAAGAAGGCGCCCGTCCGGCTGAGGCCGTCCACCATCGCGGCCTCCTCCAGTTCGGCCGGAACGCCGGCGACGAAGCCGCGCAGCATCCAGATCGTGAAGGGCACGACCGCGGCGATGTAGATGATCGAGATGCCGATGACGTTGTTGAGCAGGTTCAGCGAGCTCATCATCTTGTACTGCGCGATGAACAGGCCCTCGGCCGGCAGCATCTGGATGAACAGCACCGCCAGCACGAACGACTTGCGCCCGCGGAACCTGAACCGGCTGATCGCCAGCGCGGCCAGGAAGGCGAACAGGAGGCAGAAGAAGACGGTGGTCAGCGTGATGGACAGGCTCATGCCCAGGGCGGGCCAGAACGTGCCCTGGTTGAAGACGGCCGTGAAGTTGTCCAGCGAGCCGCCGAAGGGCAGCAGCTGCGGGGTGGTCGAGGTCAGCACCGCGTTCGGCAGCAGCGAGGAGTTCATCATCCAGTAGACGGGGAACACCCAGGCCAGGGCGAGCACGATGGCGATGACCGAGGCCACCACGCGTCCCGGACGGATCGGGGGGCGGCGGCGGGGCCGGTCGGGCTTCATGAGTCCTCCTTGATGAGGTGCATGACGTAGAAGAAGCTGAGGGCGACAGTGAGCAGCAGCACGAAGATCGACAGGGCCGAGGCCGTCCCGAAGTCGGACGCGCCCACGCCCAGGCGGTAGATGTAGGTGCCCAGCAGGTCGGTGGACGAGGTGGGGGCTCCGGCGTCCTGCAGCATCTTGATCTGGGCGAAGACGCGCAGGTCCCAGATGACCTGCAGCAGCGCCACGATCATCAGCACGGGACGGATCATCGGCACGACGATGCTGGTGAAGCGTCGCCGGGCGTCGGCGCCGTCCATCTCGGCGGCCTCCAGCACCTCGGTGGAGATCTGGGTGAGGCCCGCGTAGATGGAGAACGCGACGAACGGCACCGACATCCAGACCACGATGACGGTCGCCACGAAGTAGAAGCTGAGCGGGTGCTCCAACCAGTTGTGGTTGGTGAAGTCGAACCCGAGCTGGGTGAGGCCCCAGTTGACCAGGCCGCGGCGCCAGTCGAAGAGCCAGATCCACACGGTCATGGACGCGATCACCGGCATGGCCCACGCCAGCAGCATGGCGATCTGGAGGATCAGGCGGGTCACCTTGCCGACCGCGTTCATCAGCAGGGCGATGCCGATGCCGGCGACCACGGTGACCGCGGCGTTGACAAGGCAGAACGCGATGGAGCGGCCGACAACGGCCCAGGTCTGGGCGTTGGTGAACAGCTCGACGAAGTTGGCCAGGCCCACGAACTCCGGCGGCTTGCCGAACTGCTGGGAGAGGCCGAAGCGCTGGGTGGAGGTGATGAGCTGCCAGATCATCGGGTAGCCGAGGGCCAGCAGCAGGATGGCGATCGCCGGCACGAGGAGCAGGTAGGGCGCCACCTGGCGCGGTCGGCGCCTGGGCTCGGGGCTCGACGGCGCCTGAGCCAGGGCTGGCGTGGAAACGGCGGTCATCGCGGGAGCCTCGCATTCCGAGTGAGCGGGGGGGCGGACCGACAGGGGTCACGCCGAGGGGAGGGGGAAGGGGGCTGTGCCGGCCGAGCCCCCGGGACCGGGGGGACCCGGGAGCTCGACCGGCGTCAGCTCACTTGGCGTTGAGCAGCGGCGTCAGGATGGCGTCGTACTCGGTGGCCAGCGCGGTGACATCGCCGCCGTCGGCCACCTTGGAGAAGAACTCCTCCAGCTTGCCGGAGGCCTCGACACCGGCCCAGCCCGGGGCGGCCGGGGTGAGCTTGGAGTTGGAGGCCGACAGGATCAGGGCCTTGGCGAACTCGTCGTCGCCGAGGCTCGACACGTAGTCGGCGTTGGCGGGCCCGAGGCCGTTCTTGCCCAGCATCTGCTGGTACTCGGCGGAGAAGATGATCTTCATGAGCTCACGGGATCCGGCCTGGTTCTTCGAGGCGGCCGAGATGCCGATGTTGGAACCACCGGCGAAGACCGGGGCGGGCTTGCCGTCGTTGCCGGGCAGGGCGTAGACGCCGAACTTGGCGTCGTTCCAGGTGCGGGCCTTGTCCTTCAGGTCGCCGATCGACCAGTGCGCCCACCCGGGAGCCATGATCGTCGCGGCGGCGAGGCTGGTCTTGCCGGTCACCTTCTTGTCGGCGTCGGTGATGACGTCGGCGTCGTTGATGTAGAGCCACGGGGACTCGTCCTTGGCGGTCTTCGGCGCCCGCGAGGCGACCTGCTGCAGCGACTGCAGCTGGGTCAGGCCCTTGATGCTGTTGGCGTCGGAGAGGGTGGAGACCCACTGGTCGCCGTCCTTCTTGGCGAGGTCACCGCCGTTGGCGAAGATCCAGGAGATGCCGTTGCGCCAGTCCTGGCCGCCGAGGAAGAAGCCGGAGAAGTCCTTGATGTCCTTGGGGTTCTTCTCGGCGATGGTCTTCACGGTGGCGTTGAACTCGTCGAGGGTCGCGGGGACCTCGACCCCGGCGGCCTTGTAGATGTCCTTGCGGTAGAACATGTAGCGCGAGCCGAAGTAGTAGGGCAGCGTGTAGTTCTTGCCGTCCACCTTGCCGACCTCGACGAACGAGGGAAGCAGCTTGTCGCCGCCGAGCTCGCTGTACAGGTCGGTGATGTCGGCGAAGGCGCCGACGTTGGTGAAGGTGGGGGACTGCGTGTTGCCCATCTCGACCACGTCGGGGGTGTTGTTGGCATCCGGCAGGGCCGTGGTCAGCTTGGTGACCAGGTCGCCCCAGGACTGCTCCTCGATGGTGAGGGTGCCGCCGGTCTTGGTCTTGTAGGTGGCCTGCAGGTACTCACGGAGTTCCTTGGGCGTGTCGCCGCCGGCCACCCACATGGTGATGTTCTGCGGGGTCGCCGACGACGTCGCCGGCTGGCTGGACGGCTGGCCCGCGGCCGACGCGCAGCCGGTGAGGGCCAGGGCTGAGGTGGTCGCGATCGCGACCCCCGACAGCAACTTCTTCATGGAGTTTCCTTTCGATGTGCGACTGATCGCGTGTTCTTCGAGGTGTTCAGGCCACGCCGAGTTGATCGAGCAGCACCAGGGCGGCTGCGCCGAGCAGGACGGCACTCTCCTTGAACGAGCTGGCGGCCATGTCCAGCTCAGGACGGAACTCCGACCGGGTGCGGTCGGAAACACAGGCGCGGGCGGCCTCCAGCAGCGGTCCCGGGACGATGTCGTCGGGCCCTCCGATGACCACGTGGGCCAGGCCGAGCATTCCGACGACGGGGGCCAGCGCCAGCCCGAGACGATGGCCGGCCTCGGCCAGCACCTCGTCGCGGCGCGACGGGTCGGCCTTGATCCGGGCCGTGATGGCCGGGACGGACGTCCAGGTCTCCAGGCAGCCGGTCTTGCCGCAGCCGCACCGCCCGCCGGACTCGTCGATGACGACGTGTCCAATCTCGCCGGCGTCGCTGGCGGTGCCGCGGACGAGCCGTCCCGCGACCAGCAGGCCGGCGCCGACGCCGCGGGAGAGCTGGACGCGCACCAGGTCGTCCAGGCCGCCGCCGAAGCGCCGCTCGGCCAGGACCGCCACGTTCGCGTCGTTCTCCACCCGGACGGGGATGCCCAGGTCCTCGGCGAGCAGGTGCTGCAGGGCGACGTCGCGCCAGGAGAGGTTGGGGGCGACCAGCACGGTGCCGTCCGCGCTCACGGTGCCCGGCGTGCCGACGCCGAGACCGAGGATCGGGCGCGTGGCGGCCCCCGCCAGCTCCCGGGCGAGGTCGCGAGCCGCGGCGAGGGCGGCCATGCCGACCGCCCCGCCGAGGTCGCGGACGACCGTGTGGATCCGCTCGCCCCTCAGGGACAGGATCGCTCCCTCCAGGCGATCCGGGCCTGAGAGGTCGAGGGCGAGGATCTGACGGGCCGTCGCGTTGAAGGCGAGCATCGTCGAGGGCTTCCCGGGGCGGGAGACCTCGCTGGTGCCGGACTCGCGCACCAGGTCGCCGGCGATGAGTTCGGCGACCAGATCGGAGACGGTCACCTTGGTGAGGCCCGTGGTCCGGGCGATGTCGGCGCGCGACAGGTGCTCGTCGTTGTAGATCGCCTGGAGCACGAGCGCCAGGTTGCTGCGGCGGGCGTCCTCGGGGCGCAACGTGCGGCGGATCGGGTTCCTCATGTTCGTTAGTAAACCTTACTAACTAGCCGAATTCAAGGGACTCCTGGGCCCGAACGAACCGCTCGGTCAGTTCTGCGACGTGCTGAAACGACTCCACAAGGCCGTGTCACGACAAGAATTCTTCTTGAATCTGCAGCCGCGCCGCCCCCGGAACAGGCCAACGGCCGACCCGGAAGCCCGGGTCGGCCGCTGCGCGGGGTCGTAGGGGGAGGCGCCTCAGAAGGCGGGTCTCATGACAGGGCGGGCATCATGCCCATGATCATCAAGGCGAAGGCGATGATGGGAGCCACGATGCCCAGGATGATGGCCAGGATGCCGAGGCCGCGGCCCCGCTTGGTGGCGGTCGCGACGATCCCCACGACCCAGCCGGCGAAACCACCCAGCATGCTCACGTTGACGAGCATCATCTCGACGCCGGACATGTGAGCCAGCACCTCGTTCTGCATCTCGTCCTGGGTCATGGTGGTCCCTCCCAGCGTGATCACCTCGCCGAGGATGACCCCTATCCGCCACAGCGTGTACGAGAACAGCACCCCGCACCCGACCACGAGGGCGAGGCCGATCATGCCGAGCAGGGACGATCGCGGCGACGAGTCCGCCACGGGGAAGCCGCCGCCCTGATAGGGGTAGCTCGGCTGCTGCCCGTAGGCCTGCTGGGCGGGCACCTGCTGCCCGTACGCCGGCTGCCCATAGGCCTGCTGACCGTAGGCCTGCTGCCCGTAGCCCTGCTGGCCGTACGGCTGCTGCGGGGGCGTCGGCGGCTGTGCGCCCCAGCTCTGCGCGGGCGTGCCCCAGGTCTGGCCCTGGCCGCCCCACGCGGGCTGCGAGGGCTGCGAGGGGGGCCAGGTGCCCTGCGGGGGCTGGCTGTTGTCGGTCATGGCGGGCCTTTCGACGAGTCGGTTCCATGATGGCACGCGCCCGCCCGGGGGCAGCCGCCGCCGGATGCCATGATGGGCGCATGTCGGAGGACCTCACGCCGCGGGCCGTCGCCTGGGCGACGACCATGGCCGGTCACCACACCGGCGGGCTCGTGCGGGCCCACGAAGACTCCTTCACCACCGTCGAGGTCCGCCGGCCGGTGCTGCGGGCCGAGCGCGAGGCGGCCGAGGAGGCGCTGCTGCGGCCCGGGGCGACCCGCGCGCGGGGGGCGGGCCGTCGCGCCCGCGACGAGGAGCCCGACCTGGAGCGCACCTGCTTCGAGCGCGACCGGGACCGGGTCGTCCACTCGACGGCGTTTCGGCGGCTGGCAGGCAAGACCCAGGTCGTCGTGTTCCCCACCGATCATCAGCGGACGCGGCTGAGTCACGCGCTTGAGGTGTCGCAGGTCGCCACGTCCATCGCCCGCGGGGTGGGCGCCAACCCGACCCTGGCGGAGGCGATCGCGCTCGGCCATGACTGCGGGCACGGCCCCGGCGGGCATGCCAGCGAGGACGCGTTCGACGCCTTCCTCCCGGAGGGCTACGACCACGGCCCGTGGGGGGCCGACGTCGTCCTGGCGCCGCTCAACCTGTGCCTGGAGACGCTGGACGGCATCCGCAACCACTCGTGGTCCCGGCCGGCCCCGGCCACCATCGAGGGCGAGATCGTCTCCTGGGCCGACCGGATCGCCTACTGCGCGCACGACCTGGAGGACGCGATCAGCGCCGGCATCCTGACCGCCGCCGACGTGCCCGCCGCCGTGCACGAGGTATGCGGCGCCACCCGCCGTGAGCAGCTCAGCACGTTCATCGGGGCGGTCGTCGAGGCCACGGCCGAGACCGGCGCCATCGGGATGCGGCCCGACGCCGCGGCGGGGCTGGCGGCGCTGCGCGCGTTCAACTACGAGCGGATCTACACGCGGCCCGAGTCGCTGGCCCAGTCGGAGGCGGTGATCGCCGTCCTGCGCGCGCTCGTGGAGTACTTCCTGGAGCGTCCCACCGACATTCCCCGCCAATTCGCCGAGCTCGATCCGGTGCGGCGGGCCGTCGCCTACGTGGGCGGCATGACGGATCGGTTCGCGTTCGACGCCGCGCAGAGCCTGCTCGGCTGGGACCCGGCCCGGCTTCCCCGGGGCATCGGCCGCGGGGCCTGACCTCAGCGGCGCAGCCGTTCGACCAGGTCGTCGGGCAGCAGCCGTCCGGCCCGGACGAAGCCGGCGGCGACCGCCACGGTGAGCAGTTGCCCCGCCATGATCCCCAGCAGGACCAGCACCTGCGCCGCGCCCGCCTGAACCGGGGAGCCGCCGCCGAGCAGGACGCCGATGAACGCGCCTGGGAGGGTGACCAGGCCCACCGTCCGCGTCTGGTCCAGGTTGGGGATCAGCGCCTCGGCCAGCACCGGGCGGACAACCTCCCCGACCGCCTGCGCGCGGGTCATGCCGAGCGCCCGGCCGCCCTCGTAGGCGGGGAACTGGGCGCGCAGCTCGGCGAAGACCCGGCGGCCGAGCAGGGTGTGCACGGTCATCATGTTGCCGATGACGATGCCCCCCAGCGAGACGACGGTGACGCCGTTCAGGGGCGCGGCGCCGGTCGCGAAGATCACCAGCAGCACCGGGAGCGCGCCGGACAGCATGGCCAGGGTGCTCCACGGCCAGGCGCGGGGGGCGCCCACCCGCCGGGTCGTGGTCCAGACGGCGACCACGAGCATGAGGGCGGCGAACGCGAGGGCCGTGGGCAGCGACCCCACCGCCGCGGTGATCACGAGCGACACCGCCGTCAACTGCGCGATCGCGCGGACGGCGGCCACCACCACCGGGCGTTCCAGGTGCAGGCCGGCCAGTCGGGACGCGGACACGGACAGCCCGACGAGGATCGCCAGGGCGAGCGCGAGGCCCCAGCCGAGCGTGACGGTCACCCGCTCAGTATCGCCCCGTCAGCCTGCGTAGACTCAGCGCGTGGCCGGTCTGATCGTCGACGAGGACCTGGTGGCCGTCCGAGAGCGAGCCCGCATCGAGGAGGTCGTCGGCTCGTATGTGACCCTGCGCCCCGGGGGTGCCGGGGCGTTGGTCGGCCTGTGCCCGTTCCACGACGAGAAGACCCCGTCGTTCCGGGTGACCCCGGCGCGCGGCTTCTTCTACTGCTTCGGCTGCAACACCGGCGGGGACGTGATCGGCTTCGTCCAGAAGATCAACAACGTCTCCTTCGCCGAGGCCATCGAATTCCTCGCCGACAAGGTGGGCATCCAGCTCCGCTACACCGATTCCGGGGTGGGGCGGGCGGAACCGGGGATGCGGATGCGCATCCTGGAGGCGAACCGGCTGGCCGCCGAGTTCTTCGCGGAGAAGCTGACCACGGCGGAGGGGCTCCCGGGCCGCCAGTTCCTGGACGGGCGCGGCTTCGACAAGGACGCCGCCGAGCGCTTCGGGGTCGGCTGGGCGCCCCGGGGCGGACGCGAGTTGTTGCAGCACCTGCGCGCCCACAAATTCGTCGACGCCGAGCTGGTGCGGGCCGGGCTGGCCCGCGACAGCGGCTGGGACTTCTTCCAGGGGCGGGTGCTGTGGCCGATCCGGGACGCCGGGCACTCCGTCCTGGGCTTCGGTGCCCGGCGGATCTTCGACGAGGACCGGATGCCGGCCAAGTACCTCAACACCCCGGAGACCCCGGTCTACAAGAAGTCGCAGGTGCTGTACGGGCTCGACCTGGCCCGGCAGGCGATCGGCAAGCAGCACCAGGCGGTGGTGGTCGAGGGCTACACCGACGTGATGGCGGCCCACCTGTCCGGCGTCGACACCGCCATCGCGTCCTGCGGCACCGCGTTCGGCGACGAGCACGCCCGGATGCTGCAGCGCCTCATCGGCGGCGACGCCCTCAACGGCGAGGTGATCTTCACCTTCGACGGGGACGCGGCCGGGCAGGCCGCGGCCCTCAAGGTCTTCGGCGGCGACCAGAACTTCATCTCCCAGACCTACGTCGCCGTCGAGCCCACGGGCCTCGACCCTTGCGACCTGCGCCTGCAGCACGGCGAGGCGGCGGTGCGGGAGCTGGTGGGACGGCGGGTCCCGCTGTACCGCTACGTGATGAAGAACGTGGTCGAGGGCTTCGACCTGGAGCGGGTGGACGGCCGGCTCGCCGCCCTGCGCGCCGCGGCGCCCCTGGTGGGCAGCGTGCGCGACGCGTCCCTGGCCTCCGGCTACGTCCATGAGCTCGCCAAGCTGATCGGGACGGACGTGGAGGAGGTGCGCCGCGAGGTGTCCGCGGCCGCCAAACGCAAGGTGACGGCGCCGGCGCCGCGGGTCGTCCGGGGGCACGGTGAGCCGGAACCCCCCGACGACGCTGAGCAGCCGCCGCTCGGCCTGCCCTTCCCCAACCCCCGGGATCGCGGGCTGGAGGCCGAGCGCGGGACGCTGCGGCTGATGGTGCGCTCCCCGGAGGTCTTCACCGAGGACTGGAACGCGCTCGAGGGCGACGATTTCACCCACCCGACGTACCGGGCGATCTTCGGGGCCGTGGCGACCGCCGAGCGCGTCTTCGACGACTGGCCACAGCCGGTCTCGCACGCGTTGGAGGACCCCACGACCCACCAGGTGATCGCCGCGCTGGCCACCGAGCCGCTGCTGCGCCCCGCCAGCCCCGCCTACGCCGCCGAGTACGTGGCGCGGCTGCGGCTGATCCGGGTGGCCGGCCGGATCGCCCAGCTGAAGTCGCGGCTGCAGCGCACCAACCCGGTCGACGAGCAGGCCAGCTACAACAAGATGTTCGTCGCGCTGCTCGAGCTGGAGCAGCAGCGCCGCGAGCTCACCCAGGTCGTGGCCGGCTCGGCCGAGTAGTCCGTTCCCGCGCGGCCCGACGGGTGTTGTCCCGGTGTTGCCCGTCGCGCTCGGAGCCTTGAGGGGTGCGGCTCGGCTGGCCAGGGTGGGGGACATGAGCCCCCGCATACCCACCCAGTCCCTGTTGACCGCCGAGGACGAGCAAGTCCTGGCCCGCCGCATCGAGGCCGGCGTCCTCGCCGGGGAGGTGCTCGCCTCGGGACGACACTCCGGGGCCACGGCGAGCGAGCTCCTGGGTGTCCAGGACGAGGGCCGACGGGCCTGGGAGCGGTTCCTGCTCGCCAACGTCAAGCTCGTCCAACTCATCGCCAACCGGGAGGCGATCCGCTCCGGCCACAGCGCGGAGGAGCTGTTCCAGGAGGGCTTTCTCGGGCTGCTGCAGGCGCTGCTGCGCTGGGATCATCGGCGCGGCACCCGCTTCTCGACGTTCGCGGTGTACTGGATCCGCGACAGGGTGATCGATGCCGCCGCGACCGGGCTCGGCAGCGTCCCGGCGTGCGGGAAGACCGTCCGCAAGGTGCGCCAGCTGAACGCCGTCGAGGCCCGCCTCGTCCAGGAACGGGGACGGACGGTCAGCCGGGACGAGGTGTGGGCGGTCGCGGGGCAGCGGCTGGCGGTGCAACGGCTGGGGGTCCTGACGCCGCCCGCCCCCCTCGGCGACCACGACCCGGGCTTCTGGCCCGGCGGCCCCGAGGCGCCCCTAGTGGAGCGGCTGCACGACCAGCTGGCCGAGCTCGCGCCGGACGAACGGACGGTGATCGCGCTGCGGTACGGCTTCGCCACCGGCGAGCCGCTCACCCAAGCCGAGGTGGCACGGCGGCTCGGGGTCGGGCTGAACACCGTCCGGCGGCGCGAGCAGCGGGCGCTGGCCCTGCTGCGCGACGAGCGGCGCGGGCGCGCCGTGGTGGCCTGACACAATGGCGCCATGGCGTGGTTCGAGCGCGGCGGTCTGCCGTCCGAGGAGTACCGGGACCTGTGCGCGGTGGCTGCCGGCCCCGTGCGCGTCCTGGCGTGGGCCCGGGGGGAGGGGACGCTGGCCGTCGGGCTGGCGGGTCGATTGGCGATCCGGGACGGCTCCGGCTGGGTGTTCGTGGCCTGGGAGCAGATCGACCGCGGCGGCTGGGATCCCGAGTCCGGCGAGCTGCGGTGGCAGGGCGAGGGGGTGTCGGGGCAGGTCGCGCTGGGGGAGCCGGGCCGGCTGCCCGACCTCTTCCGGGAGCGGGTCACCGCGAGCATCCTGCTGCAGCAGCCGGTGGAGCTCGGCCGCGGGCGGCGCGCCATGATCGTGGCCCGCCGCAGCCCGGAGGGCTCCGGCGGCATCAGCTGGCGGGTGACGCCGCCGGCCGACGGGCTGCGCGACGGCGAGGCGCCGACGGTGGACGAGGCGCTGGCGCAGCTGCGGGCCGATTACGACATCGCCTGAACTTTTTGGTAACGTTCCTTCTCGCGGTCACCTGACCGCCGCGATCCCCTGTAGCTCAATTGGCAGAGCGTCGGACTGTTAATCCGCAGGTTCCTGGTTCGAGTCCAGGCGGGGGAGCGGTAGCGGAATGGGCCCCTCTGGCTAGGCAGAACGCCGGTCATGGGGCCCTGTGTCTTTTCCACCCGTGCGAGGGCCCGGCGGCGGGCCTGGACCCGGGGGGTAGAGTCGAAGGTGCCGGCGATGGGGCTCGCCGTAAACCGCGAATGCTGACGGTCCCTACTCTCTCCAGGAGTCGTCATGTCCGCAGCCATCGCGTCCCAGGCCCCAACTGATCGTGTGGCCGGCCCTGTCGACCCGACCCCGACCGGCACGGTCAGCCTGCTGGCTCCCGACGGGGTGCCGGGCCCGCTCTGTTCCCTCCCGCCGCCCGCGGTCGCCGACCTCCGCCTGGAGCCCCTGATCGAGGCCACCGGCCCGAGTCCGCTGCAGCGGTCGATCTGGTGGACGCCGCTCGCCGATCGCGCCGTCGTGCAGTTCCGGCAGGCCATCGTCGCCGAACTCCACGTGCCCGACGTTCGCGCGGCCGCGTCCGAGTTCACTGCGGCGATGACGGCCTCGCGCACGGCGATCGCGGCGGCGGCTGCCTCGCACTACCCGCTCTGCGCCGAGCTTGGGCTGCTCGAGGCCGTCCTGACGTTTACCGCGGCGGTGCGACGGTTCCGGCAGCGGCTGGCGGCGCTCCGGCCGCAATCCGCCGGGTTGGTGGGGCTCGAGGGATACCTGGCCGGCTATGTCGCGGGCCCGAGCTTCACGTCGCTGGCCCGCGCGAGCCGCGAGCTCGCGGACGAGCTGCGGGCGCCGACCTTCGAGGTCGGCGTCCAGGCCGGCACCGTCTGGGTGGCGCCCGAGGGGTCGCGGTCCGCCTGGGCGGGCGACGTCGCGGCAGCCTTCGCCCGGTTCGCCGAGGAGAATCAGGCGGCGCCCGCGCTGGTGCCGCCCCGGCCACGCCGCCAGGTGAATCACGTCGAGGAGCAGGCGCTGGTGCTCGTCGCCCAGCTCATGCCCGGCCCGTTCGAGCGGTTGCACCGGTTCGCGACCGACCGCGGCTCCTTCCTCCCCGAGGACCTCGAGCGGCTAGGCGAGGAGTTGGGGTTCTACCTGGGCTTCATCGCGCTGGTCGGCGAGCTGGGTCGCCGCATGGACTGGTGCCTGCCGACGGTGGAGGTGGGGCCGTCCGGGCCGGTGCGGATGACAGGACTGGTCGACCCGGCGCTTGCCCTGCGGTCGGAGTCCGCGGATGCCCGGCTGGTGGCCAACGATCTGGCCCTGGCCGCCTCCGAACGAATCGCGTTCGTCACCGGTCCCAACCAGGGGGGCAAGACGACCCTGGCGAGGGCGGTCGGCGCGGCGGCCTACCTCTGCTCCCTTGGCCTGCCGGTGCCGGCGCGGACCGCCAGCCTGCCGCTGCTCAGCCCGGTCCTGACCCACTTCCCGAGCGCCGACGACCCGGCGAACGAGCGGGGCGGGCTGGCCGACGAGCTGGCGCGGCTCCATGACGTGCTGGAGCGGACCGACGGCAACACGCTGCTGGTCTTCAACGAACTGTTCGCGGCGACCTCCGCCCACGACGCCCTCCAATTGGCGGCCCTGGTGCTGCAGCGGGTCGAACGCGTGGGCTGCCGCGTGCTCTGGGTCACGTTCCTGGAGGACCTCGTGACCTCGCTCCCGGGCGCCGCCAGCCTGGTCGGCGGGGTGGCCGCCGACGATCCGACCCGTCCGACCTTCACCTTCCGCGCCCGCCCACCGGACGGCAGGTCGCATGCCGCCGCGCTGGCGGCCCGCCACGGACTGTCCGCCCAGGACCTGGCGGGGAGGCTGCCATGAAGGTGCAGCTGCTGTTCTCCGATCGGGACGCGACGCTGACCCCGGAGCCCCCCGCAGGCGCGGACGACCTGATCGCCGACCTCGACCTGCAGCCGGTGCTCGCCCTCATGGTCCCGGACACCCGGCTGCTCAAGGCCATCCCGAACCTCCTGCTGCTGCCGCTCACCGACCCGATCCAGATCCGCTGGCGCCAGCGCGTGCTGGCCGACGCCCTGGCCGATCCCGCCGGACTGCGGGGGCTCTTCGAGCTGGCGGGTCAGGCGCTGGAGAGTCAGCACGGCCTGTGGATGTACTCCGAGCGCAGCGTCGACTCGCTCCGCAACAAGTCGGTGCTGGGCCTCCAGGCGCTGCTGCCGCACCTGCGCGCGCTGCGTCACTTCGCCCTCGGCCAGGTGGACATCGTCCGTTCCCCGGGGCTGCGCGGGCTGTATCAGCGGCTGATCGACGAGCTGGAGGCCGGGTACCTCGAGCGGCTCGCCGAGCTGCTGAAGCAGCTGGAGTTCCCGACCGGCGTCGTGTCCCGCGGCCGCGTCACCGCCGCCGGCCTGATCGGTGAGCTGGAGGTGTTGGCCCCCCGACAGGGTCGGCGCGACTGGCGGGCGGCGCTCGGCCTGGCCCAACACGGGCGCCTCCACTTCACCATCGGCGAGCGGGACGAGGCGGGCGCGAAGGCGATCGCCGAGCTGCGCGACGACGCCCTGTGCGACGTCACGGGCATCCTGGCCCGCGCGAACAGCCACGTGCTCGGCTTCTTCCGGCAGCTGCGGTGGGAGGCCGGCTTCTACGTGGGCTGCCTGCAGCTGCACGAGCGGGTGGCGGCTGCGGGCGTGTCGGTGTGCTGGCCAGACCCGGAGCCGCCCGGCACCGCGCCCGCCGCCGAGGGACTGGTCAGCCTCAGCCTCGTGGTGCGGTCGGGTGTGGCGCCGACGGCGAACGATCTGGAGCCCGGGGGCGGCCTGGTCATCATCACGGGGGCGAACCAGGGCGGCAAGACCACGTTCCTGCGCAGCGTGGGTTGTGCCCAGCTGCTGCTGCAGGCGGGCGTGTTCGTGCCCGCCTCGGCCTACCGCGCCGGGCTCGCGGACGGCATCCACAGCCATTTCCGCCGTGGGGAGGACGAGGATCTGCGCATCGGCAAGCTGGACGAGGAACTGGTGAGGATGAGCGCCATCGTCGACCGGTGCCGCCCGGGTGACCTGCTGCTGATGAACGAGTCGTTCTCGTCCACCGACGAGGTCGAGGGCACCTACATCGCGGGGGACCTGCTGGACGCCCTGCTGCGTCACGGCGTCCGGATCGTCCTGGTCACCCACTTCCATCTGCTGGCGGAGCGCTACCGCGATCGCAGCGACGTCACGTTCCTGGTGGCCGAGCGGCTGCCGGACGGGCGGCGCAGCCATCGGGTTCGCCCGGGTCAGCCGTTGGCCACCAGCTTCGCGCTGGACGTGTACCAGCACGTGTTCGGGGAGGGTTGAGCGCCCCGGACGAGGGTGGGGCCGGCCGTCCCCGGTGTTCCATCCGGCCGGCCCCCGGCGGGCCTACCGTCCGAGGCCGAAGGGCAGCTCGGGTCGGGAGGCGTGGATCTGGATCAGCCGGTTGTACTTGGCCACGCGCTCGCCGCGGGCGGGTGCGCCGGTCTTGAGCTGCCCGCATCCGGTCGCCACGGCGAGGTCGGCGATGAACGTGTCGGGGGTCTCGCCGGAGCGGTGGGACACCATCTGGCCGTAGCCGGCCTCGTGGCAGATCCGCATCGCCTCGAGGGTCTCGGTGACCGTGCCGATCTGATTGACCTTGATCAGGGCGGCGTTGGCGATTCCGTCGGCGATGGCGGCGGTGATGATCGCCGGGTTGGTGCAGAAGTTGTCGTCCCCGACGAGCTGCACCCGATCCCCGAGGGCAGCCGTGAGCCGTTGCCAACCCCCCGTGTCGGACTCGCCCAGGCCGTCCTCGATGCTCCAGATCGGGAAGGCCTCGATCATGGCGGCGTACCGCTCGATCAGGTCGTCGCTGCTCAGGCTGGAGCCGTTCACCCGGTAGCTGCCGTCGTCCTGGTGGAACTCCGAGGCGGCCGGATCGAGCGCGATCGCGACCCCGTTCGGGCGCCCCAGCGGGTAGCCCGCGTCCTGGATGGCGGCGACGATCAGCGCCAGCACCTCCTCGGGCTCGGCCAGGTTGGGGGCGAAGCCGCCCTCGTCTCCGAGCCCGGTGGCGTGGCCCCCCGCGGCGAGGCGCTTGCGCAGCGCCTGGTAGACCTCGGCGCCCGCGCGGACCGCCTCGGCCATGGTGGGCGCGCCGAACGGGCAGATCATGAACTCCTGGAAGTCGAGCGGGTTGGGGGCGTGGGCGCCGCCGTTGAGGACGTTGAAGCAGGGGATCGGGAGCCGCGCCGGCTGCCCGAAGCCCGGCAGCCACTCGTAGAGCGGCCGGCCCGCCGAGGCCGCCAGCGCCCGGGCCAGCGCCATCGAGGCGCCGATCAGTGCGTTCGCGCCGAGCCGCGCCTTGTTCGGCGTGCCGTCCAGGTCGCGCATCGCCTGGTCAACCTCGGCCAGCGACCCCCACGTCCGGCCGGCGAGCGCATCGTTCAGCTCACCGTTCACGTTGCCCGCGGCCGTCTGGACGCCCGCCCCGCCGAAGCGGGTGGGGTCGCCGTCGCGGAGCTCCACCGCCTCGCGGGTGCCGGTGGAGGCCCCGGAAGGGACGCCGGCCTCGGCCAGGGTTCCGTCGGCGAGGCCGACGCGGACCGTGAGCGTGGGACGCCCGCGGGAGTCCAGGATCTCGAGCGCCTGGACGCTGGTGATGTCGAATGTCATGATCGGCCCTTTCGCCTCGTGCCGGCGCCACCGTGAAGCCGACGTGGTGTGCGGCAACCGAGGGGGGTGCGAGAGGCGGGGGCGTCAGGGGTCCCACCTCGGGCTCAGCCAGGCTGCGCATCCGGGTAGGGACTGTTGGTCGCTCGTGCGACGGTTGTGTTCAGGCGAGCCCCACCGCCCGCTTTTGACTGTACAAGGGGACGGCGGCGTTCGGAAGGGGTCGGCGAGGTCGGTGGGCTAGGTCGCAGTGGCGCCCGGGTCGACCCACTGCCAGCCCACCTCGGCCCCCATCGTGACGTAGCCCACCTGCTCGTTGATGCGCCACATGTGGCCGTTCTCGCCGGCGTTCCAGGTGTGCACGCGCTCCAGTTCCGGCCAGGCGAGCTTGGCGGTGCGCAGGTTCGCGCGTTTGAGGGCGAGTCCGAGGCCGTGCCCGCGATCGCTCGTGCGCACCAGGGTCCCGCCCTGGGTCGCCGCGGTGTGCTTGTCGAGGTCGCGGAACAGCTGGGACGCCCCGGCCACCTCGCCGCTCGCCTCGTGGATCGCCAGCGTGGTGCAGCGCTCGACGATGTCGTGGGAGGCGGCCTCGATGGCCTCGAGCCGCTCGGCGCTCCACGTCTCCTCCTCCAACGCGACGTCGCCCAGCGGGGTGTCGAGGGTGAACGTGGCCCACAGCGCGGCGAAGCCGGCCCGGAGCTCCGGCGGGGTGAGACCGACCCATGACTCCAACCGGTAGCCGGGGGTGGCATCGGCCGGCGGTGGATCGCCGGGGACCGGCTGCAGGCTGTACCGCTCGACCTGCGCCACGGCGAACCCGCGGGCCAGCGCAAACTCCGCCGTGGTGGTGCGGACGGCGGGGATCGGGTCGGTGCGGGAGCGCAGGGCTTGCGGGTCGTCCTCGTCGGCGATGGGCGCTGTGGCCCAGCCGAGCAGGTGGGTTCGACGTTCGGCGCGGGCGAATGCGATCAGCGCGTCGAGCAGCGACGTCCCGATCCCGCGGCGCCGAACGTCCGCGCGCACGCGAACCTCCACGTCGTCGACCAGGTGCGTATTGTCGGCCAGCGGCACCCCGGCGGCGGCGTACCCCAGGACCTCGTCGGGCCGCACGCCGTCGATCGTGGCGCGCCCGCCCGCCAACGCCACGAAGACCGGCCGGACGACCGACACCCGGTGCTCCAGCCGATGTAGCCACGCCTCGGGCGTCCGGACGAAGTCGGTGTGACCCGTCAGTTCCGCCAGCGCCTGGCGCTCGATCGCCACCGCACCCGTCAACGCCGCCACGACGTCGTCCCGCGCGGCCCCGTCCTCGGGGAGCGGCAGCCGAAGGACCGTCCAGTCGGTGTTCATCCGGCGATCCTACGACCGCCCCGGTGATCGACGCTCACCTAGGGTGGTGTCGATGATCCCGGATCCTGCGCCATCCTCGGCCGCGGCAGCCACCGCGCCCGGCGCTACCCCGACGCCGCAGGTGGGTGTCGTCCCTGGTGCGCCGGCCGTCGGCGATCAGCTGGGTGAGGCGCGGCGGCACCTCTACGAGAGGCTCGGCTGGTGCCTGATCCGTCTCCAGCAGGTCGAGGTTGGGATGAAGTGGCTGGCAAGTCGAACCGAGATCGAGCTCCGGCTGGGGGATCCGATCGAAGACGTCGAACGACACGCCGAGCGATTCTCGCGGCGGACCCTCGGCTCGGTGACCCAGTCCGTGAGCACCGGGCTCCTGAGGCTCCCCGACTCGGAGCCGTCCCTGGACGACGCCCCCGACGCACAGGAAGGGTGGCTTCGTCTGGGCATGGTTGTCGAGCTGCAGCCGGAGCACCTCGACGCAGTCCGCGCCCGGTGGGCAGACCTCGTCGAGCGGCGCAACGTCGTGGCTCACGGCCTTCTGTCCAACCACGACATCTGGTCCGTCGAGGGATGCGCCGCGGCCCTTGACTACGTGGAGGGAACGATCGCGGCCGGCAATACCGTGCTCGCGGAGGTCCGTGACCTTGTCGCGGGTCTGTCAGAGCTAGGTGAGAAGGCGGCGCGCAGTTCGGAGCTCCAGCAACTCATAGCCGGCCACGCTCCGACTGACTCGGCGCACTGCTGGCGGCCGACTCCTCCTCCCGCGCTGCGATCAGCGATGGGCGGGGTGGACCTGCCGATGGAGCCTCGGACGAGCCCGCCCCGTCAAGTGGAGTTGCCCTGACCGTGGCCGAAGCCAGTCTCTTCTCTGCCTCACCGGCCGTAGAGGTAGCGGCAGGCAGCGATCCTGACCTCGTCGCTCACGATCTTGTAGACGAGCCGATGTTCATCGGTGATCCGGCGTGACCAGTAGCCGGCGACGTCGTGCTTGAGGGCCTCGGGCTTGCCGATGCCTTCGTTGCCGTTGCGGGCAACGTCCTCGATCAGGGTGTTGATGCGGTTGAGGACTCGTCGGTCCTGAGCCTGCCACCACAGGCAGTCGGCCCACGCGTTCTCGTCCCAGACGAGGAGCATGGTCAGTCGGTGGCGACGAGGTCGTGCGGCACGCCCCGGCCGGACTCCAGGCGCTCCATGGCATCGAGCAGTCGGCGCGCGTTGGCGGGGGAGCGCATCAGGTAGGCGGTCTCTTTGAGCGCCTCGTAGTCCTCAAGCGAGACGATCACCACGGGCTCGTGCCCGGCGCGGGTGATCACGACCTCCTCGCGGTCGTCGATGACTGAGTCGAGAACCTCGGCGTAGCGAGCCCGAGACTCGGTGTAACTGAGCGTCTTCATGGCGACCCCTATCTGTACAGAAAAGTGTACGTCCCGATGCTCGCGGGCTCAAGCGGGCGCCACTGGCGAAGCCGGCCCTCGGGCTCGCCTTTGGAGGGAGGTTGCTAGCATTGCTGTCAGGAGGTGGTTCGCGATGGGGACCCTGACGATCAGGCAGCTCGATGAGCGCACCCATGCCCGGCTGAGGGGCAGGGCCGCCAAGCACGGCCGGTCGGTCGAGGCGGAGGTTCGCGCGATCCTCGATGCCACGGTTGACCTCCCGGAGGAGAACTTCCTGCTCGCCCTGCACTCGGCAGTCTCCGAGGTGGGCGGGGCCGACCTGGTGCTCGAGCCGCGGACGGACCTACCGCGGCCCGTGGACCTGTCGTGATCGTCGCCGACACCAACGTCGTGTCGGAGTTCATGCGCGATGAACCAGATCCTGTCCTCCTGGCCTGGGCGCGTTCGCTCGGGCCCTCCGACCTCACGATCTGTGTCGTGACGGTCGAGGAGATTGGGCGCGGGGTGTGCCGCCTGCCCGCGGGCAGGCGACGCCTCCTGCTCGAGCAGCGCTGGCAGCGCCAGCTGGCGGCATTCCAGGACGCGATTCTGATCTACGACGTTAAGGCTGCCGAGATGACCGCGGACGTGTTGGTCGCGGCGGAGGCCGCGGGCCGACCGATGAGCCTGGCGGATGCGCAGATCGCAGGGATCTGCCTCGCCGGCGGTCACGAGCTGGCCACCCGCAATGTCCGCGACTTCGAGGTCGTTACCGGCCTGGCAGTGGTGAACCCCTTCGGCTGAGCGGATCCAGCTCGGCGTGGTCCGCTGCCAGGTCGGCGAAGGGAGCAAAGGAACGGTCCTAGGAGCGGATGTCCAAGTCGCGTTCCAAATCACCGAGGTCGCGAGTAAGGACTCGATCTAGGGCAAGCGACAGCTCCAGTTTGGAAAGAGCGGCCACCTTCGGTTGTTCCCATCCGTGCACCTCGATGAGATGCTCTCTCATTGCAGCCGCGCCCCAGCGCGCCGGGTTCGGGATATAATCATTGAATGCGTGCCCCGACTTGGTTACATAGTAGGCTTTCACGAACTTCTTGAGGCGCAGTGTTATGGGGACGCCACTCTTGCGTGCCAGCTTACTCACTAAGGCATCCAGATGATGAAGGCCAGAGATGTTTGTGGTCCGAGAATAGAATTTCAACCAGCCTCGATGCTCTCCCTCGAAGATTACTCCACAAGTCAAACGCGAAATCTTCCAATCGAGCCACGCGAGGCGTCCCCTGGGGCTGGATTGCACCTTTCTACGGTACTCTCCGAATGTGGCGGCGATGCGATTCTCGATCTTACGCATGCCCGCCTCTGAGATGGAAGTTCCCTTAGCTCCGAAATGATATCCTAAGAAATCGAACCCATCATCCATGCTGCCGTAGGCGCTTTTGCTGCCTGCGCCGACCGGGTGAGCGGTCAGCTTCCGTGCGCGCAACTGCGATTGCGCTTGGTCGAATATCGAAGCGCAATCTTCTGCCTTGCACAGTAGGACGATGTCGTCCACGTAGCGAAAATACTGAACGAGCGGATTCGCCTGCCACTGTTGATCCAGGTCAACTAGATAGATCTCCGCTAGGGCGGACGAAATAGAGAGTCCCTGTGGAATGCCAACGGTGGTTCGGATCCGGTCGGAGCGGACTCCACTCGGGACTGTGGGATTCTGGACCGCGTCGATAATTCCTCGCTGCAGAGCTCTCGAGCGTACTTTCCCTTTTAGTCGATCCAGTAGTATGTCGTGATTGATAGAGCCGAAGTAATCCTTGAGGTCAATCCGCACATAGCCGGTCGCGCTGTCGCAGCATGCGCCAACTCTGCCAACCAGGCGCTGAGCTACCTCGGGGCCCGAGAATCCGTAGAGGTCGTGCAGTATGTGGCTAAGCGTCTTCAGGGCGAGACGATCCCGGACGGTCGGGATGCTGATAACCCTAGGGGCTCGCCCGCTACCTTTCGAAGCCAGTATCTCCCGGTAGGGCGTGAACCGGTAGGACCCGCTCCGGAGGCCGGTCTGCACCCGACGACACTCCTGTCTCCACGCGGGCGTCAGCACGGCAGGTATGCTTTTTGCCCTTAATCCATCCAGCCCTGCCCCCCTGCTCCTGGCTACTTCTTCGATGAGGGAGTCTTGCAGGGCGCCCAAGCCGGTTCGCGAGATCAGGGCCCTGCGAGAATGTGTCATGTGGTCAATAGCAGCCAGCCCAGAAGGCCGACTGATACGACAATTATAGATACTGGGATATAATTCAAAATTCCCTGCTGTATCGCGGCTCTCGCCGCCATCCGCTTCTCCCTTGAGTCGAGCAATGTCGATTGTGCCGATATCTTCCGAGCCTTATAGAAATCCAGACGCGAGTGGTTCTCGGATTGATCCAAGCCCAATTGGTATGCGGCGTCTAGCCGATGAAGGGCATTGACGATATCGATCTCTGTAACTAGTTCGTTGGCGAGAATGATTTCTGCCTCCGCCGAGACCCTCTGTATCGTACGATAGCTGTGGAACATGTCGCGGGCGCGTCCGTTGTAATTGAAGAGACCGACTACCAGCGATAGGACAAGCGTAAGAATAGAGAATAGACAACCGGTTAGCCCGACCTTTCCGCCCATGTATTGAGGGTTCGAAAGAGAAACGACGGACAGAGCGAGCGCAAGTGTCGAGCTGACTGCTAGTGCGATGGTCCAGAGCATGCCTCGAGTTGTTAGGCGTTCTGCGGCTCGTGCCCGTGACACGAAGGTGGTGTAAGTCCGGTTAACGAACCCGTCCAGCATGGTGGCTCCGTTGCGGGATTCATGGGTGGGGTCGGCGGGCTGGCCGGGTTCCTCCACCACGCTCTTGGACTTGCCGTTGGCGACTCTGTCGGGGCGGGACCCCCTCCCGTCGGTGCTGCCTGATCCGGGGTGAGTTGCCGGGGGGTTGCTCTGCGCTGGTTCAGTCGATTGAGGGTCCATTGCTGCTTCGCTCTGTATGGTGGGTGCGCCCCATCGTAATGGGTGAGCGCCGTGAGGAGCCCTGAATCCTAGACGCCGTCGACTCTGTGTCGGCGGCCCACTGATGCCATGCGACACGCTGATACACAAAAATGCACTGATGCACTTCGCACCCACCGCAAGTGAGCTTACGCCGAAGGTTTGCGACAGGGCTCGTTGCCACGCCGTTCCGGGGCCAGCCTGTTCGAGAACCCTCGTTTCTCCAAGGCACGGAGTCCTGGAAGCGGGTGTCGCAGCGAACGGGGAGCGCTGCAGGCCCCTCTGCGCCGCGTTCTGCCGTGACGTCCACCGCGGAACCCCTAGGTCTCTGAGTGGGAAAGGAGCCTGTCGCCACCTCATCAGCCACAATCGCCTGTTAGTTGACGGGCCTGGAGCTAACGTTCGTTAGAAGTGTCAGCTAAGGAGCACGGTGGTGGTCGGGTACACGGTTGTCGATCTAGAGACGACAGGGCTGTCTCACCGCTTGCACGATCGCATCGTTGAGATTGCCGCCGTCTACGTCTCTGACGACGGCCGAGTCGAGGGCGAGTGGTCCACGCTGGTCAACCCCGGGCGCGATGTTGGGCCCACGAGTCTTCACGGGATCACGGCCCGGGACATTCTCGATGCGCCAAGATTTTCCGACATCGCGCCGCACATCCTGGCATCTGTGCGTGGGCGAACTTTAGTCGCGCACAACGCGCGATTCGACACCGGCTTCCTCGAGGCGGAATTCATCCGTGCTGGGATCCCGTTGGGCCAACTCCCGCTGCCATCCCTATGCACAATGCAGTGGGCGCCAATGTTTCTGTCAGCCCAATCGCGTCGTCTCGTTGACTGCTGTGCGGCCGCGGGTCTCCAGGTAGAGAGCGCCCACTCCGCATTGAGCGACGCGAGGGCGACTGCGCAACTGCTCGCCGTCTATCTGGGCTCGTGTGGCCATCAGATCCCGTGGGTCCACACCACGCAAGCCTGCTCGTACTACGGGTGGCCGACCTATCACGGGGCACTGCCCCACATCCGGATGGTGCAGCGGTCGGTCGCGCGGCAGCGAAGGCCTGACGCTTGGCTGGATCGCATCGTGTCTCGCTTGCCCCGGGTCGATGACGTTGCGGCTGACTCATACCTGGAAGTTCTCGGAGCCGCGTTGGTCGATCACCACCTGTCGGCGCATGAGCAGACAGCCCTGGTCCTGTTGGCCGAGGACCTTGGCCTAGGGCAGGAGCAAGTGCGGGAGCTCCACAGCCGCTATCTGGCGGCGATGGCGTTCGTCGCGCTGGAGGACGGGGTCGTAACCGCAGAGGAGCGACAGGCGCTGGAGCAAGTCGCTGGGTGTCTTGGACTCCCGGCTACTGCTGTTGGGCAGGATTTGGCGTCCGGCGCCGAGCCCCCCATGCCTCTGCACCGAATCGACTTGCGTCCGGGCGATCGTGTGGTGATCACGGGGGACACGAACCGCACGCGCGAGGAGTGGATCGAACGGCTGATCGCCGCGGGCTTGGAGCACGGCGGAGTGACCAAGGCCACTCGCCTCCTCGTGGCAGCCGATCCCGACTCGCTATCGGGCAAAGCAAAGAAGGCCCGAGGCTACGGCGTCCCAATCGTCACGGAGTCCGCCTTCGAACGGATCTTTGACGACTACCGCAGCAACGTTGCGGACACCCGCAACCGACTGAGTTAGGGCGCGCGGGCGCTGTGTCATCAGGCAGTAGGAGGCGCTGGTGGGGCGGGCGGGGCTCGAACCCGCGACCCAGGGATTATGAGTCCCCTGCTCTGACCGGCTGAGCTACCGCCCCAAGCGGGGTCAGCCTAGTGGGCCGGGCCGGGCAGTGTGGCGGGAGCCCCAGCCGGGCGGACACCCGTCGCCTAGGATCACGCCATGTGGCTGACGCGCTGGTTGGGGCATCCGTCGCGGGTCATTCCCGCGGCGTACCTGGGCGCGATCGCGGTGGGCACGGCGCTGCTGATGATCCCGGCGGCCACAGTGGACGAGGGATCGCCCGTCCTGATGGACGCGGTTTTCACCGCGGTTTCGGCCATCTGCATCACCGGGCTCACCACCGTCGACACCCAGACGTACTGGACCCCCTTCGGGCAGGTCGTCATCATGGGGCTGATCCAGGTGGGCGGGTTCGGGATCGTCACCGTGGCCAGCTTCCTCACGTTGGTCGCCACCGGGCGGATCTCGCTTCAGGGGTCGCTGCTCGCCGGCCAGGAGCTGCACCAGAAGAACCTGAGCGACACCCTGCGACTCCCCGCGCGGATCGGCGCGGTGATGCTGGCAGTGGAGGCGATCACTGCCGCGGTGCTCACGTTCAGCTTCGTCCGCTACACCCACGACTGGGGGACGGCCCTCTGGTACGGGATCTTCCACTCGGTGTCGGCCTTCAACAACGCCGGGTTCGCGCTGTTCACCGACAACCTGATGGGCTTCGTCGGCGATCCGGCCATCATCCTGCCGATCTGCGTGGCGATCATCCTGGGTGGCATCGGCTTCCCGGTGATCTTCGAGCTCGCCCGCCACGGGCGCAGGCGCGGCGCATCCTTTTGGTCGGCGCACACCCGGCTGACCGTCTACGGGACGGCGGCTCTGCTGGCCCTCGGCATGGTCGGGTTCGGGCTCTTCGAATGGAACAACCCCAGCACGATCGGGCCCCTGCCGCTCGGAGACAAGCTGCTGGCCGCCCTCGCCGGGGGCGTGTTCCCGCGTACGGCGGGCTTCAACTCGATCAACTACGGTGCGGCCAATGAGTTCACGATCGGCCTCAACTACGTGCTGATGTTCATCGGCGGCGGCTCCGCGGGTACGGCCGGCGGCATCAAGGTGGGTACCGTCGGGATCGTGATCGCGACCGTCCTGGCCGAGCTGCGCGGCGAGGAGCAGGTCACCGTGGCGCATCGGTCGATCCCAGTGGCCATCCAGCGCTCTGCGATGGCCATCATCGTCCTTGGTGTCGCGCTCGTGGGCCTGAGTGCCGCCGCGATCGAGGGCTTCGAGGGTCTCGGGCTGCAACCCGTGCTCTTCGAGGCAATCTCCGCATTCGGAACCGTGGGGCTCTCCACCGGGATCACCCCGCATCTGCGTCCGCCGTCGCTGGTCATCCTTATGATGCTGATGTACGTCGGCCGCGTCGGCACCATCTCCGTCGCGACCGCGCTCGCCGTTCGGGCCCGCCGCCGCCATTACCGACTACCAGAGGAGCAGCCAGTTGTTGGGTAGGTCACGCGATCGGAAGATCAGCGAAGAGACCGTCCTCGTCGTCGGGCTCGGATTGTTCGGGGCGGCCGTTGCGCGGTCTCTGAAAGAGATGAACGTCCCCCTCATCGCCGTCACCGACGATCACCTGCAGGCTGCCCACTACGCCGACGACTTCACCCACGTGATCGAGATGGACCCGGCCGACCCCGAGGCCCTGGAGCAGATCGGCATCAAACAGATCCGCAAGGCCGTGGTGGCGCTGAGCAAGGTCGAGCTGTCCATCATGACCGTGCTGGCCCTCTCCACGGCCGGGGTTCAGGAGATCTGGGCGCGCGCGGCCACCAAGGCGCACGGCTCCATCCTGGAACGCATCGGCGCCCACCACGTCATCTACTCGGAGGCCTCCACCGGCCGCCGGGTGGCGCACGCCGTGTCGGGCCACATGATCGACTACTTCGAGTTCGAGGACGGCTTCGCGATGGCGCGCACCAAGGCGCCGCGGATGACGTGGGGCAAGCCGCTGCGCGAGTCCGCGATCCGCACCCACAACACCGTCACCGTGGTCGGCGTGAAGCGGGCCCGCCAGGACTTCATCTACGCCGTGCCGGAGACCGTCATCAATCCCGGCGACGAACTGATCATCTCCGGCAAGACCAACCACGTGGACGCCTTCTGCAAGCTGACCTGACGGCTCAGACGCCCTGCTCCTTGCCGGCGGGGCGAGCGCTCGTACCCGTCCTGGTGGCCCGCAGCGACGATGCGCGGGCACATCCGGCGCAGGTTCGGCGCTAAGCGGTCAGCGGTCCCAGGACGGCCAGGCCAGGCGCAGGTTCGCCTGGTCGCGCCATGTGGCGATCAGGGCGGCGTTGCGCTCATCGGAGTCGCGGACGTGTCGCTCCGCGTGCTCCGGGGTCTTGCCGAAGCGGACGTGGCGGGCGATCAGGGCGGCAACGCGGGTGTCCTCGTCCGGCGCCTGCAGAAACCAGACCTCGTCCAGCAGGCTGCGCACACGGCGCCACGGCGGCGCCGGGTGCAGCAGGTAGTTGCCCTCGGTCAGCACGATCGGGCACTCCGGCGGGATCGGGACCGCGCCGGACACCGGGTCGCCCAGGTCGCGACGGAACTCCGGGGCATACACGACGTCCGGGCCCCGCTCGGCCAGCCGCGCCAGGAGGGCGGCGTACCCGTCCGGGTCGAACGTGTCCGGCGCGCCGCGGCGGCTGGCCCGCTCGTCGCCGGCGATCACGGCTGCGGCCAGGTGGAAGCCGTCCATCCCGACGACCACGGCGTGACCGGGATGCGACGCGTTCACGGCGGTCGCGACCAGGGCGGCCAGGGTCGACTTGCCGGCCCCGGGTGCCCCGCAGATGCCCACGATCACCCGCGCGCTGTGCCTGGCCAGGTCCAGCAGCCGGTGCGCCAGGACGGCGGGGTCGGCGGGCAGCGGGGGAGTGTCGCTCACACGCGCCCGAGCACCTGTGCGACCGCGCGCGCCAGCACGGGGTCGACCTCGAGCGCCGCGCTCTGTCCGGCGTCGGCGGGCAGCTGCCCCACGGCCTCGACGACCTGGGCCACGGCGTCGTCCACGCCCAGGGTGTCGGTGTCCACGACGAGGTCAAAGCCCGCGGGATCGTTCCAGGAGCGGCCGAAGAAGACCTTCACGAAGCGCTCGCGCACCCGGTCCTCCTTGGCGATGCGGGCCTCGGCCTCCGCGGCGGTGCGCCCCTTGCGGCGGGCGGTCACCCGCTCGATCCGGGTGGGCAGCGGGGCGGTCACCCGCACGTCGACCACGTCGTCCAGCTCGCCCAGGACCGCGAAGCCGCCGCGACCGAGCAACACGACGTTGCCCGCCTGCGCGAACGCCCTCAGCAGCTGCGCGTACAGGTCCAGGGTGAGCCGGGCGTCGGAGTCGAAGAAGTCCCGCAGCCGGGGCTTGGAGTCGTAGAGGCTGGCGAAGTGCCCGAGCCCGTACTGCCGGAACACCCGGTTGAGGGTGTTCTTGTCGACCAGGTCGAAGCCCAGCTCGGCCGCGACCCCCTCCGCCACCCGGGCGCCGTTGCTTCCCAACTCGCGGGAGATCGTCACTGCCGTCATCTCGCTGCTCCTCGTCGCTCGCCTACGACCCGACCGGGGCGACGCGGCTGCCCCATGTCCTGACATACCTACAATAGGGCGCCGGCTCGCTTTCGGCTACCGGTCGAGCGAGGAGATCGGCGGGGAATCGCCGAGCAGGCGCAGGATGCCCAGGCCCACCCCGGACGCCTCGTTGGCGGCGACCACGGGGTACCCCCGCGCCAGGAGCTCGGGATGGGCGTTGGCGACCACCCGCGGGTGCCCGGCCCACGCCAGCATGGACGCGTCGTTCGGCATGTCGCCGAAGGCGGCGACCTCGCTCGCCGCGATACCCCAGGACGCGCACAGCGCCGCCAGCGCCGAGCCCTTGTCGACGCCCGGCCCGCTGATCTCGACCATCCCCGGAAGACCGGCCCATGTCGAATGGGTCACGGTCAGCCGTCCGGCCACCACCGGCGTCACGCGATCGCTGAGCCGGCCGGCGTCGAGGCCCCCGTGGAAGGCCAGCAGCTTCAGTGGGGCCGCCCGCTCGCGCAGCAGCTCGCTGATGGGGCGCTGCTCGGTCTCCGGGAGGCCGCGGGCGTCGCTGGGCGTGTGCGGCTCGCAGCCGAAGCCGTGCTCGGTCTCGACGCCGAAGCTGATGCCGGGGACGGCGTCGCGCAGCTCGGCGACCACCTCCCGGGCCGTCGCGACGTCGATGCCGGACGCGCGGCGCAGCACCGCGGAGTCTCGGTCGTAGACCCCGGCGCCGTTGCTGACGATCACCCAGGGGTGGAGGCCCCTCAGACCCCGGACTGGGTCGAGCCACCGGAACGGGCGTCCGGTGACCACCACCACCGGGATGCCCTCCTCGGCGCAACGCGCCAGGGCGGCCGCGTTGGTGGCGCTCACGCCGCCGCGCGGCGACAGGAACGTCCCGTCGAGGTCGGTCGCGATCAGCCGCGGTCGGCTCACAGCTTCGAGTTCGGCGTGGGGCTGCCCCGGCCGCTCGGGGAACCCGACTGCGGCGACGGCGAGCCGGGCTGCGGCGACGGGGAGCCGGACTGCGGGGAGGGCGACCCGGACTGCGGCGAGGGCGAACCCGACTGGGGGGAGGGCGACCCGGACTGCGGCGACGGCGAGAAGGAGGGCGGCGGGGAGCCGGACGGGGGCGGGCTGGCCGTCGGTGGGACCGGGGGCGGCGGCGACTGCTCGGGCGCCTTGTCGAAAATGAGGATCGCGATCAGGATCGCCAGGGCCGTCAGCAGCAGCATGATCAGCCACGACACCAGGATCGACACCCAACTCGACCGATCGTGGCGACCCGGCCAGGGCAGCGGCCACAGCCGCGACACGCCGGGGGCGGTGTCGTCGATCCAGTGCAGCCGGTAGTCGGGGCCGGCCGGGGTGCCCTGCAGTGGCAACCGGGACAGCTCGATCTCGGCCAGGATCCGGTCGGCCTCGGCGACAGCGGCCGGACTGCCGTCGTACGCCAGCGCCACCCAGGGGGCCTCGGGGGGCTGGTTGGCGTTGTCCGGCTCGTGGTCGGAGTCCCGGAAGCGGTGGCCGAGCCGGCCCTCGTCCTGCCCCTCGCCGCCGCGCGCGATGACCGTGTCTACGTGCAGCTTGTTGACCTCGCCGGCGAGGCGCTGTCGGGCGGCCGGATCGGCGGCGGCGCCGCTGCCGAGCAGGATCAGCATCACGGGGGTGTGACGGTCGTCGTGGCCGGCGAACGCGATGCCGGACGGCGTGGCCGTCAGCCGGGCGTCCAGCCAGAAGTCGGCGACCTTGGGCGGGTCGTCCGCGTGCAGCGGGGTGAGGGGCACCGGGATCGGGGCTGAGGGGTCGGGGATCGCGGCAGCAGGGTCGGCCGAGGGACGCTCGGCCGGGTTCTCACCCGGGGGCGTTTCCTCGGACATCGCTTCCTCTCCTGCGGCGACTGGACGGCGGCCTCCATTCTGCCCCACCGGGGCGCAGCCGCCGCCCAGGCGGGGGCGACGGTGAGGCCCCTCCCGGTATCGTGTGGGGGAACCTGCGGGCCGAAGGGTCCGCGCGCCGCGCCAAGTCAGGAGACGTGAGTGACCAACTCGATCCCTCCCCAGGGCTCCTTTCCGCCCCCACCACCGGGGATGAGCCCCGTCCAGGGCCCCCCGCCCGAGGGATTCCGGCCGCAGCCGCCCGCCCCGGTCGCCGCGCCGCAGGGCTCGCCCGAGACCCGAGACGCGGCCAAGCTGCTCGGTGAGGCGATCGCCCAGGTGCAGCGCGTCATCGTGGGCCAGGAGCACATGGTCGAGCAGCTGATGGTCTCGCTGCTCGCCAAGGGCCACTGCCTCCTCGAGGGCGTGCCGGGCGTGGCCAAGACGCTCGCCGTTCGCTCGTTCGCCACGGTGGTCGGCGGCGACTTCGCCCGGATCCAGTTCACCCCCGACCTGGTCCCCTCCGACATCATCGGCACCCGCATCTACTCCGCGCGCCAGGAGAAGTTCGACATCGCGCTCGGGCCGGTGTTCGTCAACTTCGTGCTCGCGGACGAGATCAACCGCGCGCCCGCCAAGGTGCAGTCGGCGATGCTCGAGCTGATGGCCGAGAAGCAGGTGTCCATCGGCGGCACCACCTACCCGGCGCCGAAGCCGTTCATCGTCATCGCCACCCAGAACCCGATCGAGTCCGAGGGCGTGTACCCGCTGCCCGAGGC